>JACRUD010000161.1 GCA_014304875.1 Vulcanimicrobiota bacterium
GACCACGAGAAAGCGTAGCACAGGACGATCAGGACACCGCCGATCGCATAGTTCAGATGGACGCCGGACCGGATGACGCTGCCCAACTTGTCCTCTCGGCGAGCGCCGATGCACTGGGCGCCGAAGATCGAACCGGTGATCCCGATGCTGATCGCGGGGAACTGCACGTAGCTGACGACTTGGTTCACGGCTCCGTACGCGGCGGTCGCGTGCGATCCGAACCGGTTGACGAACGAAATCACCGCGATCTCAGACAGCGACACCATGACGACCTGGATGCCGGTCGGCACGCCGATCTTGACGATATTCCTCGTTATGCCCCAATCGATTCCCAGATCTCGAACCATCTCGCGATCCGGAGCCAAAGCGTGCCGGATGGAACGAAGGTAGGCGATCAACGCGGCCAAAGAGCACAAATTGGCGAATATCGCCGCCACCGCGGGGCTCACGACACCTATTTGGGGCAGACCGATCCACCCACGGATGAGCGCGGGCGTTGCGACGACTCCCAAGACGGTAGTCAGGATCAAGAAGTAAAAGGGAGTCTGGGAATCTCCAGTGCCGCGCAAAACCGTCGTGTAAGTCAGATACACGAAGAAGATGGGCAGCGCCAAAAACATGATCCTGGCGTAGGCCTCGGAATCTTTCAAGATGTTCGACGGGGTGCCCAAAAAGACCAGCAGCGAGTTTGTGAATAGCGCACCGATCGCCGCCGCGGCTATGCCGAGCAGCAGCGATAGGGTCAAAACCGTCGCGGCGACCTTCTTGACGGCATGCTCGTCGCCGGCGCCGAATGCTTGCCCGATCAGGACGGTGGATCCGTTAGAAAGACCGATGAGGAATGAGATCAGGAAGAAGATGACCGGGAACAACGCCGAGACGGCGGCGAGCGCGTCGACGCCGATGAGGCGGCCGAGAAATATGCTGTTGAGCGTGCTGCTGAGCGCCTGAAGAACGTTGCTGAGCATCAATGGGATCAAGAAAACAAAAAAGACCGTCCACATCGGCTTGGTCGCGCCGACGATATCGATGCCCGGGCGGCGCTCTCGCGCGGGGGGCGTGGCGGGCCTGGTCGCGCTCACGCGGGGCAAGTTATGGTTCCACGCATCCGCGTCCCTGTCGAAGGCCCAACCGATTGATCGGCGGCCGCCGTCAGCCCGCCGGGCGACGCAGACGTAAGAGCCAGGTAATGACCTTTGGCGGTCTAACCGTCCCTGCGCCGCCTGCTGCTTTGTGAGGATCGCTATGGATGCTTTGGATTTAACGAAGAGGCCGCCGGCCCGGGTCTACGAGTCCTTGGACGGGCTGATGTTCCTGCCGCGCACCATCGATAAGGCCCGGGCGATGCTGCCCGGCGGCAAGCCGGGGGACTACAAGATGTCGGGCTTCAGCGAAACGATGTTTTCCACGATCGGAGTGGCGGAGGCGGACTTCATCAAAGCGGTTGCTCGCGCACAGGGGAATGAAGACGTCGCTGCTTGGCTGCGGGACCACGCCGACAGGTCCAAATACGAAAGCTACAATCAGTGGCTGCGCGACCGCGAGATCAATGCCGAGAATCGGGAGCACCTGGAAAAGCGCTATCCGGCAGCGGCACGCGACAAGCAGCTCACCAGCATGCTGGATATGCTCGACGCCGACGATCGAGAGTCATTCGGCTCGTGATCGTTTCGCTGCGTGGGCACAGGCTCTCAGCGCGTGGCCATTTCAGAAGACGGCTAAACTCGAAGGTCGCTTTGCGGTCGATCGTTCCTAAGAACCGGCAATGAAGCGTTTTCCACTGTGGGCTTGCGTGTGCGTCGCAATGGCGCTGGCATGCGCCGGTCCTGCCCTGAGCGTCTCCTCATTCACGCCGCCCGCGATCGAGGGGCGGCCTGAGGCGTCGGCCGCGGCGCTCGCCACGCAGACGAACCCGATGACGCTGCTGCTCGATGCTCGCCAAGCATCGCGCGGACTCATGTCCGCGCGTTTGACCGTCCCGGTGAAGGCGGGAGACTTCACCCTTTCGTATCCCAAGTGGATACCCGGCGAGCACGGACCCACCGGACCGCTGCACGATCTGGCTTCCTTGAGAATCTCGGCTTTGGGTCGTGCGCTTCCGTGGTCGCGCGACGCGACGGACATGTACTCCTTCCACATCAGCGTGCCTTCGGGTGTGGACCGACTCGATGTGTCGTTCGATGTGCTGCTGAACGCGCCGGGCGACGTCATGTCGACCAAGAACATCGCGATCGTCAACTGGAATCGGGATCTGTTGTATCAAGCCGATACGGATTCGCATCAGGTCTTCGTGAGAGCCGGTATTCTGCTGCCGCTGGGATGGGATTTTGCTAGCGCGCTTCCCGGCGCTCGCCGGGACGGGAACCGTGTCGATTTTGCGCAGACCAGCCTCGCGACGCTCGTCGATTCGCCGCTCGACTGCGGTTCCTACGTCAAGCACATTCCCGAGTGGTCGCACGATGGCGCGACGGCTCAGCTGGACGTATTTGCGGATCGGCCCCAGGACTTGGACATCCCTGAAGATGTGATCAATGCCTACAAGGCGACGGTGCCCCAAGCGCTGGCTCTCTACGGGGCGCGGCACTGGGAGGTGTATCATTCCCTGCTGACCCTTAGCGATGCCATCGGAACCCAGGGCATCGAGCACCACCAAAGCAGCGACGACAGAGCGGCAGATGGGTTTTTGGTCGATGAAAAGCGGCAACTTGCCAGTGGCGATCTGCTGACGCACGAGTTCTCTCATTCGTGGAACGGTAAGTACCGACGGCCCGCCGACTTGACAACCCCAAATTTCCAAGTGCCCATGCGCACCGACTTGCTTTGGGTCTACGAGGGGATGAATCAATACCTCGGCGATCTGCTTTCGTTTCGCGCGGGCATCCGCAAACCCAAGGAGTATCCGGAATATCTCGCGGCCCTGTACGCGAGCATGGATTACGAACCCGGCCGAGAGACGACCCCGCTGATCGATCTGACGACGTCGGCTCCGTATCTCTACCAAGCCGAAGGCGATTATGCTTCTCTGCGCCGCACGGCCGACGACTTCTATACCGAAGGCGAACTCGTGTGGCTGGATGTCGATACGATAATCCGCGAAGGGACCGATGGTAGGAGGGCGATCGACGACTTCCTGCATATCTTCGCCGGACCGCCGACGACGGCAGCCATGACGGCCACCTACACCCGCCCGGATGTGGAGCGCCTGCTCGGGAGCGTCATGCCGTACGATTGGCACGGCTTCTTCGCGCGCTACGTCTATGCGGTGTCGCTTCATCCGCCGACCGATGAGCTCCAGCGGTCCGGGTGGAAGCTGGTCTACAGTCCAAAGCCCAACGAGTTCATCGAAGCAGACGGCGCGAACAACCGCGAGACGAATCTGTGGTACTCCATCGGCCTGATTCTAGAGGAAGATGGAACGGTGCGCGACGTGCGTCGAGGATCCCCGGCTTTTGCCGCAGGTTTGGCTCCCGGAACGAAAATCGTGGCGGTGAACGGTCAGGCGTTCGGAAGCGACGTCCCCGACGGGGAAGACGATCCTCTTCGCTATGCCATCAGGACTGCGCAGCGCGCCCGGCGCCCCATCGCGCTGCTGGGCCAGCGCAGCAAGTGGTACGGCACGTACGACATTGCCTATCGCGGCGGCTTACGCTATCCGCATCTCGTCCGCATCGCGGGCAAGCCAGATATGCTGGCCAAGATCATGGCGCCCCGCTAAGGTTTCGGCAGACGATCGTTCCGGCGCTCGCACGTCATTGAAGCGCATCGGCCTGTTGTCCGACACGCATGGCTATCTCGATCCGCGCGTCATGGAGTATTTCGCCCGCTGCGACGAGATTTGGCATGCCGGCGACTTTGGGGACGGCGTCGCCGAGCGGCTAGCCGCCTTCAAACCGCTCAAGGGGGTGTACGGAAACATCGACGGCCCGGAGCTGCGCCGTGATTACCCGCTCGATCAGCGCTTCGATTGCGAAGGCGTCACCGTGTGGATGACTCATGTCGGCGGCTATCCCGGACGGTACGATCGACGCGTGAAGAAGTTGCTGGAGGCGGGGCAGCCGCAGTTGTTCGTCTGCGGGCATTCACACATATTACGGATCATGCGCGATACAAAGCGCGGCGGCATGCTCGTGATCAACCCAGGCGCCGTCGGCAAAGCGGGATTCCAGCGGGTGAAGACAATCGTCAGGTTCGCCGTCGATGCCGGCAAGGTCGGCCAAGTAGAAGTCATCGAGCTGGGAACTCAAGCCAAGACGGTGTAAGCGCGGCCGCTCCGCGCGCAGGTGCCGGAATTTTTACGAACGGCGGCGAATCTCAAAGCATGGTCGTGTCTCCTCCCGGCAGGCTGTTCAACCGCGAACTGTCATGGCTTGACTTCAACGCACGGGTGCTGGAGTTGGGTCGGGACTCCAGATTACCGCTGCTGGAGCGGGCAAAATTCCTGGCGATCTTCAGTCGCAACCTCGATGAGTTCTTTCAAGTCCGCGTGGCTGCGCTCAAAGAGCAGCTCAGCATGGGCGCGGGCGGCCTGTCTTCCGACGGAAGATCGACCCGCACCCAGTTGCGCGCGGTTCGCCAACGCGTCGCCGATATCGTCCGGGTGCAATCGGACGTTTTTACGGACGAACTACTTCCCGCGCTGCGCGAGGCCGGCGTGTGCATCGTCCACCATGGCGAACTTGAGACCGGCGGCCACGCGCATCTCGATCGTCTCTTCGAAGAGCGAATTTTCCCCGTGCTGACGCCGCTGGCGGTAGATCCGGCGCACCCTTTCCCGTACATCTCAAACCTGTCCTTAAATCTGGTCGTCGTCATCAACGACCCCGTCCAGCACTCACCCCGCATCGCGCGCGTTAAAGTACCGCCTCTTTTGCCGCGCTTTTTGGAGCTGCCTGACGACCATGTCGTTCCGGTGGAGCAGGTAATCGCCGCTCGGCTGCAGGCCTTGTTTCCAGGGATGGACGTCGTGGCTCACTACGCTTTCCGGGTAACCAGGAACACGGATTTTGCGCTCAACGAAGACGAAGTGGACGATCTCTTAGAGGCGGTCGAAACAGTGCTTCGCTTGCGCCGCCTATCCCCGCGCGCGGTGCGACTGGAAGTCGAAGCCGGCATGCCCGAACACATCCGCGACTTGCTGGTCCGCGAGTTGGAAGTCGAAGCGGCGGATGTCTACACCGTCAGAGGACTGCTCGACCTCGGATCCCTCTGGTCGCTGTACGATCTCGACCGTCCGGAGCTCAAGCTTCCCCGGTGGACGCCTGTGACCGGCCCTCGCTTGGCCGTGCGCGAGAGCGAGCAGGCGCCCGATATATTTGCCTCGCTGGACCGCGGCGACATTCTCGTGCATCATCCATACGATTCTTTCGCCACGTCTGTCGAGGCGTTCATCGACCATGCCGCTCGCGATCCGCAAGTCTTGGCGATCAAGCAGACGTTGTACCGCACCTCCGGCGACGAGAGCCCCATCATTCGGTCGCTCATCAGCGCGGCGGAATCCGGCAAGCAAGTCGTCGCGGTCATCGAGGTGACCGCGCGATTCGATGAAGAAGCGAACATCGGTTGGGCTCGCATCTTAGAGGAAGCGGGCGTCCATGTGGTCTATGGCGTCGTCGGTCTCAAGACCCACGCGAAGATCGCTTTGGTCGTTCGCCGCTCGAACGGCGGCATCCGGCGCTACAGTCACGTCAGCACCGGCAACTACAATCCCAGCACCGCGACCCTGTATGAGGATGTCGGGTTGCTCTCAGCGGACCCGGAGTTGGGCGCCGATCTGACGGACCTCTTCAACGTTCTCACCGGCTACAGCCGACACTCACGTTATCGGAAATTGCTGGTCGCGCCGGTGAGCATGCGCCTGGCGTTGCTGGCTCTGATCCGCGCCGAAAGCGTGCCCGGCGGCAGGATCATTCTCAAAGTGAACAATCTCGTCGACCCCGAGATCATCGAGTCCTTGTACGCCGCTTCCGCTTCCGGCGCAGACGTGGACCTGATCGTGCGGGGCATCTGCTGCCTGGCACCCGGCGTCGAAGGGTTGTCGGAGCGCATCCGCGTTCGTTCGATCCTGGGGCGTTTTTTGGAACATTCGCGCATCTTCTATTTCGCGGGAGACGAGTCCGGGCCGAAGTACTTTTTGGGCTCGGCCGACCTGATGCCGCGCAATCTCGATCGCCGGGTCGAAGCCGCGGTGCCCATCGCTGAGCCGGCTCTGCAGCGCCGACTCAAAGAGATACTCGATGTCGACTTGGAGGAGGGCGCCGCCGCTTGGCTTCTGAGGCCCGACGGTTCGTGGGTCCGCAACGCGCCCGATGCCGCACGGTCCACGCAGCAGCGCCTGCAGGAGCTTGCCTTATTGCGCTCGGCCGGACATGACGATACGGGTGATTGAACGCGAAGTGAAGATGGCCGCTCCGGCCGTTTTCTGCTTGCCGCAATTCGGCGACCTCGATGCCTCCATCGCGCGCGAGGTCGCGGATCGAGCCGCTCTTTCGACCGTCTATTACGACACTTCCGACGTGCGGCTGGCGCGCTGGGGCTGCAGCTTGCGGTACCGGCGAGGTCAAGGCTGGACGTTAAAGCTGCCGCAGGAAAGCGATGGTCGTCTGCTGGTGCGTGCCGAGCACGAATTTGCGGGCTCGGCGCAGTATCCACCCGAAGCGGCCCTCGATCTATTGACTGCCTATCTGCGCGGCGCACAGCTCGCCGCCGTGGCTCGCTTGAGAACCGTTCGCAACCGCGTCGTCCTCGCTGACGCAGGCGGCGGCCGCCTCGCCACCATCACCGATGACCTCGTCTCGGTCCTAAACGGGCGCAAGATCGGCCTGCGATTCCGTGAAGTGGAAGTGGAGCTTGGAGACGATGTTTCGGATTCGCTCATCGAGTGTCTGCTAGCTCGCTTACGCGAAGCCGGTGCGGGTGAGATCGACCCGACGCCGAAAGTCGTGCGCGCTTTGGGAGCGCGGGCATCGCAGCCTTCCGAAGTCGACATCATCGCCGTCGACGGCGATGCGAACGCGGCAGATATTGTGCGAAATGCTTTAGCTTCATCCGTGATTCAACTGATCCGCCACGACGCGGGGATCCGTCTCGGTCGCGACCCGGATTGCGTGCACCGTGCCCGCGTCGCCTTGCGGCGCATGCGGTCGCACTTGAAGACCTTTGCGCCTTTTTTCGAGGAGCGCTGGGCGAGGGAGCTTCGCGACGCCGCGGCAGGACTCGCCTCTCAGTTGGGAACGGTGCGCGATGCCGATGTCCTGATCCAAAGACTGCGCAGCGACGCCGCGGCATTGGGTCTGGCCGCGCCCGCGCGGCGCACCTTAGTACGGCAATTCCAAAAGCGGCGGGCAACGGCGTTAAGCTGCCTGCACGAAACGATGCGCCGTCAATCCTACGTCGCGCTGCTGAAGCGCTTCGTCGATGCGGCTCGCGACCCGAAGCTCGCGCCCACGACGCCGGCGCAGCCGGCTGCCGTCACTTTGCTCCCTCTCGTCGCGGCCGACTGGGAAAAACTGCGCAAAGCCGTGGACGCGTTGAGCCCTGCCGAGGTCGATGACGATGCTCTCCATAAAATTCGCATCCGCGCCAAGCGCTGCCGCTACGGCGCGGAGGCGCTGACCCCGGTCGCCGGTAAGGAAGCGAAATCTTTTGTCCGCAAAACCGCCGCCTTGCAAGAGATCTTGGGAACGCATCACGATTCGACTGTGGAGCGCCAAGCGTTGGAAGAGTTTCGTACGCGGGCCAAAATCGCGTTCGACGCGGGGCAGTTAGCCGCAGCAGCCGCCCTGGCTGGGAGTCACTCCCGGCAGCGGTGGCGCGACGCTTGGAGATCCTTGTCGCGAAAGCGCCACAGCAAATGGCTAGCGCCGTAACGGTGCGCGCCGCGGGCGGCGTGGTCGTGCGGGCGCAAGCTGGCGGACTTCCGCAGATCGCTTTGGTTCACCGACCGGCGTACGACGATTGGAGTCTGCCGAAAGGCAAACTTCAAGCCGGTGAGAGCGAGGAGCACACTGCTCTGCGTGAGGTCGAAGAAGAAACGGGCATGCGCTGCCGACTCGAACGATCGCTCGGCACGACGCAATACCTCGATCGGCGGGGTCGTTCCAAAGTCGTTCATTATTGGGTGATGCGCGCATTGGGGGGTCAGTTCGCGCCCACAAAAGAGGTAGACGAGCTGAGCTGGGTGAGCGTCGACCGCGCCCTGCGGCTTTTGACGTACGATCATGACCGGGACCTGGTGCGGAATTTTTCGAAAGGGCTTCGCGCCGCCGGCGAGCATGAAAGCACCGGCGCAAATGCGGACGGGTCCCTTCGGACGCGAACCAACGGCCTCATCTACTTGGTCCGTCACGCAAAGGCCGGCAATCGGTCGGCCTGGGATGCCGCAGACGAGGAGCGTCCGCTTTCGAAGAGCGGGCGAAAACAAGCGCGTGCTCTCGTCGAACGGTTGGCGGCCTTTTCGATCGGCAGGATCATTTCAAGCCCGCACGTCCGCTGTCGGGAAACAGTCGAACCACTGGCTCAGCACCGTGGCTTAGCAGTCGAAACATCCGAATGTCTGAGCGAGGGTTCGGACAGCGACGACGCGCTCGAGTTGTTGAGCGCGTGCGCCGGAAAGCCGACGGTTCTTTGCAGCCACGGCGACATCGTGGGCGACGTCCTCACTGCGCTGGCGGCCGAGGGCATGGCGGCCGACAGTCAGTTGCGTTGGGAGAAAGGGTCGATTTGGGCGCTCGAGTCCGATGGCCGGTCGTTCGTGTACGGCCGTTACCTACCGCCTCCGTGACGATCGCCGCAGGAGCGTCCTGTGGCGACGGACGCGCTATCCCGTCCGGTTCTAGGCAGATTTGATCGCCGGGGCGTCCGGCAGATAGACGCGGTCCTCGACGGCGTCGAATTCGAATAACTCAGCGTAACGTCCCCAATCGACCGCAGTCGCGAATTGACGTTTTGCCTCTTCAAGCGGAAAGTACTCATCGAGGATGTCGAGGAAGAACTCGGCCCGCATCGACTTGTTCGCCTTTTCATGCAGCGCCCTGACGATCGCGGCGATCATCGGCATCCGGTCCAAAGCCTGCTTGGCGAAAATCTCCTTGCTCTGCAGTATTGTCGCGCTTGCGAAATCGCGTCCGAGCGGCGTCAAAGTGACCGCACCGCCGGCGACGTCCGCGAAGCCCAAAAGGCGGACGGCGTCGATCAGCGAGAACAAGTCGCCTTCCGTCAGCGCGAGTCGATCGGCGACTCGGGCGATGTCCTGGGGTCCGTTCCCCATATCCAAGAGGAGTTCCAGGAATCCCGAGATCCCCCCGACTCTCACGTGGGGCAACGCCCGCGAGTACGGAGAGCGCTTTTTCGGCGCGCCGCCGCCAGCTGAGTCGGCGGCGACCTCGAGTTCGGGATTCGTCATCACGGTGTAGAGATGTTCGACGAGGCGTTTGAAGCGTCCGTCGTTGCGGTTGTGCGGACGCTCGAGGGCGGTTTGGATCTCGCCACGAATGTGCCCCGGGTTCGATCCGAGGACCACGACGCGGTCTGCCAGCAGCACCGCTTCTTCGATGTTATGCGTGACGAGCAGAATGCTGCTGGACGGGAAGGCGCCTGAGTTCCACAGGTCGTCGATCTCGCCGCGCAAGTTCTCCGCCGTCAGCACGTCAAGCGCGCTGAACGGCTCGTCCATGAACAGGACTTTGGGTTCGACGGCGAGCGCGCGCGCGAGGCCGACACGCTGCTTCATCCCGCCGGACAGCTCCTTTGGATACGCGCTCTCGAACCCGTCGAGCCCGACCATATCGATCGCTTTGAGCGCGCGCTTGGCGCGCTCGTGGCGTTCTAGTCCAGCTGCAACCAGCCCGAGTTCGACGTTTTCGATGACGGTCAGCCACGGCAGCAAAGCGAAGCCTTGGAAAACCATCGCGACATCGGCGTTGGGCCCTGCGAGCGGCTTCCCGCCGTTCGTGACCGAACCGGTTGTGGGCGGGATCAATCCGGCCATGATGCGCAACAGCGTGCTCTTCCCGCTGCCGCTGCGTCCCAAGAGCGCGAGGACCTCTGTAGACCGCACGCTGAGGCTGACGTCGCTTAAGGCGGTGAAATCGCCCTTCCCTTCGGGAAGCGGAAAAGTCTTGGTCACGTGCTCGACGGCGATAAGTGTCTGGTTCACAAGCGGTATTTCACCTCGGCGAGCCGATACAGCCGGCGCCAGAAGAAGCGGTTGACGGTCACGACGAACACGCTCATCATGGCGATGCCCAAGGTGATGCGCGGCCAATCACCCCGCGCCGTCGCGTCCGCGATGTACGCTCCCAAGCCGCTTGCGACGAGCTTGGTCTGCCCCCAACTCACGACTTCAGAGACGATACTCGCGTTCCATGCCCCCCCGCTCGCCGTGATGCCGCCGGTGACCCAGGCCGAGAAGATTCCCGGGATGATGAGGCTGCGCCAGCGGTTCCAACCGCGCAAGCCGAGATCATCGGTCATCTCCCGCAAATCGGTGGGCACGCTTATGGCGCCCGCGATGGCGTTGAAAAGGATATACCATTGAGCTCCGAGCGCCATCAACAGGATGCTTCCCCAGTTGATGCTGATATGGTGACGGATGAACAACAGCGTCGCGAACGGGAAGATCAAGTTCGCGGGGAACGACGCAAGAAATTGAACCACCGGTTGAAGCAGGCGGGCCAGCCGTGGGTTAAAGCCGATCGCCACGCCCAACGGCGTCCAAATGAGCGTGGCGAAGACCAAGAGCACGATGACGCGCCCGAGGGTGGCTGCTCCCAGCCATAGCGCTTTGAGGATCTCACCCGCCCCCACCGTCATGACGATGAAGTGCGCCGCAAGCACCGTCAGCAGCGCCACGGCGCTCACCAACGCTGCATTATACAGGCGATCCACGCGCGGTTCGATGGGATTTTTGCCGAAGCCCGTCGGGCGGCTGGTCATCCGGCCCAGCACACGTGCCGCCGCATCGGAGGCAGGTCGATAGCTAGATTCGATGAGACGCGGCAGATGGGC
>JACRUD010000092.1:0-7451 GCA_014304875.1 Vulcanimicrobiota bacterium
CAATGGAACCCCCGCCTTGCCGCCGACGAACGTCACCGTTGCGCGATCTCCCGCCCGAGTCAGGGCCGCGTTGGGAGCGCTAAGCTCGATTCTATAGATGCGCCTATCGCCGCGCAAGGTGACGTACAGCGAGTCTCCGACCACAGCGACGCGGTCCACGATTCCATTCCGGCTCACAGCGCCCGCATCCGCGTTTCCGCCGTTTCTTCCGGGCGAGGCCCTTGCGGCGACGAAGGCCTGCAGCTGAGCCACCGCGTCTGCCTCCGGGTTCGAGGCGTTGACCGAGCCGACTATCGTGTGGCCGCCGTCGGCGAGGACCAAACCGAGGGTCTGGTACTTGCCGTTGTCGGCGACGGTCGGCACAATCCACGTCGGCCGAGCGAACAAATTGTAGAGCACCGGCTGTTGCGGGATGAGTTGAGCCTGGCGAACGGTCGGAAAGGCTCCCACCGACGTGTCGGCGGCCTGTGAGTTGAAATAGCCGTTGAAACCCGTATAGTAGGTCATCTTGCCTGTCACCGTGTCGGTGTACGTATAGCCCGTCATGGAACGATCGTTTGCGGAAGGGGACGTGTGGTCGCAAAACCAGGCGAACTGTTTGGCTGGATCGATGACGCCAAAGACTTCGCCGCGCGCGGGCAGATGCACGTCGCGCTGCGAAAGCCGGGCGTTGAGCCAACCATGGACGTATAGGCCGAACCACTCGTTGTATTGCCAAACAAGCTCCGGCGGATAGACGCGCTTTACCCAGCCAGGCAGGCGGGCAAAATCCTCGCGGGCATAGTTCTGCATCGCGCCGGTGACGGGGTCGACGATGACCACGCCCGTCACAACCTCTCCGCTCCAGCCTATGGTCGGGCGCCCGAGCGTCGCCAGGTACATCGGTTTTTCCTTATCATCGAGCTGCAACGTGAGTTCGAGGATCTGCCGGTACCCGTACGCGCTGTAGACGTGGCGCTTTAAATCGGCCCACAAGAAAGCTGATGGCACGTAGCGCATCGGCTCGCCCAGCAGCAACCGCGCCGCCTGGTCCGGCTTCTCCGCTGAAACCTCCACCACGCCGGGCGTCGTCCCGCGCGTGACCCATTTGATAAAGTCTCGGAACTGAAGCGGCGCCACCCACTGCAGCTGACCGTTGACCGGCTGGATGTTGTACTTGTCGGCGTCTATCTCGTAGTAACTGCCTAGCTGGCCGACGACCTTGTCTCCCTCGAAAGCCGCGCTGACCTGCGGCACGATCCGCAGATGCTGCGGCTTGGCGGCGGGGGGCGGCGCGCTCGTGATCTGAGCGCCGGCCAAATCGCGCAGGCCGTTCGCATCGACCACGGGCGCGATGATCAGGATCAGCAGCCATAAACCCAATGCCACCGCTCCGATAACGTAAGGGAGCGCCGGCATCCGGCGCCGCGAGACGATCCGCAAGGCGCGAATCGTGACCGCCGACCGAGCGGCGTCCATTAGGCTGTAGACCGCGTTCGGCACAAAGGTCAGCAGCAGCAATGATAGCGCCTGCGGAAAGACTAACGGCGGCATAGTTTCGTAGCAGTAGACAAAAACGATCGGAAGGCCGATGGCCAAGCGCAAGCGCTGGCCTCTCCACCAATCTTTGGTAAAATCCAGATTGATGAGACCCACGCTCAAGAAAAGCGTGGCCAGCAAAATCATCATGCTGATTGGGCGGTTCGCCGGCGCATGAAATCCTCCGCTGCGGCTAGACGGCCAGCCGGCGGCGCGCGATATAGGCGCCATGACACCGATCGCGGCGTGTGGACCCAGCGATGTGTTCGGCAGCTACGACGACGCGAGCGCACGAGCCGCGAGCGCCCAGCACCGAACCGCCGATGTCGAAGTCTCCGGCATGGTGACCGCGGACCCGACTTTCTTTTTTGGGCGCCGCACTCGGGCGTGGCACGAAGAATTTCCTCTGGTCACTCAACACGGTCTTCACCTAGATGTCATCGACAACGTCGATTTAGCGCCCCGCATCCCGTTGCACGCGGGCGATACGGTCGCCGTCAAGGGGCAGCTCATCCCCACAGGCAATGGCGCCATCGTTCACGACACGCACCATTGCACGGGGCCAGGCTGGCATTCGGGCGGGTGGATCGAGTGGCACGGCCGCCGCTATCAATGACTCCTAACGGAAAGCGCCCCGACAACTAAGCAGCTGTGCGACGCTCGCGTAGTGCGCCCGCCTGTCATCGGGCGTTCTCGTACTCCGTCGGACCGGGCGGCGTCACCTTCTGCGCACTGTAGCCCAGCCGAATCAGGTCCGGAACCGTGACGAATGTGTATCCGCGCGCGCGCAGCGCCTCGACGATCAGTTTTGTCGCCGCCACGGTGTTGGCTCGATTGCCGGCTTGTCCACGATTCCCATCGTGCAGCGCGATGATGCTGCCGTCTCTGACGTAACGTAGCACCCTCGCTGCGATGACCCGGGGCCGCGGCCCCGCCCAATCGCGCGGCAGCGGCACGGACCACATGATCACTTGATACCCAAGTTGATGCGCGACTCTGATGACGGTGAAATCTCGGCCGCCAAACGGCGGCCGGAAGATGTGCGTCTGAACACCCGTCACCAATGCTATTTCGGCGGCGGTATCGTTGAGCTCTCGTTGGATGTGGCGTCGGCTCTCCAAAACGAGGTGCGCGTGATCCCACGTATGGTTTCCGATCGCGTTTCCGTCTCTGGCTTCGAGCCGAACGGCGTCCGGATACTTCGCCACCGCCTTGCCGACCACGAAAAAAGTCGCCGGGGCTTTGACCGCATGGAGATAATTGACGATCTCGTTCGTGTAGGGCGGATTCGGCCCGTCATCGTAGGTGAGAGCGACCACTTTTTGATGCACCGGTACCAGCGTCACGGTGTGGCCGAACGTCTGATTCGAGGGATTCTCGAAAAAGTACCACGACGCGGCCAGCAGCGCCGCCAATGCCAGGACGACGATTGCGATAACGGACCATCGACCTCGTGCCCGCGCCGATCCGACCGTCTGCCTCACGTGCGCCCCTTAAGACGTTTGCCCTGTTTTTGGGCCGAAGCGAGCTCCGTCCGAATCGTGCTTTCAGCGTCAAGGACGCTCTGCGACCCGAAATGTTTTATCTGTTCGACGATCTGCAGATAGCGATTATCGCGCAGGGGGTGGCCGGCGTCGCCGATCGTCCTCGCTCCCATGTCGCTCGGTTGGCGTTTGGGGTTAAGCCGCAACCGATACTCCGTGGCCTTGGTCGTGGCCCAATAATGAGGGTCGGAAAACGAAAAGGCGCGGTTGCCGCCCTGGTCCCCAAGCGTCTGATCCACTTCCACGATATATTCGTCGACCGCACTGGGGCGAATCGGCTTGTCGTCGAGCTCCCAAATACCCCTCGCGCGCAGCTGTTCGAACAAAAAGGTCCCTGACGGGCCCACCAGCGGCACGGTGAACTGTTTGGTGACCGATCCGCTTCGATTCGTCGCCGAATAGAACATGGTGACCCTGCCGTTATCGTTCGAGACGCGGTAGGTTTGTGCGGCCAGCGGCCCGGATAACGAGTATTCCTGCATGGTGACCGTCCACGTGCTGCGCGCATAGAGCACCTTATCGAGATCGGGCTGCTCGGCGATGAAAGGTTTGAGAAAAAACACGTACCCGGCGGCCGAACACGCGACGGTGACAAGGATAACCAGCAGTGCCCGAGTGCGTTCGTTCATGCGGCCTTTCCGCTTCGCGCCGTTTCCGAATGCCTCCTCGACACGGCGCTCCGGTATGCAAGGGGCCGTCGGCGAACACACGAAAGGCGGTCGGCGTGGAGACGATTCAAAGCAGGGTGCGGGATGAAGTGTTGCTGGCTGACGGCGCGATGGGCACGTTGCTGTTTGCGCGAGGCGCCGACGTCATGTCGTGCGTCGAACTGCTCAACGTCGAGAATCCGGCCGCCGTCGAGCGGGTCCATCGCGACTACATCGCCGCCGGCGCTCAGCTCCTGAAGACCAACAGCTTCGCTGCCAATCGCCTCAAACTAGCGGCCCATGAGTTGAAGAACAAATTGGACGACCTAAACTCGGCAGCCGTCGTTCTCGCCAGGCGCGCCGCCGGGAAACAGGCCTACGTCGCCGGCTCGATCGGGCCGTTGGGAGCGTTGATGAGACCGCTCGGATCCGTCTCCGCCGACGAAGCCCGCGATGTTTTCCGCCAACACATCGCCGCCGTTGCGGCTGCCGGACCCGATCTTTTGCTGCTCGAAACTTTCGGCAGTATCGAGGAAGCGCTGCTCGGCCTGGCTGCCGCGAAGGACGTCGCGCCACATCTGTTCGTCATGGTTTCATTGTCGATCGTCGAGGATGGGAAGACGCCGGCAGGGGATCCCCCGCTGTCGGCCTTCCACAGATTGATCGACGCCGGGGCCGACGGCGTCGGCATCAACTGCGCAGTCGGACCGCAAACGGTCTACGATGCGCTTGCGCCTGCGGTCGGGCTTGTGGACTGTCCGATCTCCGTCATGCCGAATGCCGGTTATCCGGAACAAGTCGACGGCCGCACGGTGTACGCAACTTCGCCGACGTACTTCCAGCGCTATGCCCGCGACTTCGTCGCGATCGGGGCAAGCATCATCGGCGGCTGCTGCGGCACCACGCCGGCGCACATCGCCGCGATGGCAGATGAAGTCTGCGGAAAGCCCAGGCGGCGAACTCCGCCAACGCAAGAAAGCACCGAACCAATGGTCCGAGGAGGCGCAGGGACCGGCCGGGCTGTGATCCCCGGGCAGGTCACCCCGAGGACGCGGCCTCTCCCTCGGCATGCGCAGCGCGTGCAAACAGCCTTCGAGCGCAAACTAGGTCGCGAATTCGTCATCACAGCGGAACTGTCGCCGCCGCGCGGGGTCGACTACGAACCCAGCCTCGCGGTCGCGCACCTGTTGGAAGCGGCGGGCGTTGAGGCGGTCAACATCCCGGACAACCCGACTGCTCGCTTACGCATGTCAAGCACAGCGTTGGGCCACCTTATCGCACGCGACACCGGCCTGACTGCCATCTTGCACTTCACTTGCCGGGATCGCAACTTGCTCGGCTTACAAAGCGATCTGCTCGGAGCCTCCGCCCTCGGTATAAGCGCCATTTTAGCCCTGACGGGTGATCCCAGCAACGTCGGCGATTTTCCGAAGGCCACATCCGTCTTTGACGTGACGTCCGCCGGACTGACGGAGATCATCAACTCGCTCAACCACGGGAAAGACCATGCCGGCAACTCCATCGGCGAACCCACCCACTTTCGCATCGGAGTCACGGTGAATCCAGTCGCACGCGACGTCGCCCTCGAATTCCAAAAGCTGAAAGAGAAGATCTCCGCGGGGGCCGATTTCGCCATGACTCAGCCGGTCTACGACATCGCTACCGCCGTGCCGCTCCTTGAGCGGGCGCACGCGATCGGCTTCCCAATTTTGGTCGGCGTGCTGCCCTTGCAAAGCTACCGCAACGCCGAGTACCTGCACAACGAGGTGCCAGGCATGGCGATTCCTATGTCCGTTCGTCAGCGCCTAAAGGCTGCCGCCAATCCGGCGCATGAGGGCATGGCGATCGCCCGCGATCTGCTGATCGAATTGACGGGGACTGAGAGTGCCGCGGGCGCCTACGTCATCGCCCAAGACAGATACGAAGTCGCGGCCCAGGTCGTCGACGCCGCGCGAGCGGCCTCGCGCCGGACCGCATCTCTTGCGCAATCGGTCTGAGTTCGCGAAAGTTCGGGTTGGGCCGGCTCAGTTTTTCCGCCTGGGAAATCCGAACAGCTCATCGTCCGTCAGTGGCGCGTAGTTCCGCCTTACGCCAGGATAGGATGTCTGTTCGCCTATCTCTTGCGCTTCGTCCATCAGGGTGGCGGCGGCTTGCGGAGCGCGCGGCGATCCGCCCGAAGCCGTAAACCTGCCCGCGAGGATCATCAACAGGACCGCGCCGTCGACCGGTTCCTCGACTTTGCCGACCACCAATCCGTCCCGATCCCGCACAAGGCCGGCTGCGTCGATGTTGCCCACCCGTTCGCGCTCTTCATCGTTCACCCAGCCGCTCGCGTCGAGGGTGGCCAATCGCTGGGCCCCAGCCTCATCCCCGTACAGCTCGCGGTTACCTCGGATGAGCCCAACCGGTGGTCCAGGCTCCTGGCCTAGAATGATTCTCCCCAGCGCGTCGACTTGCGCGACGACGGCTCCTTCGCCGCTTCGAATCGTTCGCATACAGCCTCTATTCCATCAGCCGGTCCGTGAGATGAGCGTCGATCGCCGCATTGACTAGTGCATCGGCATGTTTGTTCTTTTCCCTGCGTACGTGGTGAATCGAGACGTCATCAAACCGGCGCAGCAGGCGGCGGGCCTGAGCGTGCAGCGTCAAAAGCTTCTCGTCCTTCACTTTGTAGGCGCCGCCGAGCTGCCTCACGACGAGTTCGCTGTCCATATAGAGGATGGCGCGACGAAAGCCGGCCTCAAGCGCCCGTTCGAGCGTCAAAATCAACGCCCGGTATTCAGCGACGTTGTTCGTCGCAACGCCAAGGTATTGGCTAAGCTCCGCGACGACGGCCCCATCGGGGCCGACGATGACGCCGCCGGCTGCGGCCGGTCCCGGGTTGCCGCGCGCCCCGCCGTCGGTATAGATGGCGCAGGCGTCGTCCGTTGCGACGCCGGCATTGGGGCCCTCATGAAACATCTTCTTCCACTTCGTCGTTTTGTCGATGACGCGCTCGTGAATGGTCAGTGGCTGCATCGAGCGAACTAGCGAACTACTGACAAGAACGTCTGGTCACTGATTACACGTATGGCCCATCGGGTCCGTCTGTCTCGGAGGTCGTCAATGCCCCGTCCGCTTGGCGCAATCGCCGGTTTTACGTTTATCGCCATTGCCGCGTGTGTCGCATTAGCCGGCCGGCCTGGACCGGGCGCCGCAGCTCCGCCCTCGCCTTCTCCTTCGCCTACCCAAGTGCCGACGCCATACATGGCGCTGGAGCAGGTGCCGAACGGTACTTGGGACGTGATCATGCAAGGGCGCGATATCTCCTATTCGACGATGAAGCTCAGCGATGTGGGGACGACCATTTCCGGGTCGTGGTCCTTCGACAAGAAAACCAAGTACGTGATCTCGGGAACGCGCGAGGGCAGTCACCTGAAGTTGGACATAAAAGTCGGCGACCGCCTCGAAGGGGCGTCGGTGGGCAGAATCGATGCGACAATCGACGGGATCGCCGATATGTTCGGCACGATAACGCTTCACGCAATCGATACGCCCTTTCAGGCGGCGCAACATTCACGCGTGCCCCAGCCGATCGACACGAACGGACCGACGGGAACGCCGACCCCGTTCTGAAGCGCACAAGGGGCGCGCGTGTCTTTTAGAGGCGAAAACGTTGCTCGAGCAATAGCGTGGTCGCGTTGAAGTCGGGCGACCCGTAGCGCACAGCGCCCAACGCCCCGAAATACGGCTCCCCACTCAT
>JACRUD010000092.1:7461-10681 GCA_014304875.1 Vulcanimicrobiota bacterium
CTTCTTACCGTCGCCATCAGAAGCTGTCTCTTGCTTTCCTGAAACTGCGCGCCGGCATAGAAAACGTGCATACCAGCATCGATGTTTGTCGCCGGGCCGTCGGCGAATGAACCCCGCATTCCGTAGTACGCAGCTCCCGCCGCGAGTCTGGCTCGATCGCGGAACTTGCGGGACCACGAGACGACGGTCTGCGAAACGTCGTACGAGACGGCGTCGAACGGCTCGCTCGGCGCGGAATCCCGGTGTAGCCCGTCGTCGACGAAGTCCACCCCGATGTCCCCGATCGCAAGCTGCTTGCCGATAAAGAATGCGGTGCGCCGATACGATCCCAAGGAGGCGTGCGCGGCGTTCGGTTGCACCAGGAAAAACCCATCGATGAATCCCAGCCCCCGAAAATTCGCGGTCGTAAAGGGGGCGATCTGCCGGAACGTCGAGTACGAAGCGGCGGCGTGCAAAGATTTGGCGTTCAAAGAGTACGACAGCGACGGGCCTTGCCGGTTGACGCCGAGCGCCGTGTTATCGACCAATTGATAGGTTGACTTGAGCCAGGGACCCGGCCAGGAATAGGCGACGCTCCACACGTTTTCCGGTACGCCGTAGGGCAGGATCATGGTGGCAAACGTCGGCTCGAAGCGATAGTAATGCGCCGTGACGGTGGCCGCGCCGAGTCCATGCGCTAACGAAACATTCTCCCATGAGCCGCCGACCGTCTCGGGCTTGCCAAGTCCGTCCGCTCGATACGTCGAATGTGCGTACTCTAGCGCACCGTCCAATCCGAGCGGGACCGCCCTGGCGATGCGCAGTCCCGCGATCGCCTGATGTTGGCCGTGCAACGTGCTGACGGCAAAGAGGCCCTGATCGCTGGGCACGATCTGCGACGGCACGCCGAACCCGGTGGTGGTGCCGATCGGGTCGCCACCGCTGTTCGCAGCGATCGCTTGAAACATCGCACCGTGGCCCGCATCGTCAAAGTGGCCGAGCGAGAACGAGAGAAGGCGCGCGGGTGTGCCGGGCAGCGAAGGCAGTTGTGCATCGCTCGCTTCTATCGTCGTGCTGCCCGACAGGTAGGCGGCATCGATGCCCCTGATATGCAGCGTGGCGGGCGGTGAGTCCCAAGCATCGAGCGCTGCGGAATTCGGGTTCATGCTTTCCGGCGTCTTCAGGAGCAGGCCCGGCAAAGAGTTCGTCGTCGGGGGCGGTGAGAAGACGAAAGCCAAGGTCTGCTTTAGATCGATCCATCCGATGCGGGCAACCAATCGATCGCGATCGAGCGAGATGCGGGCCCGACTGATTCCCGCGCGCACGCCGTTGTAGTCGTCTGATCCCGGGTGCGTCGGAAAGACGATTGAGAGTCCCGTGGCCTGTGACCCGAGGTGCGGGTTGTCTTCCGGCAGCAGCGGCTCTGCCCAATAGGCTTCGTTCGTGCGGTCGCCCAAGAGCGATTCTGCAGCGAAGGTGACGCCGATGTTCGCGTCGCCAAAGCGATAGGCACCGTCGACGGAGAGCTGAGTTTGGCCGACGATTCCAGGCACCATCGGGGCGCCAGAAAACACGTCGTAGGGCGAGACCGGCGCGGCCGGCGCACCAGTGGCGAAGGCCGGGCCCTCGACGGGCTGTAACCCGCGGCCCGAGGCCCCTTGGCTGAGGAACAAAACGTTTAACGCCGCGTGAAAAATCACACCGCGGGGAACCGGCGAAGCGCTCGTTTGAGGCGCCCCAGTCGTGCCTGCCCAAGCCGCATCCGTGCCGAAGAGCATCAGAGCCGCCGTCACGATAACGATTGCGCGCAGCGCGAAGGGCCAGGGACTCGGCTCGTTCATCCTTTGCGGACCACCATTTCCCCCACCCTAACAACGACCAGCACGACCGCCACGATGAGATAGCCGCGCAGGCCGACCAGGCAGACCCGGCTTAGCGGCGTGAGCTGAGCCCGCGGCAGTTCATCCAAAGGCGGCATGCGCCATGTGGTCGGGTCTGCCGAGCCGGGTCCATGCTCGCCTTCGCTTTGCGGTTTCACAATCGCTATCCAAGCGGCCCCCGCAAGGGTCAGCGCGGAGCCTGATAACAATATCCACAAAACCTGCTTCATTCCCATAGAGGGGAACAACACGGCAGATACGAGGATCAGAGACAGAACCACTAGCACGGCGATGACGACGCCTGTGAACACGTTCGTTCCCTGCTTGTTCGCGAACGGGCCGAGCACGGGCTTGTCGTTGGAAAGCAGTAACAAGAAAACGGTCGCGCTGGGCAGCAGCACGCCGGCCAACGTTTGGACGGCGTTGGTCAGCAAGCCGAGCGGCGACCCCGGAACGAGCACGACCGCCGCAGCAACTGCGATCAATCCTAGATACACCGCATAGAATACCGGGGCATCCGTGACCTTGCGGTGCAGTGAATGGCGGAACGAGAGCACGTCGCCGACGGCGTACGCAGTGGACAGCGAAACGGCGGCTGCGCCGAGAATGCTCGCGTCCAAAAGACCGACCGCAAAAAGGACCCCCGGCACCTTGCCGGCATACAGAGCAAGCCCCGCGGCGACCGCTCCCGCATCCTGAAAGTTGCCGAATTCCGGACGGCCGGCAAACGCTTGCGCGGTGAACGACATCATCGCGATCGCCCCGAGCATGACGAATCCGATCCCCACGATGAGATCCCACCGTTCGTAGTTCAAAAAGCGCGGCGTTATACGTTTATCGATGACGTAGCTCTGCTGGAAGAAAAGTTGCCAAGGCGCAACCGTCGTCCCCACGATCGCCACGATGAGCAGCATGACGTCGCCGACGTTGCCGCCTTTGGGAAATCCGGGGATGAAAAAATCGTGAAGAGAGCGAGCCACGGGGGCGTGCACGTAGAACAAAATCGGAACTAGCAGCAGGCTGCCCAATGAGAGCGTCACGGCGAAGCGTTCGAAGCGCCGGAAGCTTCCGGTGCTGGCCGCAAGCATCACTAAGACGGCAGAAATCGCAACGCCCGCCAGATTCGGCAACCCCAAAAACTTCAATGCGAGACTGATGCCGATGAACTCCGTGACGATCGTCAAGGCGTTCAGCAAGAACAAATCGATGACGCTGAACGCGCCCCAGAACTTGCCGAACCGTTCGAGAATAAGGCGTGCGTGACCGACCCCACTCACGACGCCCAACCGCAAGACCATTTCCTGGTTCACGTATAGCACCGGGACCAGAAGGAGCAGGGTCCACATCAAGGCCGTGCCGTA
>JACRUD010000066.1:0-4749 GCA_014304875.1 Vulcanimicrobiota bacterium
AATTCATTGGGACGCTTCTCGATCGGTGGAGCGACGGCGGTAGACTTCGGTCACAGCGGAGTCCAAAAGCTTCGTGACGACGTCGCGGCTGAAACGATATTGGCCGCCAGGCGTCTTTATCGCATGGACTAAGCCCTCGCGGGCCCAACGCCGAATAGCCGCGTTCGTCATGTCGAGCAAACGCGCCACCTCGCCTGAGGTCATCCAGGCCTTTTTCAGGTGAATCGGCATGCTGTCCCCATTACCTATTTTCGCTTTTTCCCCTTTTCGCGGAATTTTTTATATTTGTTTTATTATCCAAAACGAACAGGTATTCGATTGGGGACATGCCCGGCTTCGAAAAAGCAGGCTTTCCTATTCCATCTCGATGCTGCAGCGGGTTTTTCCGAACGTGACTTCGTCGCCGTCCTTCAATTGCGTCAACACGTGAGGGGGCAGCCGCTGCATGCCGCTCAGGTACGTCCCGTTCACGCTTTCCAAATCTTCTAGCACGAATCCGCCGCGGCGGCGAAGCACGAACGCATGCCGGCGCGACACGAAACTTTCGGCGTCGAACGGCACCAGATCAACGTCCGGAAATACCTTGTCCAACGGCGAAGAGCGGCCAATCAGCGCGACATCGCTTTCCAGGATGACGACCGTGCCGTTAAAAAATTCGTTGCCGTGGACGATTAAGCGTGCTCGCCCGGCCGCTGGGGACAGACGTCGCGTCGCGGCGCTTTGGAACTCTCCGGCGACTCGAGGCAGCGATTCGCCGCACACCTTGCAATTCGTCTCGCCGTTCAAATTCCGCGAAAAGCAGCGGCCACAGATGCGTGGGGTCTGCTCGCTGCGGACCGGCGGAATCGCAAAGATCGGAGATAAGCGATCGTTGTCGCTCACGCGCGCTTGACTCACTAGAAAGCCCCTTATTGACAGACGTTACCGCTATCGTATCATTGCGGCCGCCCGGCCGTCGCGTGACCCTAACCACACATGTCAGTGCCACGCCGTCTGGTCGCAATGTGCCAATCAGCGAAGGTCGGGGCTAAAGGTCCGTCAAACGCGCTTGCGGTCGCTCGAATCCGCTCGTTGTATAGTTGTATAAAGGAGACGCGCAGCATTTCATGACCGTTTCAAGCTCTTTCATGCTGTCCGTGGGGACGTGGACAGCGATCGGCTGCGGCTTGGCCGCCATATTGTATGGTGCTTACCTGATCGCATGGGTTCTGAAGAAGTCGCCCGGCAGCCCGCGCATGCAGGAGATAGCGGCGGCCATTCAAGAGGGCGCCATGGCATACATGAAGGTCCAGTACAGGACCATCGCGATCGTCGCGGTTATTCTGGCCATCATCATCGGCTTCGCGTTGTCTTGGGAAGCGGCGATCGGATTCATCATCGGCGCGGTCCTTTCGGGCTTGACAGGCTTTATCGGGATGTCCGTCGCCGTACGGGCCAACGTGCGCACGGCCGAAGCCGCACGCGGCGGCTTGGGAGCGGCGTTCGCGGTGGCTTTTCGGGGCGGCTCGGTCACCGGTCTGCTCGTGGTCGGCCTTGGCATCATCGCGGTCGCCGGATACTTCGCGATCATGCATCGCGTCTACGGCGACGATCTGCGCAGCGCGCTCAATGCGATGATCGGTCTCGGCTTCGGCTGCTCGTTGATCTCGGTCTTCGCGCGCTTGGGCGGCGGCATCTATACGAAGGGCGCCGATGTCGGCGCCGATCTGGTCGGGAAGGTCGAAGCCGGCATCCCCGAGGATGATCCCCGCAACCCAGCGGTCATTGCGGACAACGTCGGCGACAACGTCGGCGACTGTGCCGGCATGGCCGCCGACCTCTTCGAGACGTATTGCGTCACGACCATCGCCGCCATGCTCCTCGGTGCGCTCGTGTTCCGCTCCGATCCGAATCTGGCTCTGGCATCGGTGATGTTCCCGCTTGCGCTCGGATCCATCTCGATCATCGCATCGATCATCGGCACCTGGTTCGTGCGCATTCGCGGTACGAACATCATGGGGGCGATGTACGTCGGCCTGGCGATCGCCGCCGTTCTGTCTGCTGTCGCCTTTTGGTTCGCGACCGGTCATATCATGGCCAACGCCGACGCCGCATCCGGCGGAAGCGGTCAATACTTGCCCTGGCGGCTGTGGGTCTGCGGGCTCATCGGTCTGGCCATCACCGCTTTGATGGTCATCATCACCGAGTACTTCACCGGCACGCAATACGGTCCGGTTCAAGGCATCGCAAGCGCATCGACGACCGGTCACGCCACGAACATCATCACCGGCTTAGCGGTCTCCATGAAGTCGACGACGCTGCCGATGATCACGATCGTCGTCGGCATTCTGGTCTCCTTTGCTCTCTGCGGTCTCTACGGGGTCGCGATCGCCGTTATGGCGATGCTCTCCATGGCCGGCATCATCGTCGCTCTGGATTCGTACGGCCCGATCACTGACAACGGCGGGGGCATCGCGGAGATGGCTCACCTCGGACCCGAAGTCCGTGCGGTGACGGACCCGTTAGACGCGGTGGGCAACACGACCAAGGCGGTGACCAAGGGGTACGCCATCGCTTCTGCGGCCCTGGCGGCGATCGTCCTTTTCGCGTCGTTTCAACAAGAGCTCCTCGACGCCGCAGGCAATGGAGCCCGGACGCTCGTGTTCGCCTTAGACAACCCGTACGTTTTGGCCGGCTTGCTCATCGGTGGGGCTTTGCCGTACTTGTTCGCAGCGCTGTGCATGGAGGCCGTCGGCCGCGCCGGCGCTGCGGTGGTCGAAGAAGTGCGTCGACAATTCCGCGAGATCCCGGGTATTATGGAAGGCACAGGCAAACCGCTCTATGGGCGCTGCGTCGATATCGTGACGCGGTCGGCGCTGCGACAGATGCTGGTCCCGGCTCTCATCCCGGTCCTGACGCCGATCTTCATCGTCGTGTTGGGGCTGGTTCACGTGTTTGCGGCCCAAAACGCTGCGCTCATGCTCGGCGGCGTCTTGGTGGGCTCGATCGTGACCGGTCTCTTCGTCGCGGTCTCGATGACGTCGGGCGGCGGCGCATGGGACAACGCGAAGAAGTTCATCGAAGACGGCAACTACGGCGGCAAGCGCAGTCCCGCGCACCAAGCCGCGGTGACCGGAGACACAGTCGGCGATCCCTATAAAGACACGGCCGGACCGGCTATCAACCCGATGATCAAGGTGCTGAACATCGTGTCGCTCTTGCTGGTGCCGTTTTTGCGCTGACCCGCCAGCGGCGCGTCGCCCGCGCCGGCGCCGCGACGGCTCCTTCGCGCAATGAATCGCTTGGATAGTGCGTTTCTTTAACGCTATGCACACCCGAAAAAATTGGACCCCTCCGCCTTCGCATCGCGCAACGCTGGCCGGCCTAGCAGCGGTGGCGGCGGCCATCTCGCTTTCCTCGTTCACGCAGGCCGCTTTGGCGGACAGCCACGACCAGGAACGTCAGATCGGCCAGCAAGTCTACACCGACCTGCGCAACAAAAATCAGATCGTGGATCAGTCGCCCTACTACCCCGTGCTGCGCGCGGTCGGCAAACGCATTTCCGACGCTGCAGCACCTCACTGGTATCCGTTGAACTTCATCATCGTCAAGGGAAATCAGGCGAACGCGTTTTCGGTGCCTGGGGGAAACATCTACGTCAACGAAGCGCTCCTGCACACGGCCGCCAATCAAGACGAGCTCGCAGGAGTCCTCGGCCACGAGACCGGGCACCTCGAGCTGGGCCACGTCATGGACCGGCTCCGCAAAGCGCAGCAGTACAATCTCATCGGCGGCATTTTAGGGATTTTCGTCCACTCGCAGATGCAGGCGACGCTTTTGAACTTCTTGGCGAACTACAGTTTCCTGAACTTCAATCGCGCGCAGGAATACCAAGCGGACCATGAGGGTGCGATACTCGCTTCACGAGCCGGTTACAACCCTTGGGGTGAGATCTGGTTCTTCCGCAAGCTGGATAAATTGTACGGTAATGCCGGCTTCGAGCAGTACGTCCAGGATCATCCGTCCGGCACGGATCGCATCGCGCGACTGCAATCGTTCTTCCAGTCGAACCCGTCACAGTTCAGCCGCTGGCACGACCTCATGCCGTCGGGCAAGGGGCTAGCTACGTCCGGCTCCAACACGCACCTCGTTCTCACGCAATAGTGCTTTGTTGTTGATCAATGTAGCGCCGCGGCGTTAGTCGCGGCCGTTCCCGTTTTCGTCGCGCCAGCCGACCTGGGGGTCGGCCGCGTCGGGCGCGTCATTCACTCATAATCCTTCAATTTCGGCCACAACGTCGACACCGGCTGCTTGAGCCCGCGACACACGACGATGCTGATGTCGTCCTCGTAGGGCATGACGTAAGGAGCCGAAAACGTCGCGACTTGCCGCGCCGAGCGACACACCTTACGATCGTTTTCGACGGTAGCGTTGACGTCGATCAATACGGAGCCGTCGTAGCCGCGCGGGCCCCACAGCCAGTACTGATTGTGGCCGCTGAGCGCCGGCGGCAAGCCGTCGCGCCTTCCGAAGAAATCGATGGCGGCGGCTTCGCCGTAGTTGCTCGCGAAAATGAACGCCTTAGACCTTTCGCCCGGCGCAAGGCCCTGGTAGACCGAAGCCACCGTCGCTTCCAGTTGCGGCCAGCCAATGCATGTCCGCGTAGTCTTGCGGCAGGGCGCCTCGTTTATGATGTTCCGTCGCAGGTACGCTCGCTTCCAAGGCGCGGGCAAGCAGGCGTTCATAGACGACGAATTGGCGCTCCGGCAG
>JACRUD010000066.1:4759-10650 GCA_014304875.1 Vulcanimicrobiota bacterium
GGCATGTCCAAGGGAAAGAACATCAATCCGGCGATGATCGCTAAGGCGATTGCCGCGGAGCGGATGGTCAGGCGTCGGATGGTCCAGGCTTCGATAGCCGTCGCACCGAGTGCGAAAAGCACCGGGTAAACGGGTGCGAGATAGTAATTCTTCGCGTGCAGCCCAATCATGGCCAGCAGCAAGATAAGGTAGGCGTAGCCCAGCCAGCGCCGGCCAGGCTGGTAGAGCGACCAGACCAATCCGAGAATCCACACGATCGAAAGCACAGGATTGAGCAGGAAGACTTGCTGGCCCATGAATGCGAGCGGCGTGAGGACAACGTTTTTTCCATTTTGGCCGTTGCGCAGCAGCTCGAGCATCGGGAAACCAAAGTGCGCTTGCCAAAGAAAGTTGGGCAGCGCAATCGCGATCGCGATGCCGGCGCCCCCGGCGAACCACGCGTTCCACAGCGCACGCCGTTGCGGCGCAAGCAGTATGCCCGCGATCAGCGCGAGCGCGAACAAAACGGCGCTGTATTTGCTCTCGGTCGCCACGCCGATGGCTGCGCCCGCTGCGAGCCACCAACGCACGTCGATTCGTATGGCGCGCAAAGCGAATAGCGCCGTCAGCGGCCACAGCCACAGCTCGAACATGTCCGGCGAGGCTTGGGTCCCGAACACCATCAGGATCGGCGCCAGAACCGCGGCGATCGCGGCGAGTATCTGCGCGAAAGCGCCGCCGCCCAGTTCTTGAACCAAGCGGCAAGTCGTGTAGACCGCTGCCGCGGCGAGCACGGCAGGCATCGCGCGCAGCGCGATGAGTGAGATGCCGAAAATCTGGGTCAACGCCGCCAGGAGCGGCGTCAGCGGCGGCTGGTCAACGTAACCGAAAGCCGTATGGCGACCGCAGACGATGAAGTACAACTCGTCGCGGAAAAAACCGTAATGCGGGTTGCCGAGAACGTGAAAGACCAAGGCCACCAGAGCGGCGGCAACCGGTATCCGGTCGCGCCTCACCAGGATTTGACCGCCCTCCGGCCGTGGTGCTGCGCGCTGCTATTTGACCTCGACCTTGGCCCCTTGCTCCTCGAGCTTGGTCTTGATCGCGTCCGCCTCTTCCTTTGTCACGCCCGTCTTGACCGGCTTGGGCGCTCCTTCGACCAGGTCTTTGGCTTCTTTTAAACCTAATCCGGCGACGATCTCCCGCACCGCCTTGATGACGTTGATCTTCTTCTCGCCGGCAGCGGTCAAAATCACGTCGAACTCCGTCTTGGCTTCTGCGACCGGAGCGGCGCCGGCTCCAGCCGCCGGGGCGGCAGCCACAGCCACGGGCGCAGCCGAGACGCCGTACTTGTCCTCGAGGGTCTTCACGAGTTCGGCGAGTTCGAGCACCGTCAGTTTGTCGATTTGATCTACGATTTCCGTGAGGGCCATTTACTCTTTCCTTTCAGTGTGCGCACCGTTAGGCGGCAGCAGGTTCGGGTTCGGGTGATACCTCGGGTCCTTTTTTCTTTTCGCGGATGGCATCGAGCAGTTGAGCGAGCTTGCGCAGATTGCCGCCAAGCACGGCGACCACGCCATACATAGGGGATTGCAGGCTACCGACGAGGCGCGCAAGCAGCTCCTGGCGGGGAGGCACTTTCGAGAGTGCTTCCACTTTGGCGGTGTCGAAAAACTCGCCGTCCACCAGCGCCGCCTTGACGCGCAGTTTCTTCGAATCTGCCGCGAACTGCACCAACGCCTTTGCCGCACCGACGGGGTCCGCACCGACAAACGCGACCCCGGTCGGGCCCTCCAATACCGATTTCAGCAGGTGGAGCCGCTCTTCGCCCGCCGCGATGCCGAAAAGCGTATTCTTCACGATTGCGTAAGCGGCGGATTCTTTGCGCAGCGAGCTCCGCAGCGTGCGCAGCTCACCGACGCTGAGGCCGCGAAAATCGGTGAAGAACACGTTCGGGTGTCCTTCGATTTGCCGGCGCAGGGCTTCGATAGCCGCATCCTTTTTTTCCGTAGGCATAAACCGTTTCTCCCTCCTGGGACGCTGCGGCGCGCTTAACGCAACGAGCGCTTTCTCGATCATCTCGAGAAAGCGCTCGCGAATGAACCGGCGGACCTTCCCGTCGGCGATTCCCGCTCTACGCTTCCTCGGCAGGCCCCTTGCGAGCTTGGCGCGGCCGGATGGCCGCGACCTGCTGTCATCGGATGTCGGCGCGACGAAGCTCGCGCCGTTGATCTACGCGGCCGCTTTCAACCTCGATGGGTCGACGCGCACGCCCGGGCTCATCGTCGCTGCCAGCGTGACGCTGCGCAGGTAGGTTCCCTTTGCTGAGGCCGGCTTCGCGCGCACGATAGCGTCCATCAAGACGTTAAGGTTTTCCAGCAGCGACGCCTCCGTGAAGGACACCTTTCCGATGATGCTATGGATGACCCCCGCCTTATCGATACGGTATTCCACCTTGCCGCCTTTGATCTCGGTGATCGCCTGTCGAACATTGGCGGTGACCGTCCCGACTTTCGGGTTGGGCATGCGGGCGGCGAGGATCCTGCCAAGGTTTGAGCCGACGGCCCCCATCATGTCGGGGGTCGCCACCGCGATGTCGAAGTCGTTCCAGCCGCCCTTAATACGGTCGATGAGATCTTGGTCGCCGACGACGTCAGCGCCGGCCTCCTGTGCTTCTTTCGCCTTCTCGCCTTTTGCGAAGACGATCACGCGCTTCGTCTTCCCCGTGCCGTGCGGAAGAACCACCGTGCCGCGCACGTTCTGATCGCTTTTCTTCGGATCGATTCCCAGACGGATGTGCACTTCGACGGTCTCGTCGAACTTCGCCTTGGCTGCCGCCTTGACAAGCTCGATCGCGCGCACGCTATCGACGACGCCTTGGTCCCCTATGGCGACGACGCTTGCTCGATACTTCTTACCAGCTTTGGGCATCTGCGTTATCCTCGAACGGGCTTAAGGCCCGCGGCTTGAGTCAGGTGACGAACGCGGCGGACCGCTGGGCAAAAATGCAGGTTTTTTCGATCGGTCAGTCGAGCCGTCAGCCGACCTCGACCCCCATGGATCGCGCGGTGCCCGACACAATGCTAATCGCCGCCTCGATGTCGTTGGCGTTGAGATCAGCCATCTTCGCCTGGGCGATCTCCCGAACTTTATCGAGCGATATCTTTCCTACTTTCTTTCGATTGGGCTCGCCCGAACCTTTCTCAACGTTCGCGGCCTTCTTAATCAACTCCGCCGCGGGCGGCGTCTTCAGCACGAACGTGAAAGAGCGATCCTCGAAAATCGAGATAACGGCCGGGATTATCTGCCCAGCCTGGCTCGCCGTACGCTCGTTGTAAGTCTTGCAAAACTCCATGATGTTGATGCCGTGCTGGCCTAGCGCTGGGCCGACCGGCGGGGCGGGCGTCGCCTTCCCGGCTGGGCACTGCAAGGTCACTTTCGCGACGAGTTTTTTTGCCACCGTCTATACCTTCTCAACTTGATAGAATTCGAGTTCGACAGGCGTCTCGCGCCCAAAGATCGAGATAAACGCGCGTAGTTTTTCCTTCTGAGGGTCGATGTCGTCGACCGTCCCCGTGAAATCGAAGAAAGGTCCCGAAGTCACCTTGACCCGATCGCCTTTTTTGAAGTCGATCTTCAGTTTCGGAGTTTCGATCCCCATCTGCTTGAGAATCGTCTTGACTTCTTTCTCCACCAGAGGGAGCGGCTTCTCCCCGGCGCCTGGCGAGCCGACGAAGCCGGTCACGCCTTGAGTATTGCGGACGACGTACCAGGAGCCGTCCGTCATCTTCATCTCGACGAGCACGTATCCAGGGTAAACCTTTTTCTCAACTTCCTTGCGCTTGCCGTCCTTGAACTCAACTTCCTTATCCATGGGCACCAAGACGCGATAGACGAAGTCCTGCATGTTCATCGACTTGATGCGGCGTTCAAGGTTGGCCTTGACTTTGTTCTCATAGCCCGAATACGTGTGGATGACGTACCACTTGCGATCCGGATCGACCGCGGCTTCGAGGCCGCCGTTCTCCGTCGCGACGGTCCCGACATCCGCGCCTTGCGTTTCTTCAACCATCTTAATGCCCTGCCGTCCCGGTTAGGTGCGACACGATATAACTGATGAGCGACGTCCACAGAGCGACGATGACCACGAGTCCGACCGTGACGAGCGTCGCCGAAACCCACTCATCGCGGCTGGGCCAGGTGACGCGCTTCATCTCGGACACCAGCGCGTGAAAGTTGGACTGCATCGCGCGCCAGCGGCGCTGGCCTTCGGCGTTTCGAGCGTCCGTCGCGAGCTTCGCTTTGACAACCGGCTTGTCGCTGCCGCCCGGTGGCAGCTTTCCCGGCGAGGTTATCCGTTTCACATAGATCCTTTTCGCGGCCGCCGCCACGGCGGTCGCTCATACTCGTGCAGGGCGGACAGGACTCGAACCTGCAACACCTGGTTTTGGAGACCAGTACTCTACCAATTGAGCTACCGCCCTATCGTGTGCTCTGCTCTGCGCTCACAGAAACGACGCAGCTGCCCGATCAGTCCGGCCGTCCGCTAGCGCGTCTCCTTGTGCCCCGTGTGATGCTTGCACCATTTGCAGTATTTGCTTAACTCGAGGCGCGCTGAAGTGTGCTGACGGTTCTTCATCGACGTATAGTTGCGCCGCTTACAGTCTCCACAGGCCAAAGTGATGATGACCCGGTTCTCTTTCTTGGCCACGTCTTTATTCCGTCACCTTGGTGACGACGCCGGCGCCGACGGTTCTGCCGCCCTCGCGAATAGCAAAGCGCAGACCCCCCTCGCAGGCGATCGGCGTGATCAGCTCCACGTTGATCCGCACGTTGTCCCCAGGCATGATCATCTCCACTCCCTCGGGCAGCGTGATCGACCCCGTCACGTCCGTCGTCCGAAAGTAAAACTGCGGCCGGTAGTTCGAAAAAAAAGGCGTGTGACGGCCACCCTCGTCCTTGCTCAAAACGTAGACCTCGGCCTCGAACTTCTTGTGCGGCTTGATGCTCCCAGGCTTGGCCAATACCTGACCGCGCTCGATGTCGTCTCGCTCGATGCCACGCAGCAGCACACCCACGTTGTCCCCAGCGATCCCCTCGTCCAACAGCTTGCGGAACATCTCGATGCCCGTCACGATGCTCTTGCGAGCCTTCTCCTGCAAACCCACGATCTCGATCTCGTCCCCAACCTTCACCCGGCCACGCTCGATCCGACCCGTCCCAACCGTGCCACGACCCGTGATCGAAAATACGTCCTCCACAGGCATCAAAAACGGCTTGTCCACGTCGCGCTCGGGAACCGGCACGTACTTGTCCACCGCCTCCATCAGCTCCACGATCTTGGACGACCACTCCCCGCCACTCCCCTCCTCCAACGCCTTCAGCGCAGACCCACGGATCACGGGTATGTCGTCCCCGGGAAACTTGTACGTCTTGAGCAGGTCCCGCACTTCCAACTCCACTAGGTCGATCAGCTCAGGGTCGTCCACCATGTCCACTTTGTTCAAAAACACCACCAGGTGAGGCACGCCCACCTGGCGCGCAAGCAATATGTGCTCCCGCGTCTGCGGCATCGGACCGTCCGCCGCCGACACCACCAATATCGCACCGTCCATCTGCGCCGCGCCGGTGATCATGTTCTTGATGTAGTCCGCGTGACCGGGCGCGTCCACGTGGCTGTAGTGGCGCCCCTTGGTCTCGTACTCCGCGTGGTACAACGAGATCGTGATGCCACGCTCTTTTTCTTCCGGCGCATTGTCGATCTGATCCACCGCTAGCGCCTTGGATCCCGTCCCGGACGCCGCCAGAACCTTCGTGATCGCCGCCGTCAACGTCGTCTTGCCGTGGTCAACGTGACCGATCGTCCCGATGTTCACGTGCGGCTTCTTGCGCTCGTATTTCTGCTTCGCCAT
>JACRUD010000043.1 GCA_014304875.1 Vulcanimicrobiota bacterium
ATCTCCAACTGGTGCGACCCAAATATTTTCCGAGCTTCCGACCGGGAGAGCGCGCGCGAACGCCTCGGCCTGAAGCCAGGAGGCCGCTACCTGCTATACGTCGGGCATTTTAACATGTCGCGCGGCAAGATCATGGCGGACGTGCTGCGCCTGTTACCGATCGACGTGACGCTTCTGGTCGCCCATCACGAACCCGACCGAGCGATCACCTCCGAATTCAAAGAGCGGGTGTGCTTCACGGGCCACCTTGGGTCGGGCACCTTGGCGCTCTACTACAGCGCCGCCGATCTGCTTTGCTTTCCTTCGCTTTACGGCGGCTTTGGATTGGTGATCATCGAGGCGATGGCGTGCGGCTGCCCCCCGGTGGTTTACGACTTGCCGGCGATGAACGAGATCGTGACTGACGACAGCGGTTATCTCGTCGGGCAGCCGACGGCGCGCGCGTATGCCGCCACCATTGAGCGGGCGCTGTCCGAAGGCAGGATGAAAGCCCAAGCAGCTCGCCGCCGGGCTCTCACGTTTGACATGGACGTGCAGATCGACGCAATCCTAAGCCTGTACCGGAAGGTCGTTCGAACGCCTTTGGCCTTGGCCATGTCCGGATCGTAGACACGCTAGTTCGGCGTCTATATCCAACGCGGAAAATGTCCCAGCGTGTACTTGATGTCGCGGTTGCGATCGCGGATCTTCTTGGCCGGGACTCCACCGACTAAGGTGTAGGGTTCGACATTTCGATTGACCAGCGCGCCGGCCGCGACGTAGGCTCCTTCTCCTACCGTCACTCCCGGCAAAATCGTCGCCCGCATGGCGATCCAAGCATTGTCCTCGATGACGACCTTTCCGAGCAGACCCTCAGCCGTCGGCGAGTCGACGGCATGATGGCCGCCGATCGTCAGCACTTGGCCTGCGACGTTCACGTTGCGCCCGATCGCCAAAGTGGCTCGACCGTCCAGCGTTGTAAAAGGCCCGATGATGCAGTTTGGACCGATGCTGATGTCGCGTGCCTGAAGCACGAAAGCGTGCATCATGATATTGGTCGTTGGATCGACCTTCAGACCGGCTTTTCGGTAAAGGTCCATGCGGATCTCCGGAAATGGTATTTTGCCGACGAACGTATTGAGCAGGTAATCGATGAAGATCGGATCGTTCAGATCCGGTAGCTCGTCGCCCAGACTCCGCGCCATGCGTACGGCGGACCGCAGGCGCTTTCTAAAAGGTGCGGCGCTTGCCACAGCACCCAGCCCCGCCAAAGCTGCAAGTCCTTTCCAAAGGCGATCCTGCGGACGCTTCATGTTCGTCTCCTGTCGCAAAGCTTGGTCACCGCATGCACGGCCGCGTGCTCCAGTTCCTTCCGGGCCTCGATCATGCAAGTCACCACCGACGTGGCGCCTCATCCAGCGCCGCGGCAAAGACAAATACGGCATTCGCGCTCGACAAGCGGGGCAAAGACCTTGGCGTCGACATTGGTACAGGCCGGCACTGCGAAGGACGGCACGTTTGAGACCGAACTTCTTCTCGATAAAGCCGTCTCGCATAAGATCCACGTCGCCGTGATGAACGACATCGATGCGAACAAGGACTTCCGCAAAGCAGCGGACTTGAACTACCATCTCATCAGCAATCAGGCGTTCTACGACCTCGCCCAGGCGCTGGGCGCGAAAAACGTCAGCCTTTCGCCGGTCCACTAACAGGCCCCGGGCAAGACCACAACGGCCGCGAATTTTTCGCGGCCGTCTCTTTTGCGGTCCTTGTAAGGAAAACAAAGATCGAAAACGGCTAGGCAACGGCGCGTCGCAGCGGAGGGGAATGTCTTCTCATCCGAGCCAAGAGGGTCGCAAAGGAGCTCTCCATGGCCGAGAAATGCGATAATCCCCATTGCAAGTGCACGAGCGGATTGACCGGCGAGTTTTGCAGCGAATACTGCGGTGAGAGCGGTCGCCTCAGCACGACGGGGGATCGATGCGAGTGCGGCCATGCGGAATGCAGCGGTGCTCAATGAAGCGGTAGCGGGCGTGCTGTGAAAATCCGCCTCGTCGACCATCCGCTCGCCCGACATCTCGTTTGCAGGCTACGCGACGCGGCAACCGCCCCCGCCATCTTCCGCAGCCTGACGAATCACCTCACCATCATTCTCGCACTAGACGCAACGCGCGATTTGCGCACGCGCACCGTCGAGGTCGCGACGCCGCTCGACCGCGCGCCCGGAGAGCTGCTCTCGGCTCCGCTGGTGGTCGTCCCCATCCTGCGCGCCGGGCTCGGGATGTTGGCGCCCATCGTGGAACTCTTCTCCGACACCTCGGTCGGGTATATCGGCCTCGCACGGGACCACACGACCGCCATCGCGTCTGCCTATTACTGCAAGTTGCCGGACGTCGTCGGACGAACCACGCTGATCGTTGATCCGATGCTTGCCACCGGCGGATCGGCTTGCCAAGCGATCGATGCGGTGAAGGCGGCCGGGGGCTCGGACATCCGTTTGCTCTGCGTTGTGGCAGCGCCGGAAGGCGTGCTTAACGTTTCCTCGCATCATCCCGACGTGCAGATCATCGGGGCCGCTTTGGACCGGGAACTCAATTCGCAAAAGTACATCGTGCCCGGGCTTGGCGACTTCGGGGATCGCCTCTACGGCACGCTCTAGAGCCGTTTCATCATGAATCGCCGCGGCGTACGGGGCGCGTCGCCGATGAGAACCGCCCGGCGCAGTTCCTCCCCGAGGGCCGGAGAAAACTCGACTCCGAACACAATAGCCAACGCTTCGCCTTTGCGCACCCTCTGGCCGGCTCGCCTGCGCAAACGGACCCCGACGGTCCTCGCAGCATCGGAGGACGCGACCGCCCCTTTGGCTTTCGCGACGAGCTCGCCTATAGCGCGCGTATCTATCGCTTGGACTATGCCGTCTCGGGCGGCAGCGAGCTGACCCGTCGCGTGAAAATCACGCCTCAACTCTAGGAGCCGGCCTCCTTGAGCGCCGACCATTTCAAGAAACTTTTGCCGGCCAGCGCCGTGCTCCAACGCCTCATCCACGGCGCCTTTAGAGAAGCCGGGCGGCGATCCGTTTGCGGCATCGACCAGCGCCGTCGAGACTTCTATCGCCACGTCTTTCAACGACGCCGAGAAACCGCCGCCTTCCAGCACGCTCAGTGCTTCGTCCAATTCTAGCGCATCGCCGACGGAATCGGCGAGTGGTTCGTTCATATCCGTGATTAAGACGTCGACGCGCTTTCCGAGAAGGCGTCCGACCTGGATCATCATGCGCCCCAAGTCTTCGGCCTCGGCTTGCGATGCCATGAAGGCGCCGCTCCCAGTCTTGACATCCAAGACGATGGCCGCAGCTCCGCCGGCTATCTTCTTGCTGAGAACCGACGCCGCGATCAGCCCGGGGCTTTGTACCGTTGCGGTCCGGTCGCGCAGCGCGTAGAGCGCCTTGTCTGCAGGAGCGAGCTCCGCCGAAGCTGCGGCGACGGCGCAACCCACCCGGCCGACTTGGCGGACGAACTCGTCGAGGGAAAGGTCGGTGCGCAAGCCGGGGATGCACTCCAGCTTATCGAGCGTGCCGCCCGTATGTCCGAGCGCCCGGCCGGAGAGTTTGGCGACCTTTGCGCCGCAGGCAGCCGCAAGCGGCACGGCGATCAGCGTCACCGCGTCTCCGACGCCGCCGGTCGAGTGCTTATCCACGATCGTTCCCAGCTCGAGCGGCCACTCGAGGATGCGGCCCGAATGAGCCATTGCCTGGGTCAACGCCGCCGTCTCCGCAAGCGACATCCCGGCGGAACAAACGGCCCGCAGCCAGTCCGTCATAAGATCGTCGTCGATATCGTGCGCCTGATACGCGTGGATGAGCCCGGCGATTTCTTGGGGGCTATGCTCGCCGCCGGCGCGCTTTGCCTCGCTCAAGAAACGCGCAAGCGAAACCGCCGAGGTCATGCCGCGATGCTGCCGCTGACTCCGAGGATAAGCCGCTTGACGCGATCCGCCGAAGAAGTGACGACCCTCAGGACTTCAGCATGGGTGAGCGCAACTTCGTCGGACGCCCCCGACGCCGTCGTTTGGTTCGCGATCACCGAGATACCCAACACCCGCATGGCGCAGCGACGCGCGGCGATGACCTCCGGCACCGTCGACATGCCGACGACGTCCGCTCCCAAAATGGCCAGCATGCGGATCTCGGCATCCGTCTCGTACATCGGCCCGCTTGTCGCCGCGTACACTCCTTCTTTGACCGTGAAGCCGTTTTGGCGGGCGACGCGGCGGGCAAGATCGCGCAATCCGGCGTCGTACGCGTTGCGCATCGCGACGAAGCGTCCGCCCAGGTCATCGTCGAGCGCTCCGACGAGGGGATTGGTCCCGAGCAGGTTGATGTGATCCCGGATCAGCATGATGTCGCCGGCCGCGAAGGCGGCGTTTATGGACCCCGCCGCGTTCGTGACGATGAGCGTTCGTGCCCCGAGCTGTTTGGCCAGGTACGTGGAGTAGGCGACCTCCTCCATCGCCCGGCCTTCGTAGGAGTGGACCCGCCCTTCAAACACTGCCACAGGCGTGCCGGCCATGCTGCCCAAAAGCAGACGACCACGGTGACCAGCGACGCCGGTCACCGGAAAATGCGGAAGGTCCGCATATGCAAGCTCGCCATCTTGGGCAAGCGCGTCGGCAACGGGAGACAGCCCCGACCCCAAGATGATGGCGATTTGGGGTTGCAGCGGCACGCGTTCGCGAACGTGCTCAGCGGTACGCCGCAGCTTCTGCGTCAAAGTCATGGCACTCATGGCGATTGCCGGCCTAGCGCCGCTCGTGCAACTCCCGCGCGTAGCGAAAGAGAAGCGCGTTCATCATCGCAACGTCGGCGCGGTCGGCATCGCGGAGGTCCAGTCGCGAGGACGCTTTGGCGCCGGGGGCGCGCGGTCCGTTTATCTCCGTCAGGCTGACGAGCGGCTTCGAGGCCGTCCAGGGCTGCAAATCCGCTTTGGACGATAATGCGGCGCTGACCGGCCTGGCTCCGGCGTCGAACTGACTCATGGGGGGCAGCTTCAGCAAGATTTCGATCGTGTGCAACACACCGGACGTCGTGTAGTGCGTATGGTCGACGTAGCCCCTTCGAACGTAGGCGCCGGCGATCGACGCTTCAGCGCGTTGATCGCTGACGTGATCTGGTCCGGCTTGCGCGTCGTCTTCCAAACTGAAGATGATCGTATCCTTCCAATACGGGCTGTGGCTGAGCGCGTCGACCATCCGCCCCAAGGCGTAATCGTTGCTCGCGATCATGGCAAACGGTGTCCGGGCCCCGGGTTTGGTCGCCGCCGTGTGGTCGTCAGGCAATCGCACGATCTCCAGACCTGGCAAGTCGTTGCGGCGCACGTATCCTTGGAACTCCCGCTGCCATTCGTCTAAGCGATCCTGATCAGAGTAGCCCAAATCGAACCCATGGAAGTTCGGATCGGTCCTTCCTTCCAGCGACTTCACGGCGGCTTTTGCTGGCGCGCCGCGAAGGACGTCCAAACGGACGAACTCTCCGTAGTTGCGCACCGAGACGCCGTGCGCGATGGCATCGTCCCAGATGTATCCGCCCGACGGCGCCGACGCGGCGCTGCCCTCGTAGTCGTAGCCGCGGCCTCGGTCGGCGTAGGTAGAGGGCCACAACTTTTGCACGTAATCGGTTGCGTACGCCGCGGTGGACCAATTGTGGCCGTCGGCGCTGACCTCAGCATCCGTTTGAAAATCGTCGAACAAGACGAATTCATCCGCAAGCCGGTGGATGTTCGGCGTTATCCGGCGCCCGAATATAGTCAGGGCCGGGTCGCCATTGCCGCGCGGGTCGTCGCCCAAAACCTCGTCGTACGTGCGATTTTCCTTGATGACGTAGATGACGTGCTTGATCGGCGGCAACGCGGGCCTCGCGCTGGCACCGGGTTTGTAGCGGGCATTGGCGCGCGCTTTGGCCAGGCCGAAGGCAAGATCACCGTTAGAGGGAAGCGGCAAGCGCTCCAGTGCACCGGTCGTCAAAGCCCCCACGTACCAGCGGCGGCTGTCTTCCGGCCACTGAGACGGCGGGACGGTGTCGCTGTGGACGTATTCCGAATTGGCGTGCCCGGATTCACCTTTGCCGTCGAGCACGAATAGGCGGCGCCCATCGCGGCTCACGGCCACATCGGTCGGGTACGCGCCGACGGGGACTGCACCGAGCACCGGGTAATCAGCTCGGGATGAGAGATCGAGCGCCACGACTGCGTTTTGGTCTGCGTCGGCGACGAACAGCTGTCGCCCGTCGGCGGTCAACGCCAACCCATTCGGCGTGGCCCCTTCAGGGGAACCGCGGTAAAGGGCTGCGTCGATCACGGCGCGCGAGCGGTTGGCCGCGGTGTCGATCACCGCGACCGTGTTGTCGTTGGCACACGCGACGTAAAGCGTGCCTCCGTCTGCGCTGACCGCCTCCGCATTGGGGTGCGAGCCCACGGGAATCGTCGCAGCGACCGCGCCGCTAGCGGTATCGACTGCAGTCACCGAAGCGCCGCTCCAGTTGCTAACGTAGGCCGTCTTGCCGGCGGGTGAAAGAACAACCGCATAAGGCTGTTCGCCGGTTTTCGCCGACCAGCGCACGGCGCCGCTTGTGGAATCGAGCGCCGCCAGCCGGTTCGTTCCGCCGACCGCCGCGTAAAGCGTCTTGCCGTCGGACGATACCGCAATGCCGTTGACCCAGGCAGGTTTGCCGCCGAGCGACAACGGAGCGGCCTCGGTCGCGACGCCGGTCGCCGCGTCGAAATCGTAGCGCGCGATCCCACCCGACGCCGCTGTGGACGCGAAAAGCTTCGTGCCGTCAGGCGAGAACGTCAGGCCGTAAAAAGTGCGGCGCACCGCAACCGAACTGGCGACTTGGCCGGTGTTCTCGTCGACGATCGCGATCGCGAGCTGCCCATAGCCCGCGTTGCTGATCGCAAGCCAGCGACCCGATGGGTGCTCCACCATCCGAAGGGGCAGAGTGCCAAGCGACGTGATGGCGCCTGTCGGCGTCACGCGCCAGCCGTTGGGCAACACGGCCCCCGGCCCCGATAGCGTCTCGCCGCCTGGGAAAGACGACAGTGACGCAAGGCCGGTAGCCAGCACTGCGACGAGCAGGAAACGGCCCGCCGCCGCCCGGCGCAACGGCTTAATTCGCTCGGTCCGTTAGCGCAGCGCTCCCCAGCGATGGTCGAAGGTCACCGTCAGCATGTGGTTGGCCGTGTTGTACGCTGTCGTCGAGTAGGGGCCCGAATATCCGGGGTAGGGCACGCCGCCGTTAAAATTCGCGAACAGGCCGGCCTGCTTGTTGAAGATATTCGACCAAGCCACGTGCAGCGTGCTGTCGCCGAGCGGCGTATTGACGCCGGCGTTGTACAGCGAAAACGGCGCCTGGTTGAAAGCGTTGTTGGCCGCGTAGAAGTTCCACTGGACGAAAGCGTTGGTCCGCGCATGGTTGCCGTACACCAGCGAAGCGTTCTCTTTGTGCAACGGGACGCCCAGGAACTGTTGGTTATTGACCACATCCTGAAGCTGGGTCTGAGTCAGCGTATCGACATCCGTCGGGTACGCGGCTTGGATATTGTAGGAGCCGTCCAGGGCGAAATATCGCGAGAGCGGCAGAGCCGCCGAAAATTCGACGCCCGTGTAGACCGCCCGAGCGATATTGAGCGACTTTGAAATGTATGCCACCGGAGTGCCGTCGTCAAAGGTCAGCCCCGCCGGTGCGGGCAGCAAGCCGTTGAAGATGTGGTTTTTCAGGTTGGTGCGATACACGTCAAGTGAAAGGTTGCCGCCGTCGCCGAAAGTATGCTCGTACCCCACATCGCCGCCCACCGCCGACTCCGCTTTAAGATCGGCGTTGCCGGACGTCGCGACGCAATAGGGTGCGCCGGCATCACCGGCCGGGCAGCCGATGTTGCTGAATATGGCGTCGCGAGCGAACAGGTCAAGCGGCGTGAACAGATCCGAGAGCCGAGGCGGCGCGAAACCGGTGCCGATCGAAGCTCGCAAAACCGTGTTTGAATTCGGCTTGTCCACTATCGCAAAGCGCGGATCGAAGCGCTTGACGCGAAGCGTATCGTAGTTGCTGTAATAGCCGGCGAACGTCAGGTCGATCTTTGAGCTTGCCTGCACGTCGTCACGCAGCAGCGCAGTCCGTTCCAGCTGCGTTCCCCTGGCCATGATGGGAAGCTGCGAAAAAGGCACGCTGTTAAAGCTTTGCCCGAAGAAGTAATTATCGCCGTTGCCGCCGACGGCCAGCGTCAGCGTATTCTTGCCGACGTCCTTCGTGTACGATGCCAGCTGCCCGGTCAGGTGGTCGACCGATCTTGACAAGAAGCAGCAGATGTCGGGCGGTTCTCCCAATCCATCGACGACTCGCTGAAGAGTCTGGGAATAGCCCCGCAGGATCAGACTGCCCCCTCCCACGGTGGCGTGCAGGTCGAGCGCGTACTTCGGCTGGATGTTCCAGACGTAATCCCCGGGAAATCCATAGAAGTACGGATAGCCGGCCTGATCGTAGGGTTGGCCGCCGACCGTCTTCGTGTTGCCGATGAGCCCCAGTTGGTCTCGATAGTCGCTCTCGTCGGTGACGGTCAGGACGCCGTACATGGAATCGGAAAAATCGTAACGCAGCTTCCCCAGGCCTGACTTCAGGTCGAAAGTCTGCGTCGGCTGGGCATAGTCTGAAGCGCCGCGGAACGGCACGTAATGAGCGACGTAGGGAAACGGGATGAAACCATCGGTTCCGTAGCGATGGAGATCGAGCAGGTAGCCTAGGCGGCCTATAGTGGCGGACTCCGAAATGTTCGTGTCGCTCGTGCCGTAGCCGCCTAGGGTCTGGATGAACTCGCCGCCCTCGCTCTTGAGCGGATCTCGCGTCACGAGATTTACCGTCCCGCCGATCGTGTTCGCGCCGAACAGCGACGTGCCGCCGACCCCTTTGACGACTTCCACGCGCTGGTAGATCGCGGGGGTCAGCGATGAAGCTTCGAAGTCCCCATACTGGCCGTTGCGGATGGGCTCGCCGTCCTGGAGGACCAATATCTCGTAGCCTGTGTTGGCCGTGCCGTCCGTGCCGCCCCCGAAACCGCCGGCTCCTCGAATGGTGAAAGTCGCAACCGCCCCCGGCGCGCCGTTGTCGTAATGCTCGACCGTAAAGCCGGGTAAGCGGTCCAGCGCGGTCTGCGCTTGCAAGCTGCCGGAATCGACGAACTGGTCGTTCGTGATCGTGGCGCTGGCCGCCGACGACGTGTTGAGCGCTTGATGGCCGTTGACGGAAATACGTCCCAGCGTAGTGATATTGGTGGTGGTAATCGGCTGCAGAACCACGGCGAAGTCGACGTTATTGCCCGGCGTCACCGAAAACGGCGCCGATACTTCTTTTTGATACTCGCGCGCCGTCGTCGATACGGTGTAGCTGCCCGGGATCACGCCCGTAAAAGCAAAGACGCCTGCCTTCGTTGTCTTCGCCACGCGGGCAGCCGCGCCGCCCAGCAATTCGACGGTCGCTCCCGCGATCGGAGCGCCTGCGGTCGTCGTCACGCGCCCGGAGACCGATCCCACATCGGCCCCTTCGGCTCGGCCGCCGACGAACGAAAAAGCCGCGCAGGCGGCGATGAAGCCAATGAGTAGATGATGCTTGCCCATGGAAGCCCTCACATTATTCGGTTTCGCAACTACACGGCTCTAGGATAGCCACGCAGCATTAACACTATTATTACGTACTCCTTCGTCGCCGCTCATGCACCTGCGGGGTGCCAGACCGTCTTTATCTCCATGAACTTCTCGATCCAGCGCGGGCTTTGCGCCGCTTCGCGGTACCAAAATGCCGGCGCCGGCTCGATTCTGCGCCGCACGCGTTTGACGCTTTCGCACGCCAATTCCGCCGCCTGAGCCGCGACGGTCTCATCGCGCATACACAGGTCCAGAGCGTTAACCTCCATGTGGCGTGCAAGCGGCGCGACGAGTTCGTCGCGATAGCCCGTCAGAATATTGGCGACTCCGGCAGGCAGATCGGAGTTCGCCAGCGCCTCGGCCAGTGCGACGGCGGTGATCGGGTCGCGCTGCGAGGCCACCACAACGGCGACGTTGCTGCCGCACAGAGCGGGGAGAAGCAGCGAGACAAGGCCGAGCAACGCAGGACCGTCGGGTGCGACGATACCCACGACGCCCATCGGCTCCGGGCTGCTCACGTTGAAATGGGGCGAGCCGACCGGATTTTTGGTGGAAAGCCACTGCTCGATCTTATCGCACCAGCCGGCGTACCATGCGACCCGGTCGATGGCCGCGTCTACTTCGCGCGCGGCCGCCGCCGGCGCGCCGTGGAGCGCCAGCGCGCGTTCGAACTGGGCTCGCCGCGACTCCATGATCTCGGCCAGCCGGTAGACGATCTGACCGCGATTGTATGCGGTTCGGGCTCGCCAGCCGTTCCATGCCGTTCTTGCCGCACGCACCGCGTCGCGCACGTCTTTGCGCGAGGCGCGGGCCACGTGCAGCACCTCTTCGCCGCAGCGGTGCGCCATCGTGCGCCCGGACTCCGAGCGCACGAAAGCGCCCCCGATGTACAGT
>JACRUD010000044.1 GCA_014304875.1 Vulcanimicrobiota bacterium
AGTTTCGTCAACGCGCACGATCTTCACGATCTCGACGAGTTCGACTGCATCGTCGAAGAACTGACCATGTGGCATGCGAGGCACGAGTCGTAGACGCAGCATCGCCACGCGCGCCTCTTTATTGAAGCCGGAAGGGTCGGCCAGGCGCGGTAGGAAAAAGCCGGCACGCTGATATCGCCGTGACCGTGGGGACTCAATGCTTGCCAGAACTCTGAGTCGATTCCTTATCGCTGGTCTGCTGTGCGCCGGTGCCTTGCCGGTAGCCGGAAATGCGGGGACGACGGGCTCGATCAGCGGGCGTGTGCGCGCCGATGGTGGGGCTCCGCTGGCCAACGCGCGCATCTCGGTCGTCTCAGCTTCGCAAACAGCGATTGCCACGACCGACGTGCGGGGTTTCTATTCGTTGCTCAACATGACGCCGGACACGTATATCGTGACGGCGAGCAAAGAAGGTTACGATTCAGCCTCGAGTTCGGGGATCACGGTGCAAGCGGATCAGAACTCGGCGGCCGACTTTAGTTTGCATGCGACGACTCGCGTGTTGGGGCGCATCATCACAACGGCACAAGGGACGGTCGTCAATAAGTCGGTGACAGGCGACCTTTATACGGTCGGGGCCGCAGCGCTTAACTCCTATCAAGGCAACGCCGGCGGCGCGGAAACTCTCTATAGCCAAAACGGCGTCGTCGGGTCCCTTCCGGGTGTCGTGCGCACCATCGGAACCGGCGGCGGCTATGCGGGAAACGGCAGTTTGAGCTTTCGCGGCGGCTCGACCGACCAAGTCGGCTTCGAACTCGAAGGTATCCCGCTCAACCGCGGTTTCGACGCCGCCAACGCCACCTCGTTCGTGACGAACGGTCTCTCGAGCTTAGAAGTTTACACCGGGGGCGAGCCGGCAGACGCCGGGCGCTCTATGTCGGGCTACATCAATGAAGTGATACGCCGCGGCTCGTACCCCGGCGGCGGCGATCTGACGCTGGTCGGCGGCACGCCCAGCTTCAACCACACCGTGCAGGCGGATGTCTTCGGCGGCACGCCGGATCACAAATTCACTTATTACGCCTCCGAACTGGCCGTCAATGCGGCCTACAACTTCTCGAACCGGCAAAACTTGGACAATAAAGTCATCAACGTCCCGGCAGGCGACGCGGGCTGCGCCGCCTTCCAAGCCATCCTGACGGCGAACACGACAGACGGCCCCACTTTCGACTGCACCGTCGCGCATGCGCTGAACGTGCCGATTTCGCAAGGTGCCTGGCAGAGTTTTCTCAATCCGTCGGCTTCCGAACGCGATACTGTCGTCAATCTTCATCTCGATTTGGCGCATCGCGGCTTGCACGATGACATACAAGGGCTTTTCGTCGTGGGCACGACCGGCAATCCTTTTCTTTACGCGGGCCCGAGCATCGACCCGGCCATCCTCTCGTACGAGACGGGCTACGACGCAAAAGGCAACGCCGTTTGGCCGACCGGCTATCCGTACATCGGAAAGCTCAACCAGCCATACGATCCGAACGCTTTCGGCGTGTTGACCTGGCCGACGTCCGGCGGTTCGACCGGCGCGATTCCGAAGACGTACATCGACAGCCAATCGACCGAATCAAGCATCGAAAAACTGAGCTTTACGCGAGCCCTCAGTTCGTCTTCTTTTTTGCGGCTCTACGCATACGCGCTTTATTCCGCGTGGAACTTCGATCAAGCCACCAACGGGTTTCTAGGCGGCGACTATTACCAGCTTCACGACAACGCCAGCGGTTACACGCTGAACTACCAGAACCAGCTCAGCGAGAAGCATCTGCTGCGGCTGGACGCTGATTACAGCAAAGATCTATCCCTGCGCTACAATTACGCCAATAACTTCTTCCCCGCCGGGGTCGTCAGCTGCGGTAACCTGGCTAGCGGCAGCCTCGCGTCGTGCAATCCGGGCGATCCCGTCGCGCAGATCTCGAGCGGTCCGTACGCGTATTGGAACAAGCTGGCCTCGATCGTCTCGGATGCTGCCATAGCGGACGCTTTCAAGCCAAACGAGAAGTGGCTTTTCGATGTCGGAGCGCGCTTCGATCGCTTCCAGATACCGCTCACCCCGCTGCAGATAACGAGATCGAACGGCATCGCGGAGCAAGCGCAGAACCTTTACGGCACTTGCCTCCACGGGTATGCCTACGCGCCGTCGGAGCCGTGCAATGGATATCTCGCGACTCTGGGCGGAACAGCGATCGCGGGGGCGGCAAGGTGGACAGATGTTTCGGGATCGCTAGACTACAACGACTTCAGCCCGCGTTTTGGCGCGACCTATACCGCGTCGCCACGGGACGTGTACCGCTTCTCCGTCGGCCGGTACGTTCAGCCGCCGGAGACTTTTGCGGAAGAATACGTCGCCGCCCCGATGTTCGGCTCAGCCGATACCGTGTCGGTGCTCAACAACTTTTATGACGGTTTAGGATTTTTGGCGGTCCATAACGTCGTTCCTCAGGACAGCACCAACTACGACGCTTCCTACGAGCACGACTTCGGGCAGGGTCTGTCGGCGAAGTTCACCCCGTTCGCACGCGTCACGCGCGGTCAGATTCTCAGCATACCCGTCGTGCCGGCACAACCCACCTTTGTGACCGGCTACAATTTCGGCGCGGCGAAAATCAGAGGCGCTGAATTTCTGATCAGAAAGGACCGTCAACACCCGGACGGGCTCTCCGCGACGCTGGCCGCCACCTATACCGATTCAAAAATCCGCTACGAGCGGGCGCTTGGCGGGCAGAACTTCATAGATGTGATGAACGGCGCCATCTCCGCCTACAACGTTGCCCACGGAACGAACTACGCGACGCTGGACCCCAACGGTTACTACTCGCCTTCTGGAACTCAGTCCCCCACCTCGACGACGCCTTCCTACGACGTGCGCTGGGTTGCCAATCTGAATTTGGACTATCGGATGCGCGGATGGGACGTCACGCCGGCCTTTTCATACCAATCGGGGAACCCGTACGGCGATGCCTTGAACTTTCCCGATTCGACCGGCGCGACGAGCAACGGCCCCGACCCGTACACCAATCGATTCGACGCCCCAGGCTCTCTCAAAGGCCCGTCTTGGATTTCCATGAACATCGGTGTCGCGCACGCTGTCGGCCGCAACGTCAAAGCGAGCGCGCTGCTGACGAACGTCTTCACGATCGTCCACAATCACGGCTATCCGTGGGAATTCCCGCAGCGAGATCAGGTGCTCTCGTACGGCGACAATTCTTTTTACAACAACACGCCCCTAGGGCTTAACGGCCTGACGGGAACAGCAAGCTCCGTGACCACCTATTACGGCGACAATTACTATCCGTACGCACCGTCGAGTTTGAACCCTGCGCGGGAACTCGTATTCAGCCTCTCCACGAGGCTGTAACCAAGAGCGCGCGACGCGTTCGCACGCGTAGACTCTCCTTGGGCGCCTGGGCGTGCTAGCGCTCGGCGGCGCGATAGCGTGCCATCGCGGCTGCATATTGCACGTCGATCTGAGCAGCTTCCTGACCCTGCGCCGGCGTGGGCGGTCCTTGCGACAGGCTCACGGCTCCGATCAGATTCATAACGCGCTCGCGCAACGCGTCTGGCGCCCTCAGCGCGTCTTCTGAATTTCGTGGGTTCGATGTCAACAGCTTGTAGGCGGGTTCGGCGCGTTGCCGCTCCCTGTCTGATAACCGGTCGAGCTCGTTGAGCGCACCGTCTATAGCTGAAAGCTTATCGTCCAGGTGTCGCACGAAGTCTCGACGCTGCTCGTAGTCAGCCTGGGTCCACGAAGAGCGCGGGTCCGGCCGGACGGCGATCGTCCGCGGTAGGGTGCGATCGGCGACGACCAGATTCATGGCGTACGACCCGGGGACGACGGGAGCGCCTTCAGAGGGTCCACGATTCCAAGGGCGCGCGGATTTCCAAGGCAGCGGTGGTTCTTCGCTCAAGTCCCACGAGAAGCGATTCACGCCCGCCCGATTGGGACCCGTCAAACGGCGAATCACGTTCCCTTTGCCGTCCACAACGTCCAAACGGGGTGCTGATGCCGCTGGTTGTCGCTCGTGAAAGCTGATCGTCGCGCCGGGCGCGGGATTCTCGCCGGCGAAACTGGTTTGCGAGGCGCAGCATTCCGCCGCTTGAGTACCGTATTCGCTCGACCACCAGCGATAAAAAGCGTACGCCGGGCGCGGCGCAAAGAAGTACGCTTTTGCTCTGCGCGCGTCGCCGAGCCGCTGAAGCGCCGTCAGGTCATCGAGGATCCAAAAACCGCGCCCGTGAGTCGCCACGATGAGGTCGTTCGCTTGCGGTTGGATCTGCATATCGCGGACTGAGGACGTCGCCATGTCGAGCTGCAGCGACCTCCAATCGGAACCGCGATCGAAACTCACGTAGATGCCCTGCTCCAGCCCCGCGTACAGGACGTCGGCGTTACGTGGATCCTGCCGTACGACGTGTGCGTACTGATCGTGAGGCAAGTTAGCCGAGATCGACTTCCATGAGACGCCGCCGTCGCGCGTCGCGAAAACGTACGGCCTACGATCGCCGCATAGATGGCGGTCCACGACCGCAAACGCGTCCTGCGCGTTAGACGGCGATGCTTCGATGGCAGCGATCCGTCCGAATGGCCGGACGCCGTGAATCGTGACGTCTTGCCAGTGGCGGCCGCCGTCGCGAGTGATATGGATAAGTCCGTCATCGGCGCCGACCCATAAGACTCTATCGTCCAATGGTGACGGAGCGATGGTCGTGATCGTGTCGTAAAACTCGGCCCCGGAAACGTCGGCGGTCACGGCGCCGCCGGCGATTTGTTGGTGAGCCCGTTCATTTCTCGTGAGGTCGGGGCTCAAAACGTCCCAGCGGCGCCCGCGATCGCTGCTGGCGAACAAGACGTTGCCTCCAAAATAGATCCTCGCCGGCCGGCCGTTGGAGAACGCGATGGGCGCTTCCCAGCCGAAGCGGTACGGCAGCCCAGCCAACGGCGCTCCGTTCGTGTCGCGCACGTACGGCGAGACGTCGTAGTTCTGCCTGCTTTGCAAATCGAACAGGCCGAGCTGGCCGTTCAGTTCGTTCACCCCCACGTTCCAGACAAGGTTTGGATCGTTTGGATCCGGCCATGCCCACGAGCCGTCGCCGTCGTTGCCGACATCACGCCAATCGCTCGCGAGTATGCCGAGCGGACTTAAGCTGTCGGAAGGCCCGCAGTAGCTATCGTTGTCTTGGAGTCCGCGGCACACATGGTACGGGATCTGCAAGTCGTAGCCGACGTGGTAGATTTGGCCGATGGAAACATTATAGCGCCAATCCCAGGTGCGGCCACGGTCCATGCTGATGGGTGCGCCGCCGTCGTTGGCCTCGATCATGCGCAGGCCGTCATGCGAGATCCACATATCGTGGTGATCTTGATGAACCGCCGTATTCACTTCTGAAAAGGTTCGTCCGCCATCGAAGCTTTGAACCAAGTTTTCGGACAAAAAGAAGACGTGGTTCTCATCGCTGGGGTCGACCGCCAGACGGCTCATGTAAAAAGGGCGCTGGTCGATCAACGTATCCCCGCTCGTGCCCGACCACGAGTCACCGCCATCATCTGACCGCCACAGCGTTCCAAGCTTGGACTCGATGAGGGCGTAGACCCGTCGCGGGTCGCTGGGCGCGACGCTGACGCCAATCCGTCCGAGCGGAGAACGAGGCAGGCCCCGTCCCCTGAGTTGACGCCATGTCATGCCGCCATCGAGCGAGCGATACAAACCGTCGCGCTCACCCCCGCTGGAAAAACTCCACGGGACCCTTCGAAATTGCCAAATCGCTGCGAAAACCACTTTCGGGTCGCTCACAGCCCAGGCGAGATCCGCGACGCCGCTCTCCGGGCCGGCAAAGAGCGTGCGCCTCCACGTCCTGCCGCCGTCGACGGTGCGATAGAGACCGCGCGTGTTGCTGTCCTCATAAGGATCGCCTAGCGCGCCCACCAGAATCATGTCGGGATTTTTTGGATGAATGAGTATCTTCGATATCTGCGATGTGCCCGTGAGGCCGCGTGACCGCCAGGTCCTGCCGCCGTCGCGGCTCTGCCAGACGCCGTCGCCGTAGGACGTATCGTTGCGCGGGGTCGCTTCTCCAGTTCCGACCCAAACGATCCTCGGATTTGATGGCGCGACCGCGAGCGCTCCGATGGAAGCGACGGGTTGATGTCCGAACACGTCGAGCCAGGTAGCGCCGCCGTTCGTCGTGCGAAACACGCCACCGCCTGCCGCTCCTGCGAAATAGAGATTGGGATCGGAATCGGTGCCGGCGACTGCCGCAACCCGGCCGCCGGCGATCGCCGGACCGATGGAGCGCCAGTGCAGCCCGCCCAGCGGCAAGGCGACGTTCGCTGCGACGACGGCAATGACTAGCAAATGCAAGTCAGACGGCGCTCACTAACGGAAACCAAAGGGCGCTGACTTCCTTGTCCGGACGAGCCGCTGGAGTAGGCGCGGGCAAGACAAACGCGGGCTGTCGATGAAGCCGCGGACATATTCGCAGCGGGGGCATGTGGCGGAATTGGCAGACGCGCCGGATTTAGGTTCCGGTGGGGCAACCCGTGAAGGTTCGAGTCCTTTCTTGCCCACCACCTGACCGCATCTAGTGACGACCTTCATCCGGCGGCGCTTTGGGTGGGCCGATTTCGCGCACGCGCGACGCGGTCACCCACAAAAAGATCGACAGATAGGCAACGCCGCCGACTACCAATACGATGGAGACAATCGCATAGTCGCTCACCGCATGAGGGTTCGCCCACAAGCAGCAATCCCCCGCAGGGACCGTTGCAGCGCGCGCATAAATCGGTTCCGCCGTCGGCGCACAGCCGACGTTTCCGTCTCGGTGCGGAAGTAGCTCAGCGGTAGAGCATCGCCTTGCCAAGGCGAGGGTCGCGAGTTCGAATCTCGTCTTCCGCTCCAGGTCACAAGCTCACGAGGATAGGTCCAAAAGGCGGGCGAAGGCCGAACGCCCCCTCTCATGGAGGCTCGTTAGCACAACACGTGACCGCTACCATGCGCAAGTTGGCGCCGACAGAAGTCGAACTCGATATCGAAGTCTCCGAAAACGACTTGAACATTGCGCGGGAGCGCGCCTTTCAAAAGCTCATCAAGCAATACCGTCTGCCTGGGTTTCGGACCGGTCACGTGCCGCGACGCATCTTCGAACGGCAAATGGGAACCGAAACGATCGAACACCACGCCGTCGAGGACCTCGTTCCGCAAGCCTATACCAAGGCGTTGAAAGAGCACGGTCTCGAGCCGGTCGACCGGCCTAAAATCGACTTAGAGCGCGGCGAAGAAGGCAAGAACCTGCACATCAAGGCCACCGTCGCGGTTCGACCGGAGATAGCCCTGGTCGAGTATCGCGATTTCGAGCTCGAAAAGCAGCCGGTGAGCGTCTCCGACGAAGAAGTCGAGCATAGTCTTGAGTCGCTGCGCAAGCGCGCCGCGAGCGTCGAGCCGGTTCTCGACCGCGGCATTCGCGCGGGCGATATCGTCACGATGAACTATGCCGGCAAGATCGACGGCGAAGATTTCGAAGGCGGATCCGCTGCCGGTCATACGACGGAAATAACGCCGGAAAGATTCGTCCCCGGGTTCGCCGAGCAGCTCTACGGTGCCCAAGCTGGCGAGAGACGGACTGTCAGCGTGACCTTTCCGACCACGTATCACGCGGAAGCGTTGCAGGGCAAGGAAGCCGTGTTCGACGTCACAATCGATGAAGTGAAAATGGCGGTCTACCCGCAGCTCGACGCGGCTTTCGTGCGTCAGGTATCGGATAAAGAGACGCTCGAAGAGCTGCGCGCCGATATCCGACGGCGGCTGGAGGCGGTGGCCACCGCCCAGTCGCGCGAAACCATGCAAAAGCAGCTGCTCGAGGCGCTCTTGGAGCGACATGATTTTCCGCTTCCTGAAGTGCTCGTCGACAAAGAAGTCGAAAGCTTACTGGCCGACGCGAAAGGCTACATGCAGCGTATCGGACGGCCATGGGAAGAATATTTAAGTGCGAAGGGCGTCGATGAGAAGGGGCTGCAGGCCGAGTACCGGACCGAGGCCGAGCGCCGGGTGAAATCGGGCTTGCTGCTTGAGGAGATCGCCAAGGCGGAGAAGATCGACGTGACGACCGCCGATCTGGAGAGCGAACTTGATAACCTTGCGCGATCGTACGGCCGCAGCCGGGAGGCGATGATTGATCTCATCCGGCGCAACACCGGGTTCGAGCCGCTGATCGGCTCCGTGCGCAAGCAGAAAACCGTCGATTTCCTGCTGCGCAGCGCTGCCGTTCGCGAACCGCCGCCTGGGATGCAATCGGCCGCGGCTGGTGTCGCGTGACCGTTCAGAAGGGAAAGGTATAATGGGACATCTCGTCCCCATGGTCGTGGAACAGACCGCGCGCGGCGAGCGGGCTTTCGATATTTTCTCCCGTTTGCTCAAAGAACGCATCGTTTTTGTGACGGGCGCCATCGATGACAATCTGGCAAACCTGTGTATCGCCCAGCTTCTGTTCTTGGAAAAGGAAGATGCCGATAAAGACGTTGAGATGTACATCAACAGTCCAGGGGGCAGCGTGACCGCCGGTCTTGCCATTTACGATACCATGCAGATCGTGAAACCGGACGTCGCGACGTTTTGCGCGGGCTTGGCGGCTAGTGCGGCTTCTATCTTGTTGACCGGCGGCAAAAAAGGAAAGCGCTTTGCGCTGGCTCACTCCAAAGTGCTTATCCATCAGCCTTGGGTAAGCCAAGTCGGCGGCCAGGCTACGGATCTGGAGATCTACGCCCGCGATTTGATCAACACGCGGCGGGCGATTGCGAACATCTACGTCGAGACGACGGGCCAGCCGTACGAAAAAGTCGAGCGCGACATCGAACGCGACTTGCATCTGACCGCGGCTGAGGCGGTGGCATACGGACTCGTCGACTCGGTGATCGACCCGGAGTCGCGCCAGGCGACGCTGCTCAAGCCGACGGCCGCGTAAGAGGCGATAGCGTGTTTCGATTCGGTGACGACAAAGGTCAGCTCAAGTGCAGCTTCTGCGGCAAATCGCAGGAACAGGTGCGCAAGCTCATCGCCGGTCCGGGCGTGTACATCTGCGATGAATGCATCGAACTATGCAACGAGATCATCGAAGAAGAGCTCTACAAAAACGTCGATGAAAGCTTGCGCCTGAGGAACATCCCCAAGCCCAAAGAGATCAATCATATCCTCAACCAATACGTGATAGGGCAGGAGCGGGCCAAGAAGAGCCTGGCGGTCGCGGTCTACAACCATTACAAGAGGGTCAATTCCTGGCAAGGCCCCAGCCCGGGCGGTGATGACGTCGAGCTCCACAAGAGCAATATTCTCTTGGTCGGTCCGACCGGTTCGGGAAAAACTTATCTCGCTCAGACGCTGGCCAAGATTTTGGACGTCCCGCTGGCGATGGCAGATGCCACGTCGCTCACCGAAGCCGGCTACGTGGGTGAGGACGTCGAGAACATTCTGCTCAAGCTCATCCAAGCCGCGGACTACGATGTCAAGCGGGCCGAAAAGGGCATCGTTTACATCGACGAAATCGACAAGATCGCGCGCAAGAGCGAGAACCCGTCCATTACCCGAGACGTGTCGGGCGAAGGCGTGCAGCAAGCTCTGCTCAAGATATTAGAAGGCACGACCGCCAACGTCCCGCCGCAAGGCGGCCGCAAGCATCCGCACCAAGAATTCATACAGATCGACACGACGAACGTGCTCTTCATTTGCGGGGGCGCCTTCGACGGTTTGGAGCGCATGATCGAGAGCCGGGTCTCCAGCCAAAGCCTGGGTTTCCGCGCCATCCCGCAGACCAAGTCCGAAAAGAAGACATCGCGCATGCTCCAGCAGCTGCTGCCGGAAGATTTGCTGCGCTTTGGGCTCATCCCCGAATTCATCGGGCGTCTGCCGATCGTCGTCACGCTCGATCCGCTGGACGAATTGGCGCTGCGGCGCATCCTGACCGAGCCGCGCAACGCTCTGGTTCGCCAGTATCAGAAGATCTTCGCAATGGACGGCATCGAGCTGACTCTGACGAAGGAGGCGCTGGCCGCAATCGCCGTGCGGGCTCAGACCAGGAAGACCGGCGCTCGTGGGCTACGGTCCATTCTTGAAGAAGTCATGCTCGACATCATGTACGATCTGCCGTCGTTGAGCAATGTGAAGAAGTGCATCGTCAACAAAGAGGTCATCGACGGTCAGCAGACACCGGTGCTGATTCCGGGCGGCCAGAGCAAGGACGTCCCCGCTTAGCT
>JACRUD010000207.1 GCA_014304875.1 Vulcanimicrobiota bacterium
GGGTTGGTCCAAGTTCACGTACGCCGGCCACGCCTGGGGGAGCGGGATTTCATCGATGAGCGCGCGCTGATGCCAGACACCGTGGCGCAAAACCCAAAACGGCGGCGGGGGCCCGCCGGCTTGGACGAACTCCAGATACGCGGCGTTGGTCACGCTGTGCTTGTCGATCTCGAAGGCAGGCACGTCCACTCGGAGCGCGCCAAACTCGTTGTCCCAGCCAAAGGGGATATCGCCGTGGCGAGCGCCTAGAGTCGCGATGCCAGCTGGGATCGCCGCGCGCGCGTACGGCGGCAGCTTCCCGTCCGAAGGCGCGCTAGCGGAAGCCGGCCGGCGTTTGTTCTCGTTCGGCAGCTGATGTATGATGTAGAGCAGCGTCTCGTGATGCATCTGCTCGTGCTCCAAGATCGTGTTCGCCGCTTCGATACACCGCTCGCTTTGGTCCGGAAACGATTCCAACGCGCCGATCACTTCGCGGTCGCAGCGATCGGCAAAGGCCCGGACTTCGTCACGTTTGGGCCATGTCGCGGGAGCCGATTTGGCCGCCGCAGCGTCGTCGTCGGGATCGATGCCGCGCTGGAAGAGCCTTTCGAGCCCCTCGTCCAGCGAAGGTCCGGCCAGTGCACCGCGGACGAGGGTGATGTAGCTGAATGCCGGCAAGTGACCTTCGTAGAAGACTATCGGATGACGAAGCCGTATGGGACGTGCTTCAAACGAATCCGCGGCCACCAAATCGAAAATCTCGGCCGAGCGCCGGCGATTTGCCAGGTACCAGTCGATCAAGGCGGAGCGGCTACGGGGATGGGCTGCAACCTTTAACATAAGGCACCTACTGGCGGTGGCGGAGCAAACGAGGGGACGAGGTCTTATAGTTCGAGACTTCCGGCCTATGGTCCCCCGCGGGAGGCTGTCGACTGAGGAGCTATAGACGACCCACATGATGAATAAGCGGCGACTTCTGACGGCATACGTCAGCGCGTCACTCTTTTGTGCGACCGTCGCAGCCGGTTGTGGCGGCGAAGGCAGCGCTGTATCGCAGCCGGGGCCGGGACAAATGCCGTCGGCTGTCCCCAGCGCGAGCGCCCTTCCTTCCCCGGGCGGAAGTCCCGGTTCTTCCCCCAGTCCCATCGCGTCGGCAAGCCCCGCGCCGTCGCCGAGCGGAACTTCACTTGCGTCTTCCAGTCCGAGCCCTGTTCCGTCACCGAGTGCAACTGCGCCCGGTCCGACTCCCACGCCCATCCAGCTGGGAGCCGGCCGCATACTCGGACAAGATACAGTCGGGGAAGGCGATACCGCATCGGGCGGTCTGGGGCAGCCGGTCGACGGGATCGCGTGCGAGCCCGAAGTGACGGTCTATCACGTCCACAGCCATGTGAGTCTTTTCGTAAACGGCGTGCGGATGGCGATCCCGGACGTCATAGGGTTCGTCAACCCCGGCCCGGAGATCCGGGGCTTTACCAACACCGCGAAATGCGTCTATCACATCCACACCCACGATGCGGACGGCTACATTCACCAGGAGGCGCCGGCGCCGGCGCAGTTCACTCTGGGAGAAGTCTTCGATATCTGGGGCGAGCCGCTTTCGTCGTCGGATATCGCCGGATTCAGCGGTCAGGTGATGGCCTATACCGCGACGGCGCCGACACCCGGCTACAATCAGACCACGGGACCCTACGTGCCGTACACCGGCGACTTACGATCGCTCGTGCTGGCTTCCCACTTAGAGATCGTGCTCGAGGTCGGGCCGCCGTTCGTCACGCCGCCCAGCCTGCCGGCGGTCATTTTCTACACCATCAGGTAGATGGGGGTTCGCGCGAGTCCGGATGCCGCGGCCTTCAGGCCGCTCTGAAAACCAGCGCCGCGTTCAGGCCGCCGAAACCGAAACTATTCGAGAGAACGACCTTTTGCTCTAATTTGGCGGGCACCGCTTGCGAATAGCGCAAGTCGCAATCGGCGCCGGGCGACTCCAGATTGACCGTCGGCACCACGATGCCGTCCTTTATGCCGAGAACGCAAAGCGCCGCTTCCATCGCGCCGGTCGCTCCCAGCGCATGACCAGTCATGCCTTTGGTCCCGGAGACGACGATGCGATCCGCCGCTTCGCCGAACAGCGCGCGTATCGCCCTGCTCTCGACGGCGTCGTTTAACGGAGTGGACGATCCGTGCGCGTTTATATGATCGACCTCGCCGTGGCGCACCCCGGCTTCCCGCATGGCCAGCATCATCGCTCTGGCGGCTTCCCGACCATCTTCTCGTGGAGCCGTCATGTGGGCGCCGTCATTGGTCAGCGCGTAGCCGGCGATCTCCGCGTACGGCCGCGCTCCTCTGGCCACCGCATCCGCCTCGCGCTCCAGTATCAGTAGGCACGCCGCTTCACTCATGACGAAACCGTCGCGTCCGGCATCGAACGGACGGCTGGCGGTGGGCGGATCATCGTTGCGCGTCGACATCGAGCGGATGACGTCAAAGGCGCCGAACGTCAGCGGGGCGAGCGGAGCTTCGGCCCCTCCCGCCACGGCGATCCGGCACGTCCGGTCGCGGACCGCGCGAAACGCTTCGCCGATCGCAACCGCTCCGGCCGCACATGAGTCGGAGTTTGCGATCGTGGGTCCGTGGAGACCGAAATGGATCGCGACGTTGCAGCACGATGATGCGCCGAAGACGCTCAGCGCAAGCATCGGGTTGACGGCTTTCAGACCGCCTTCGAAATAGTTCCGGCACTGTACTTCGGCAAACGCGACGCCGCCCAGAGCGCTGCCGATCCAGACCCCGAAGTCGCCGTCATCACCGGCGGGTGACAACCCGGCGTCATCGAGAGCCAACTGCGCTGCGGCCACCGAGAATTGGCTGAAGCGCTCGGATCTCTGCGCCTGCCTGCGCCCCAAAAAATCCGTCGGATCGAAAGCGTCCACCTGACCGGCGATGCGCGATCGAAAGGGCGATGCATCGAAGCGGTCGATGGCCCGAACTCCTTGGCGCCCGTCTTGAGCTCCGCTCCAGAAAGCACGCCGCCCCACGCCGATCGGCGTGATCGCTCCGATGCCGGTGACCAAAACGCGATCAGGCAACGCCGGTATCTTCCGCTATGCGCTTTATGCAGCGCAGGGTTCGCCCGGCGATGGCTTCGACGAAAAATTGGCCGATGATCCGGCGCGCGATCCAGTCGCCCAACAAAGGGAAACGGCGAAAACTCAACTCGTGGGTTATGGTGACCCGCGTTCCGGCCGCGTCCGAGGCGAAGATCCACGCGACTTCCATGCCGGCCGTCCAACCTGCGACGTGAGTGAACTCTATGCGCGAAGAGATGGGGTCAAGGCGTTGCACCGCCTTCCAACTCACCGGGATGATTCCGCGGCGTGCCGCCATTCGGAGCCGGCGCTGGTTTCCCGCCTCCTCCAAAACCCTGACGTCACGGTAGTGCGGCAGCAGTTGCGGCCAGCGCGCGACATCTTGGGCCAATGCGTACACGACAGGCAACGGGGCAGCGATATCAATGGATGACTGGACGCGCATCAGGCAAGCAGCTTCCACAGCAGGCGTGGCGAGAAATCCCCTCGGCAAGATGCCGTGCCGCAGACCGCGGCGAGCACCGCCTCCGCCGTCGGGGCGTCGGCGCGAGCGTGCCCCAGAGCGCGCCGGCGCAAAGGCCCCAAGCGCAGCAGGCCGTCGACCAGCATGCTCAGCCTTTTTTTCGGCCGAATGATGGCATCTCGCCGGGCGGCGTAACGGCTTGCGCTTCCCGCAGCCGTTCCCTTTGCCAGCAATGCCAAGATCTCGTCGCCCGCGGCCGCAGAACAAGCCAACGCCAATGCCACTCCCTGCCCGGTGAAGGGATCCAACAAACCCGCCGCGTCGCCGGTCAAAAACGTGCGCCCCAGCGAGACGCGGTCGGGATCGTAACGCAGCGGGCCGACGGCTAGCCGGCGTTCCAGCGAAACGCCGTCGAACCGGTGCCGGCCGCCTGTGATGGCCGCGACGACTCCTTCCGCCGTGCGGCCGGCGGCCGGCCTCGGCATGACGAGCATCTCATTGACGATGCCTTGACCAAGCGGGTTGCGAGCGTAATACCCCCCCGGACCCACGTACATCTCCAATTCGTCGCTGGCAGGTTGATCTCGCAGGTGTCCTCCGACCGCCCAGCGGCCTCGGCCCGTTCTCTTCGGGGACATTCCCGCTCGCATTCCAACAGCCGACCAGGCGCCATCGGCTCCGACCAAGACCCGAGCTTGCTCCAAACGGGTGGCTCCGGCGCCATCGCGATAGCTGATGTCCACCGAAGATCTGCCTTCATTAGATTGGACGTAGGCGCCGTAGATCAGCCTCGCGCCTGCCGCCTGTGCGGCGTCTACCAGAATCGAATCGAGCGAGGCGCGAGGGATGGAGGCCGCTCCGTCACCCGGCAGCCTCAGCTGCAATGGCTGGGAGCCGAAAGCGCACAGGCTGATCGTCCGCAGCCTGTGTGCTCGGCTTAACACGTGATCGCCCAGACCCAGCTCTGCGATCGCGTCCAGCGCGACCGGACTGAGGTATTCTCCGCAAACCTTCGTGCGGGGAAAGCGCGTCCGCTCGAGCAGCGCAGCGCTTACGCCGCAGCGCGCCAGCCGCAACGCGAGTGCGGAACCGGCTGGTCCCGCCCCGACGATGAAGACGTCGCTCAGCCGACCTTCTCGCTGACGGATTTCGCTTGCATGAAGAGCAGCAGATAATCCGGGCCGCCGGCTTTCGAGTCGGTGCCCGACATGTTGAAGCCGCCGAAAGGATGTGCGCCGACCAGCGCGCCGGTGCACTTGCGATTGAGGTAAAGATTTCCCACGAAGAACTCATCGCGTGCCCGTTCGAGCTTGCGTGGGTCCTTCGAGTAGACGCTGCCCGTCAGCCCGAACTCCGTATTGTTGGCAATGGCGAGCGCGTCATCGAAGTCCTTGGCCCGGATGACGGCCAAAACCGGTCCGAATATCTCTTCCTGCGCGAGCTTCCCGTCAGGCGGCACGTCGGTGAAGAGCGTCGGCTGCACGTAATAGCCCTCGGCGCCGGCCCGTCCTCCGCCGGCCGTCAGCACGGCCTCGCGCTTGCCCGCATCGATGTACCCCTCGATCTTGCGCAACGACGCTTCGTTGACGACGGGTCCCATGTAATTGGTCGGGTCGGATGGATCGCCCACCGTGATCGACCCTATCCGGTCGACGAGCTTTTTCACGAAGGAATCGTAGACCGCGTCTTCAACGATGGCGCGCGAACACGCCGAACATTTTTGGCCCTGATATCCGTACGCAGAGACGGCGACGCCCTCGACGGCGGCGTCGAGATCGGCATCGGCGGCGATCAGGATGGAATCTTTGCCGCCCATCTCGGCGACGACCCGTTTGATCCACTTTTGCCCGGGTTGCGGCTGCGCTGCCAGCTCGTTCACCCGCAAGCCGACGTCTTTGCTGCCCGTAAACGAGATGAAGCGAACGCGTGGATCTTTGACGAGGGCGTCGCCGATCGCTGCGCCGGGACCCGTGATGAGATTGACCACGCCCGGCGGCAGACCGCATTGCTCCAGCAAGACCACAAAGCGTTCCGCCACAACGGGCGAGTCGCTTGAGGGCTTGAGCACGACGGTGTTGCCGGTGACGATCGCTGCGGACGTCATTCCGACCATGATGGCGAACGCGAAGTTCCACGGAGGCACGACAACCCCGACGCCCAGCGGGATGTAGCGCATCGCTCCCTTCTCTCCTGCGACCGGCGTGACCGGATGGTCACCGGCATAGCGCAACATTTCGCGTCCGTAGTACTCGAGAAAATCGATGCCTTCGGCGACGTCTCCCTCCGCCTCCGCCCAGCTCTTGCCCACCTCGAGGACCAAGAGAGCATCGAACTCGAAGCGGCGCTGCCGAACGGCCGCCGCGGCCTCGAACAACAGATCGGCCCGGCGCTGTGCGCCCACGGACGCCCAGCCTGCATAAGCGCGCCGAGCGGACTCGACCGCATCCTTTGCGTGCTCGACGGTCGCGGACTGCGCGTATCCGACGGTCTCCGACGGTTTAGCGGGATTGCGCGACGCGAACTCTTTGGCCGCTTTGACGCGCCGGCCCCCGATGATGAGATCGTACCGCGTGCCGAAGCGAGCGCGTTCGTCGTCGATCGCGGCGCTCATGCGTTTCTTCTCTTCCGGCGATGCGAACGTCCTGACCGGTTCGTTCTTGAATTCGGAGATCATCTTTAGAGCGGTAACCATGTGTCCCCCGTCACAACTTCTTTGCAGAAAAGCACCTTTAAGGTTGGGCGAGACCGAGAAACTGTGCCGATAGTTCAAGTGAGTCCGAAGGGATTTATCGACGACACCTTATTCGAACGATCCGACCCGGCTTTTGCGGCAAGGCCGCTAGCGAGCGGTTTGCGGGGGATCGTCAGGTCCTTCCCCGGGCAGCGGTACGGTATGCTTGCGCCGGCGCAAATCCGGCAATCCCGGCTTGGCCATCTCCATGCAGGCTTGTTCAATCGGCATTTCCTTATCGTAGAAGCGGCCGATGTGACGCAGGTCCAAAGATGGTTTGGGTCGATTCTTATCCTCTTCACTCATTCGCGCCAATTACGGTAAGGAGTACGCCAATGCCTCGCGACGACGATCGTTCGACCTTTCTCGTATCGACCGACTGGGCAGCCCAACACCTCACCGATCCAGACGTCCGCTTCGTCGAAGTGGATGTCGACACGGCGGCCTACGAGCAAGGTCACATGCCGGGCGCCGTCGGGTTCAATTGGCAGACGCAGTTGAACAGCACGTTGCGGCGCGATATTCCGACCGGGCGCGAGATGGAGCACCTGCTTTCGACGCATGGCATCGGCAACGACACGATCGTCGCGCTTTATGGCGACAACAACAATTGGTTCGCGGCCTACGCGTTCTGGCTGCTCAAGTATTACGGCCACCGCAAGGTGGTTCTGGTCGATGGCGGCCGCAAGAAGTGGCTTGCGGAAGGACGGCCGCTGGAGACGCGCGTGCCGACGTACCCGAGCAGCTCTTATCGCGTCTTCGGAATCGACGAGACACTTCGCGTCAAGCGAGACGACATCCTAAGAGCCGTGGCCGCCGGTTCCTGCAACCTCGTCGACGTCCGTTCGCCGGCCGAATATCGCGGCGAGATCATCGCTCCCCCGGGGATGAGTGAGACGGCGCAACGTGGCGGCCACATACCCGGAGCGCTTAACGTCCCATGGAGCGAGGCGGTCAACGAAGACGGCACGTTCAAAGCCGCCGACCGGCTGAAAGAGCTGTACGAAGGCCGGGGCCTGCAGCCCAAGCGCGACACGGTCTCATACTGCCGGATCGGCGAGCGCTCGTCGCATACCTGGTTCGCCCTGAAGTACTTAGTCGGCTACGATAACGTCCGCAACTACGATGGCTCCTGGACGGAATACGGAAATCTTATCGACGTCCCGATCGAGAAAGGCGCCGCCGTTCAGGGGTCTGAGAAGAAAGTCTAGGCGCGTCGAAGGCAGATGCGTATCACGCATCGCAAGGCGGTTCCGGGATACCGACGCCTCGAGCGCGTCTGCCACAAAGGCGAAGAGTTCGAGCTGCACCTGCTTTACGGCTGAGGGCCCCAATGGGTCGCCGTGTTGTTGACCGCGAACAAGGATGTCGTTATTTCGCTGCTGGGCGATTCACCGGGCCAGGCGCGGGCGCGCGCGTTGGCTCGTCTGGCGTGAGTCATCTTCCTGTCTGCGGATGGCCGGCACGCGGGTATGCGCCTGGCGCTAGGCCGGCCGTGCCGCATGTCGAAGGGACTCTCGTGCAACCAATGCAGGCGGCTTTGGATCCGGCTGAGCTCTCGCGCTACAGCCGGCATATCATGCTGCCCGAAGTCGGCATCGAGGGTCAGCGGAAACTCAAAAATGCGCGCGTCATCTTAGTTGGCGCGGGTGGGCTGGGCACTCCCGCCGTCATGTACCTGGCTGCGGCCGGCGTCGGAACCTTGGGGATCGTCGATCACGACCTCGTTGACGAGTCCAACTTACAGCGCCAGGTCATCCATTCCAGCGACTCCGTCGGCATGCTGAAAACCCGATCGGCCCGCATCTCTGCAGCGCGTATCAACCCGAAGATCGAGGTCATCACTCACGATCTGCAGTTGCGCGCCGCCAACGCCCGCGACGTGCTCGCAGGGTACGATATCGTGATCGACGGGACCGATAATTTCCCAACACGCTACCTAGTCAGCGACGCGTGCGTGCTGCTCGGGAAGCCGAATGTCTACGGCTCGATCCAGCGGTTCGAAGGACAGGCGTCGGTGTTCGACGCGCGGCGCGGTCCCTGTTACCGCTGCCTGTTCCCTGAGCCACCTCCGCCCGGTTCGGTGCCATCCTGTTCCGAGGCCGGAGTTCTCGGCGTGCTGCCCGGGATCGTCGGACTCGTGCAGTCGACTGAGACGATCAAGCTCATCCTCGGAATCGGCGAGAGCTTAATCGGCCGTTTGCTGCTTTTCGATGCGCTTGAGATGCGGTTTCGGGAGATGAAACTCCGCAAGGATCCCGACTGCCCGTCCTGCGGAAATTCGCCATCGGTCCGTGAGCTGGTCGACTACGAACCCTGCTGCGCGAACCCCCCTCAGGGTCAACCCGCCGCGACGACAGACCACGACATAACGCCGCGTGAATTGGCAGAGCACCTAAAGCTGGGGCGGCGATTCGCGCTTGTCGACGTGCGCGAGGACAGGGAGCTGGAGATATGCGCGCTGCCGTACACGACTCAGATCCCCGTCGGTCAGCTGTCGCATCGCATCGTAGAACTGGACCGTGAAGCAGAAACGGTCGTCTATTGCCGCTCGGGCGTCCGCAGCGCCGCCGCAGCGAACTTGCTGAGAGGCGCCGGCTTTCGCCACGTCAGGAATCTCGAAGGGGGGATCCTCGCGTGGATCGACGACATCGACCCGACCCTAGCGAAGTATTAGAAGCAGCCCGGCGGCCAGTACCGGCTAACGCCGGCCTTGTAGGCCCCCCCGGCGGCAAGTCTTGCGAGCCTGATGGGATGGCGACGCTATGGCCGGACGCTCGGCATTTCCGACACCAAGAAAACCGTCAGCGTATGCGGCCCGTGGGCGCCAAGCACCAGCGTCTTCTCTATGTCGGCCGTTCGGCTCGGGCCGGTGATGATGACGGCTTCGCCGGCTATGCCGCGGCGCGCGGGCCCGTACATGGGTTCCAGCGCCGCGTCGGTCATCCCGGCGTGCAAATCCCAGACCGAACCGATGATGATGCAGACCGGCGGAAGATACGGCAGCAGCCGTTCGGCGCGATCGAAAAGCACGACGATCGCGGAGCCGCTGTCCGCCAGCAGCGATTCGGCCTGGACCACCGAGCAATCGGCGCGCTCGATATCGGTCGCTGCGCCCGTCCGGATCGCCGGGCGCAGCAGAGCTGAGACGGCGTCGCGCACCGCCGGGCGATCCGCGATGACGACGCGCGCCCATCCCCCTTCCTCGATGTAGCGCGCCACCGCGGCCGGGAGCTCGGCGGCCTTGGCCACTAGGCGGCAGTCTCCGCCGACAAGGCGTAATTCCTCGCGAAACGCCGAGAGCAGTTCGGGTCCCCGGCGGGAGGGAGAAGGCGTCCACGGTGCTACGGCGCTGGCGGGGTACGGAGCCGGCGCTTGGTCCCGCAAAGCCGTGCGGATACCTTGAAGAATCGCATCGCGCGCGGCGCCGCTCACCGGTCGCCCCACCACTCTTTGAACGTGGTCACTGCCATGGTCGGCAGCCTAAAGCCAGTACCGTCGAGCGTTGCCTCGCGTGGCCTTGTCCGAAGCAGATGTGCCGCTCTTTGAAGGAGCCGCGCGACGGCGACGGCCGCTCGATACGTCTTCACATTCATCATCGCCGCGGCCCAAAGGCGGACGCAGACCCGTTCGGTAAACGTCCCGGTCGATCGCGAGGCGACGGCTTTGGACCGCATAAAGACGAGCTGGCGCGGCAGGTCAATTTTGACCGGGCATTCCTCCCGGCATGCGCCGCACAACGATGACGCAAAGGGAAGCTCACCGGCCGCTGCGACGCCTACCATCTGCGGGGTGACCACGGAGCCGATCGGTCCGGGATAGACGCCGCCGTACGCGTGTCCCCCCACGCGCCGATACACCGGGCACACATTCAGGCAGGCGCCGCAACGGATGCAGGCCAGGGACTCGCGCGTCTGTGAATCGGCGAATACGTCAGTGCGGCCCGCGTCGATGAGTATGCAATACATCTGC
>JACRUD010000024.1 GCA_014304875.1 Vulcanimicrobiota bacterium
CGCCCATGCTAAAGACCGCCCTTTCCATTAATCCACTGGACGACATCGTGATAGGTGATGAAGACGAATAACAGCGCCAAAACTGCAAACCCGGTGAGGTGGACGAGGCCTTCTTTTTCCGGGCTCACGGGTCGCCCGCGCAGCAACTCAACGAAGAGAAAGGCGATCCGGCCACCGTCCAGCGCCGGCAGGGGCAACAAGTTGAATATGCCCAAGACGACGGAGAGCATGCCTGCGATGCGGAGCACCCAAAACGCGCCTAAAGATTCCGCCTGCCCGACGACACGAGCGATTCCCACCGGGCCCGATACGGCCGATGCATCGTGGTGGCTGATGGCCTCGTACAGGCCGACGACCTGGAGAACGATGGTATCGTAGACCATCGAGAACCCCCAAGCGGCGCCGGAAAGGAAGGAGGCGTGCGCCAAAGCGGGCAGCGGCACGAACCCAAAGACGCCCACCGTCTTTCCGTCAAGCAGTTGTGGCCGCGTGCGAATGCGCAGGTGCTCGATGGCTCCGGCGTGGCGGACGCCGACCGCGATGGTCTTGTTCGGACGGGCGTGTATGTAGTCGATCATATCCTGTCCGCTGCGGACCGGCTGACCGTCTAAAGCGATGATCTGGTCGTTGGACACGAGGCCTGCCGAGGCGGCCGGACTGCCGGGCTGCACCTCTGCGACGACGGTAGTGTTGCCCGTCGGCAAACCGATCGCGACGCCGATCACCGCGAAAATGATCGCGGCGAGAATAAAATTGAAGATGGGGCCGGCCGCGATGATCGCCAGGCGCGCCGCCAGCGGTTTGTGGGCGAAGTTTCCCGGATCGGCAATGCCGGAATCCGGCTCATCCTCGCCGACCATCTTGCAGTAACCGCCCAAGGGCAAAAGGTTTACGGAATAGCGCGTGCCCCCACGATTGACCGCGAAGATGGTGGGGCCGAAACCGATGGCAAAGTCGGTGACCGTCACACCGTTGCGCTTGGCCATGACGAGATGTCCGAATTCATGGAAGACTATGAGCGCCCCAAGTACGGCCAGAAAGACGACAAGTTTCAGCAGGCCCCCGACGCTGAAGGCGACTGCAAAAAGCAAGGCGGGATGAATCATCTTTAGGTTATCGACGAAATCGCGTCATCGGTCGCGCTCCTAGCCCAGCGGTCCGCGTCCTCGATCTCGCTAAAGGTCGCGGCGCGGCCGTCGTGCGCATCAAGCGCCCGTTCGATGAGCACTGCGATATCGGTAAACCTCACTTTCCCCCGCATGAAGGCTCGTCCTGCCCGTTCGTTAGCGGCCGAAAGCACCGCGGGGTATGTGCCGCCGGCCTTTAAGGCTCGATACGCAAGACGGATGGCCGGAAAACGCGTCGCATCGACGGGCTCGAATGTCAGCGTCACGGGAGCACGGGCTCCAAGGACATCGAGCGCCCTCGCCGCCGCAGAAGCCATAGGCAGACGCTTCGGGTAGGCGAGGGCATAACCGATCGGCAGCCGCATGTCCGGCGACGCGAATTGTCCCTTGATGCTTCCGTCGCAAAACAGGACGAAGGCATGGGCCACGCTCTGGCGATGCACCACGACCTCGACCTGGCTTGGCGAAAGCGAAAAGAAACGGCTAGCTTCGATCACTTCCAGGCCCTTGTTCATCATCGTGGCAGAATCCAGGCTGTTCTTTGGCCCCATGTCCCAAGTGGGATGCCGCAACGCTTGTTCCGGGGTCACTCTCTTCAGCTCGGCCAAGTTCAGCCCCCAGCAAGGACCTCCGCTGGCAGTCAAAAGAACCGAAGCGATGTCGCCGGCCCGCTCCCCGACGGCACACTGGAATACCGCGCTATGCTCTGAGTCGACCGGCAACAGAGCCGCTCCGGTGCGCCTCGCCTGTGCGAAGAGCGGCTCACCGGCCGCGACCGCCAGCTCCTTGTTCGCCAGAGCGACGTCGATGCGCCGTTCAAGGGCCGCACTGACGGCGGCGAGCGAAACCATGCCGTCCGTCGCGGCAAGGACCATGTCGGCCCCCGAGAGGGTGGCTGCGGCCAGCAAGCCGGAAGGACCGTACCCTATTGCCTGCGGCGGATACGTGAGGAGATCGCTAAGCGCCGCAGCCGACTCGGGCGTACCGGCCGCCAAGAGGGGCGGGCGCAAGCGATTGGCCGTCGCGGCAAGCGACTGAACGTTCCGATTGGCCACCAGAGCGCTGACTTGGAAGTGCTCCGGGTATGCGTCGATGACTTCGAGCGCCTGGCGTCCGATGGACCCCGTGGCGCCTAAGATCGCGATACGGCGCAAGTGCGCTTACAGCAGGCCCGCGATGCGCAAAGCACCGTATCCCACCACGCCGGCGACGATGTACGAATCGAAGCGGTCCAGCACGCCGCCATGGCCGGCGATGAGCTGACCGGAGTCTTTGACCCCGGCGTTTCGCTTGAGAGCCGATTCGACGAGGTCGCCGGTCTGCGCAGCGATGGAGATAGAAGCCGCACAGAGCATGCCGGCCCACAGCGACGCTCCGATCAACGGTGATGCCGCAAGCGCGGCGCCGACCGTCGTCGCGCAGGCAAAAGCCGCCAAGGCTCCTTCCCACGTCTTGGCCGGGGATAAGTGAGGCGCAAGCGGCCGTCGTCCGAAGCGCATTCCGACGACCATGCCGGCGATGTCGGTCAAGGCGATGACGACGATCAGCCACAGGCTCAGCACGAGTCCGTGCTGAGCCTGGCGGATGACGATGAAATACGATAACAGCTTGCCGAGGTATAAAGCCGCGAACACCGTCATTGCGGCGCGATACATGAACCGGTGGACTCCCTGGACAAGCGCCGCGACTGCAGCGGCGACGACGACGAGCGCAACCAGCGGCGATTCGTAACGGCTCAGAAGGCCGGCGTACGCGAGAACCACGTAGGCTGCGCATGCCGCGGCGGAGACCGGCAGCGAAAGATCGGCGCCGCCCCGCCGGAAGAGCGTCGCGAGTTCGAAGCAGCCGATGATGGAAATCGCGAGAATCAGGACGGCGAAGACCGGCGGGGCGAAAACCGCAGCAATCCCAAGGGCGGCGACGAGAGTGCCGTTGATGACGCGCTTTCCGGTGAGCTGGCCGAAAAACCGCGCGGCGGTGGCGGATTTCCCGGCCGCTGCGACGCCCGTAATCTAGCGCCCTCCCACCCGGGCGTCCGCGCGGGGCAGCAGTCGCTCGTAGTCGCGATAGGCGGCGACGATCGCCAGGCCGTCCCCGCAAGGCGAAACGCGCACGACCTTAAGCGGACCGCAGCCGGCGCAAAGAAATGGAGGGCTCATGACGTCGAGTACGATGGGAACACCCTCAAGACTCGACAGCGCTTCCGCAAGCGGAGCGAGAAGCAACGACTCGTATGGGGGTGCGTTGCTGGCCGTGCCTACACCTCCAGTATTTCCTTTTCCTTGCTGCCGACGAGGGCGTCTATATCCCCGATTGCTTTGTCGGTCAGCTTTTGAACCTGCTCCATGGCGCGCCTGTTGTCGTCTTCGGTGATCGTGGAGTCCTTCAACGCGGTCTTCAGGGCATCGTGTCCATCCCGACGGATGTTGCGCACCGCAACTCTGCCTTCTTCGGCACGTTTGTGGACGACTTTGACGAGATCTTTCCGGCGCTCTTCCGTCAGCGGGGGGATGGCCAGTCGAACGCCGCCGGCATCCACTTGCGGACTGATTCCCAGATCAGACTTTTCGATGGCCTTGCGGACATCGCCCAAAATCGACTTATCGTGAGGTTGGACGAGCAAACTGCGGGAATCGGGCACCGACACGCTTGCCAGATGCCGCAGCGGCATTTCGGTGCCGTACGCCTCCACGACGACGTGGTCCAAGAGACCGATGCTTGCGCGGCCGGTCCGCACGGCGGAAAACTCTCCGCGAGTCGTCTCGACGGCCTTTTTCATACGGTCCTCGAGCTGCTTAAATAACTGGGGCAACATCTTTTTTGGCGGCCCTCCCCACGAACGTCCCGATCGGTTCGCCCCAAATGACCTTCTTGATGTTCCCTTGCTTCATCATCTCGAAAACGATGATGGGCAGTCCGTTGTCCATGCACAGCGTCAGGGCGGTATTGTCGAGAACCTCCAAACCTCGCTGCAGCACCTCCAAATACTCCAAGGACAAGAAGCGCTGGGCCGTCGGGTCCTTCTTCGGGTCCGCGCTGTAGACGCCGTCGACTTGCGTGGCCTTCAAGATCGCCTCGGCGCCGATTTCCAGCGCGCGCAGCGCCGCAGTCGTGTCTGTGGTGAAATACGGATTTCCGGTCCCGGCTCCGAATATGACGACTCGGCCCTTTTCCAAATGGCGGATGGCTCGCCTCCGTATGTACGGCTCGGCCACCTGGTGCATCGAGATGGCGGTCTGCACGCGCGTGACCACCCCGATGTTCTCCAACGCGTCCTGCAGCGCGAGGGCGTTGATGACGGTCGCGAGCATGCCCATATAGTCGGCGCTGGGACGGTCCATTTCGCCGCGCGCGAAATTGCCGCGCCATATATTGCCGCCCCCAACGACCGTCGCCAGCTCCACGCCGGCTCGGGCGACTTCCTTGACCTGGTTCGCGATCAGATAGACCGCTTCGGTATCGATAGGGTCCGGGCTGGACCCCGCAAACGCCTCGCCGCTTAATTTGAGCAGCACCCGTTTGTAGACGGGCTGCGAACCGGCGCCCGCGACCGCCATCTACGACTCGCCGATGTCAAAGCGGGCAAAGCGCCGGATGCGGATGTTTTCGCCCAGCACGCCGACCATCGCACCGACGAGTTCGCCGATCGTCTTGCTTTCATCGCGGACGTACGGCTGATCCAGCAGGACGCTCTCTTCGAAAAATTTTTCCACTTTTCCAGCGTGCTCCGATTCTTTGGCCCGTCGCACATCTTCGGGGACCTCGTCGCGCGCGACGTAAACAGGGCGCGACGCGCATATGTGCACCGCCAGATCATGCGCCAGCCGCTTGAATTGGTCGTTCTTCGCGACGAAATCCGTTTCGCATGCCAGCTCGACCAACACGCCGAGCTTGCCGCCTTGATGGATGTAATGTCCGATGAAACCTTCGCGCACTTCGCGCCCGGCTTTTTTCTCGGCAAGCTGCTGGCCGCGCTGAGCCAGTATCCTTTTGGCAGCTTCCTTGTCGCCGCCGCTTTCTGCAAGGGCCCGACGGCAATCCATCACCGGGGCATTGGTCATCTCACGCAGCGATTTAATATCAGCAGCGGTGGGCGAATAGCTATTCGTCATGGTCGTCGGTTTCGTTTCCTACGGCTACAAAGTGTTCCCTGCCCGCGCGCGGGTCGAACGACCGACCGCGATGCGGCGCGAGGCTGGCGCGCCGGCGCCAGCTGCGACGCCTTGGCTGTTCGTCAGCCGTCCCGTGATGCCGCGCCGACGCGTCGGGAACTAATCCGTGCGCGGCGGGCAGACGTTCCGGCAGGGGTTAAGCGACGGGCACGGCTTCCGGCTCTTCGACGGGAGCGGCGGCTTCCTGTTGATACTGGGCCGATTCGGCCTCCGTGCGTCCCTCGATGATCGCGTCGGCTATCTTGCCGGCCATCAACTTGACCGCGCGAATCGCGTCGTCGTTGCCGGGGATGGCGTAGTCGATCTCGTCGGGATCGCAATTCGTGTCGATGACGGCGAGGATCGGGATCTTCAGCTTTCGCGCTTCAAGCACCGCGATTCGCTCCTTGCGGGGATCGACGATGAAAATGGCATCTGGCAGACGCGGCATGTCCTTGATGCCTCCGAGAAAGCGCTCGAGGCGCTGCAGCTCGTCCTCGAGCTTCCCGACTTCCTTCTTGGTCAACACTTCAAAAGTTCCGGTATCCCGCATGCGCTCGAGTTCGCGCAGCCGGGTGATACGCTTTTGCATCGTTTGAAAATTGGTCAGCGTGCCGCCAAGCCAGCGCTGGTTGACGAAGAACATGCCGCAGCGCTCTGCTTCTTCTTTGACGGCATCTTGGGCTTGCTTTTTCGTCCCTACAAACAGAAAGGTCTTGCCGGCGCGCGACATGTCTTTGACGACGCCGTACACCTCTCGCAGCTTGAGCACGGTCTTCTGGAGGTCGATAATGTAGATGCCGTTGCGCTCTTGAAAGATATACTTGGCCATCTTGGGATTCCAGCGCCGGGTCTGATGGCCGAAATGGACGCCCGCCTCGAGCAGCTGCTTCATCGAAATGATCGACGTCGACACGATTGGCTCTCCTCCAACCGGCCGAAGGCCGGTCACGTTCCACGACGTTTCTGAGCGGCGCAAAGCGCTCGGCTCAAATTGATGCCTTTTGGGCGAACGTAGTATACCATAGCAGTCGCCTTCGGGGCAAACACGCGGTCGGGCTAGGGGGGCGCTAAGAGCCACTTGAACGTCCGCGCATGTTCCTCGCTGCTTTCGGGTTGACCGCCGATCCGTTCTTAGACACCGCGGACCCCGCGTTTTATCACGAGACGCCTGCGGCAATGCAGCGCCGACAACGCCTGAGCGACTGCCTGACGGCCGGCCGGGGCCTGGCGGTTGTCGTCGGACCGATCGGCGCAGGCAAGACCGCCCTTCTCAACGCCGTCGCGAGCGACATGATCGCGGCCGGCTTCGGCCGCGTTGGGCTGATACTCGATCCCACATTCGCGACCGAGGAGGAACTGCTGACGGCGGCCGCTCGCGCCTTGGGTCTCAATCGCCCAAGCGGCGACTCACGTCGCGACTACAGGGAAAGCTTCAAGCGCAGTCTATTTGACAGCGCAGGGAACCGGCAGGAACAAGCCGTGCTCCTCATCGACGAAGCGCAACTGCTGGATGAGAGGCTGTTGGAGACGCTCCGCTCTCTGCTCAACTACGCGCTGGACGATCGCAAGCTGTTGTCGATTGCTCTCGCCGGCCAACCCGAATTATCCGATGCCATACTGCGGCACCGTAATTTCGCCGATCGCGTGGCGCTATGGCTGGAACTGAAAGCGCTGACGGTGACGGAGGCGGGCGAGCTTGTGAGCCATAGGCTGCGCTGCGCGGGATTCGGCGGCCCCGTGTCCCCTTTCGAAGACGACGCAGTGGTGGCGTTGTCCATCAAGTCGGGAGGGCTGCCGCGGCGCCTCACGACCCTCGCGCGAGAAGCGATGGAATCCGCCGCCGAACGGGCGGCCGCGTCGGTGTCCTTGCTGGACGTGGAGGTCGCAGCGCAACGCATCGCGCCCCAAGACATCAATGCTGCCGGCTCCGATTCGCTTTCTCGGGCGAGCGGTTCCGGCGCGCTTTCCAGGGCCAGCAGCCCGAAATCCTTGGGGGAACGATTGCGCGCGTGGTGGCGGGCCGCTTCATGAGTTTAAAAGGCGACGAGAGTCGCCTTCCCGCCGATATGCTCTTGTTGAACGAGCGCCGGCGCAGGCTGGAGGCCCGTGCTTCAGTGTCGTCCGCACCTGACTTCGAGGACGTCGATGACGATCGCATCGTCGACGACGACGTCGCGCCGCGGTCGCTCGAGACTTCCGCCAAAAATGCCTCCCATGCGATCACCCTCTACAGGCCGCTGGGCCTTTTGAACCTAGGTGCTTTGGCGTGGTCCGGCAAGATCGACGAGCAAGCCTTGACGCTGGCGATCGCATGCGGGCCTATCGCAGCGCAAGCACTCGCAATGGGGCTGGACGCACCGTGGTATCGGACGCTGCGGCCGTTGTGGCTCACGGCGCTACCCACGCCCGAGACTTCGCTAGTCGTCGAACTGACGCATGACGATTTAGAGGCGATCGCTTTGGCGGGCGCCGTCAACATGAGCGCCGCGGCCGAACTGGCACTGGCGGCGGCGTTGCCTTTGGCTATCTTGGGCGCCGACTCTCCAGCGCGCAGCGCGGCAAAGCCGGTTTTGGGAGCGTACCGGAATGCCGTCCTTGTTCACGCGTGGCGACGGTTCTTGGGCGGTACGACCGAAGCGGACATCGATCGGGAGGGCCACGCGGCGGCGGTGGCGCTGCTATCGACGCTGCGTGCCTTGTTGGGAGAGTCTTGATACGTGGCCGCACGAGCAAAGCTGGTGCCGATCATCGATATAATCGATCTCCGCCACGCTAGGGCGGCGGACGGTTTGCCGTCAAGCGCGAAACAATCGCGTCGACGATGCGGCGGCTTGAAACGTGATAGTGGCCGGCCCGGATCTTGCTGCGTAAACCATGGACGACCAGGTCCCGTTGGTCAGGGAGGCCGCGCACTCGATCGCAGAGAGCCAGGAGGCGGAAGCGGTACACTGTTGCCGCAGGGCGCGAGTTCGCCGGCAACGCAGTAGAGCGTTCTGCTCCCGCTCGCAAGAGGGCTTGGATCTGCAACGAAGATACTTTCAACTTTTCCAACGTGTCCTGCGCGACGATGGCGATGGCCCCGCAAGCCTTTCGCTTATCCATCGGATGGAGGCATACGCCGTATGAGGCGTCGAGCCGTCACACTTTGGCACCCGAGCAGGCGTGCTCTATGGGCGACCATTTGCGCCGTGACGCTCGCGTTGCGCGCCACCACCGTTGCGGCTGCTGCGGGCGAGGGGGCCAGAATCGGAAAGCCGGCGCCGAACTTTTCCGTGGAAGATCTTCATGGGAAACCTGTCGTTTTGAATGCGTACCGCTCAAGGCCGATCTTCATCACCGTTTTTGCGACTTGGTGCTCGCCGTGCCGTAAGGAACTGTCCTATGTCGTTCGCCGCTTTCCCAGGTACCGATCGCGCGTGGTGTTCGTGGGCATCGATGAGCAAGAGTCGCCCAGCATCGTCAAAGCGTTTGCCGCCAGTCTCAGCCTGCCGTTCGGCGTCGGCATCGACCCCGGGGCGGTCGCCGTGGACTACGGTGTCCGGGCGCTTCCGCTGAGCGTCTTCATCGATCGCGACGGCATCGTGCGGGCGTTGGTGCGCGGATCGTTGAGGCCGCCCATTTTCGAACGCGATATTGCCCTCATCGATGGACGTTGACGTCGTCGCGGCAATCAGTTCCCCAGTTTTGCCCGCAAGATCGCCCGCGGCCCCTGGGCGAGCAGCACGATCGCAACGATAAGCCAAGCGGCGTCACCGCAGAGGGCGACGGAACCGTGGCCCGACAGCAGCGCGCGAAAAATGTTCACCGCATGGTACAACGGGGAGAACCAGACGACCTCAACAGCCCAGCGCGGCATTCGGTCCAGCGGGAAAAAAACACCGGAGATCATGACCAGCGGCGTGACGGCCGAGAAATAGAAGAACAGGTGCTCCTGTGACTTCACCAGCATCGCGACCCACAATCCCGGTATGGCGAAGACGATACCCGTGACCGCAAGCGCCAGCGGACACAGCAACGCCCACCACGAATGGACCAGGCCGAAAACGGCGATCACCGCCAAGAACGCGCTTCCGTACAAGACCGCGCGAAATGCCTGCCACAGATATTCTCCGCCCGCTATTTCAAGCGGATCGACGGGCGCCGTCACCATCGATTCGTAAACCCCGTTGAAGTGGAGCCTCTCGAAGCAGCCCCAACAGGAATCGAAGGTGGCCGCGTTGACCGCCGTGACCGCCAGCAGGCCCGGGGCCATAAAGGATGCCAACGATCCGTGATTGTACAGGCGCACGTAAGAACCCAAACCAAAGCCGAGCGCGACGAAGTAGACCACCGGCTCCATGATATTGATCGCCATGCTCGAAAACGCATATTTCTGCCATGCTAATAGATTGCGTCGAAACACGCGTCGAGCGTTGGGCCGAAAAAATGCCGCTAACGTGTTCAATCGGCGAGTTCTCGACCGGTGATGTTTAAAAAGACATCTTCCAGGCTGGCGGGTCTGGCGACGTGGCGCGCCGGTTCTACGCCGGCTTGGGCCAACACGGTCAACAAAGCGATGTTGTCCGCGTTGTACAGGTACACCGTGTCCCCGTGCGTCTCGCGCCTCCGCATCAATGCGCGCACGGGTACGATGTCGGGAAGAATGAAGTCAGCGCCGATGATTTCGAGGACGTCCTTCGCCGCGAACCGATCGATGAGCGCTGCGGGGCTGTCCTCGGCGTAGATGCGCCCTTCGTGCATGATGGCCAAACGGTCGCAGAGGCGCGCCGCTTCTTCCATATAGTGGCTGGTGAGCAAAAGGGTGATGCCTCGATCGCGGAGCTGCAACAGTTTCTCCCAGACCAGAAGTCGCCCTTGGGGATCGAGGCCGGTCGTCGGCTCGTCGAGG
>JACRUD010000137.1 GCA_014304875.1 Vulcanimicrobiota bacterium
TGGCTACGATGCGTTTCGCAAGAAGACGGATGGATGCATCAAGGTGGTGATGACGCCCGGAGCCGCGTAGCCGGCGGACAGCGGCGCTGTCCCTGGGCGAGCAGCGCCTTGATGATCGCCTATCACGATTTCGAATGGGGCGTTGCGGTCCATGACGATCGGGTCCTCTTCGAGTTCTTGATCCTGGAGGGAGCACAGGCAGGTCTGAGCTGGGAGACCATTTTGCGAAAGCGCCAAGGCTATCGCAGGGTATTCGCCGGCTTCGACCCTCGAAGGGTCGCGCGATTTTCACCGTCCGACATCGACGCGGCGTTGCGAGACAGCGGCATCGTTCGAAACCGGCTGAAGGTCCACGGAGCCGTAAGAAACGCCAAGGCGTTCTTACAGGTGGAAAAAGAATACGGCAGCTTCGACAAATACGTGTGGGGCTTTGTCGGCGGAAAGCCGATCCGCAACCGTTGGAAGACGACGTCCCAGGTCCCGGCGACGAGCACGGTATCCGACGCCCTTAGTAAAGACCTGAAGAAGAGGGGCTTCACATTCGTCGGATCGACGATCGTCTATTCGTTCATGCAGGCAACGGGCATGATCGACGACCACCTGGCGTCATGCGCGCGCCACGGGCGAGCGACTTGACAATGGCGACCCAGACGCCTATGGTGGCAGTTGTAGCTCCGCTCCGTGTGGGACGGGACGCTCATGCATAAGGGGAAGAGTAATGAACGGAAATGGACCTGGCTCCGCAATCACTCGGCCGGGGATGTATGCGTGCCAACAGCATTCGCCCCCGTTCGGGCCCTATTACTGGCGGTTTAGGAATGGGGATTGTTTCTGGAACTGCGCTCACTACTTTCAGGATCCGCAGCGGCGAATATGCTGTTGGGCCTACGTCGGCCCGATCGAAGACGATGACGATAAACTGGAGCGACGCTAGGACAAATGAAAGCCGCGACTTGAGCTGCCGCTCTAGAGCAGCTTTGCAAAGTCGTCGGAGATAACGTGTGGCTTGAGATCACGGTGAAAGCCGCGACAGTTCTGCCCGCGTTTTGACGTTGAGCTTGGCCAATATCGAGGCCACGTGGCTTTCCACCGTCCGCTCGCTAATGACAAGCGTTTCCGCGATCGCGCGATTGGATTTGCCGGTAACGACCAGCGCGACAATTTCGCGCTCGCGAGGCGTGAGTTCGGTTTGACTTCTGCCGCGCCGATTCGGCGCGGCGGATTGCGTTTGTAAACGCTGGACGTCCGCGACGTCGCCGATCTTGCGGTAAAGCACGAGCGCTTGAGATTTGTCCCCGGCAAGTTCGAGCGCTTGCGCCTCGTAATACGGCCATTGCAACTTGCGAAAGTGCTGCGCGGCTTCAGCCGCTTTCGAAGCTGCCTCGGCAGCGCGGGCTCGGCGGCTTGCGCGCAGGGCGCCGAACAAGGCGGCGTAGGCCGGGGTGGAGGCGGCTTCAGATTGCTCGGCCACGCGGTGAAGCACCGTCTCTGCGAGCGGAACATCGGTCTCATCGCCGTGCGAGGCTACCATCATCAAAAAGGCATAGTCGTCTTCGTCCGGCCTAGCGTCCGCGAGCGCCACGATACCACGGTGCAGCAGCGCGCGAGCGTCGGCAGCGCGGCCCTCAGAGAAGTAGTATTCGGCAACCGATGCGGCGGCGACGCTGAGCAGTTCGATGGATTGGAAGCCGAGATCGACTAAATCGGGCCGGACGCAGCGCCGGACCAAATCGCTATCCTTCAGCAACAGGCCGATCGGCACGCCCGCCCGGGCAAGTAGCAGTTGGTAGCGCGGCATGTCGACGCTCGCGACCAGCGCTTTCTCGACAAGATCGCGCGCTTTATGCAGCTCGCCGTAACGCAGCAATGCATATGCGTATTGGATAAAAAAACCGACGTCCGATATGCTGGGCACGGTCTTTTTTTTCCGTGTTCGAAAGCGTGATCGAAGGCCTCGAGCGCCAGCGACCTCTCGCCGCGTCGCACCATATCCTCGCCGAAATTGCTCCAACAGCGGATGATGTTTTCGGCATCCCCCGACTGCGCGGCGATCGCGGCGGCTTCTTCCACATCCGAACGGGCGTCGCGCAGCTGTCCCGCCGCGGCCCGCACATACGAACGGCATTCGAAAAAGTAGATCCTTTCGGCCGGCGAGCTGTCGGCGAGGAGGCGTTCCGCCGCGTTCAGATGCTCGACCGTCGCCGGAATATTGCTGCGAAAAAAGCAGAGCAAACGAGCTATCTGTACGTGACCCGTGAAGCATAATGATTTGGACTCGACCCCCTGCGCGAGTTCCAGTCCGCGCCGCGCCATCTCAAACGCGGCATCGATATCGCCTATGTTGGAGCAGAGCCGGACCAGATAGAAAGAGACGCGGGCCGCATCCTCGACGTTGCCGGCCGCTTGATAGACATCGTAGGCCGATTCATACGTCTTGCGGGCACGCTTTCCCGAACCCGCGTGCGCCAGCGCCCGAGCAAGCTTTTCGAGCACTTCAACCTGCTGGGCACCGCTCTTGGACCGGCTTTCCAGCGCACGTTCATAATGAGTGGCGGCATCCTGGTAGGCGTACAGCGCACAGGCCTCATCGCCGGCCAATTCGTTATACCGCGCTGCCGCGGCCGGTTCGTCGGCTTTCCACCAATGGTACGCGAGCTGCACGACCCTGTCCGTTGCGCTGGGCGACGCTTCTATCGCCTTTGCGATCTTGGCATGCAAGGGCCGCGCCTCCACCGCGAGGAGGTGCTCGTAAATCGCCTCGCGCGTGGCGGCGTGGCGGAACCTATAATGGATCGATCCATCGCTCTCCTCAACCAGCAGTTGCAACTCGGCCGCTCGCTTGAGCGCGGGCAGCAACGCATCAACCGGCAGCTGGACGATGTGCGACAGGAAATCAACTTCGAAGCGCCGGCCGAAAACCGCCATTGAGCGCAAGACGGCGCGTTCGTCTTCGGAAAAACGGCTCATGCGCGCAACGACCGCTGCCCGCAAGGAGGCCGGAATATCTGCTCCCGACCTGCTCGACGCTCGGCTTCCGATCGCGCTCTTGAGCAGCTCTTCGGCTAAAAGCGGGTTGCCTTCGGCCCGAACCGCCACCGCTTTGACGACTTCGCCCGAAACCAGGGGCTGGCCGTCTACCGCGTGGTAGATGAATTCACGCATCTCTCCATCGCTGAACGCATCTACCTGAAGGCGCCAGACGGCCGGATTGCGCTGCAGTTGCGCGAGAGCGTGGGGCAGCTCTTGGACCGTCGTCACATCGGCAATGCGGAATGTCCCGATCTGCAGGATACGCGAGCCCGAAAGCCTGGGGACGGCGTATTGCAAGAATTCTAGCGTCGCCGCATCTGCCCAGTGGAGGTCTTCAATGACGATCACGGTGACTTGCAGGGAACCCAACACCCGCAAGAGCTGCAGCATCGCCGCAAATTGAGTGAGCTTGTCGGGTTCTGATTCTGCACCGCCGCCCGGGCCGCTATCGGCTTCGATCTCCGGCAGTAGGAATCGCAGAGCGCGCCGCGCCGGCCCAAGCTGACGTAGCGCGTCGGGCTTTGCGTCGATCAATATCCGCAGGATTTCGCGGAACGGCGCAAAAGGCGATCGCGCGTATTCAAAACAGCACCCGACCGCGCAGGTCGCGTTGGGACTCGGGAGCGTTTCGCAAAACTCACTGACCAGCCGCGTCTTGCCGGAACCCGATTCACCGGCAACCAGCACGAGCGAGCTGTTGCCATCCGCAGCGGCGCGAAAGCGTTCGCTGATGAAGTCCAAATGCTGCCGCCGTCCGATAAAGCGACGGCAATACACCGGTTTTTCGACGATCATCGCGCCCCTGATCCGGTTGGCGGATTCTTCAACGGCAGGTTTCGGCATCCCGTGTTACGTCTTCGTCGTCGCGTTAGACCTTCGCCCGGTACCGTCAGCCAGCAGCGTCGTCGCTTCCAGCACGTTTCGCATATTGACCCTCAGCGCTATCCAAACATCGCGTAACGGCTTCGCGGTGCCTTTATAACTGACGGTCTCCTGCCTCGCTCCCCGCTCGTTGGCCGCCGGACCTTCGACGGCGCGCATGATACCGCTTCCATGTCATTGTATACCAAATGAGTATGCTAAAGGGTAAGAGGGTTAAGGAAATCATGCGGTTCTTCGTCGGAACGGCCGCAGTTATCGTCTGCGCGTCCTTTTTTCCCCAGCCGGCCCTGCCTCAGCAGCTGACACAACACAAGGCATCCCATAAGATCGTCGTCAACGGAGATATCCGCAACTACTACTTCACTCGATCGTACAAAGAGGGGACGGACCAGGCCGCCTTTTCCGTGGGCGGCAGGCTGCACGCCGAGACGTCTGCGCGTCGCGGGCTCGGCTTCGGAGCGACGTATATGGGGGCTAACCCGCTCGCACAGAACGGCCCGAATCCTCTGCTCATCGACAACACCTTGCCCGGATACACCATCAGCACGCTCGGAGAAGCGTACCTGTCATATCAGGGAGAGCGCTCGCAAGTGAAGTACGGCCGGCAAGTCATCAGGACGCCGTGGGCTAACCCTTCGGATACGCGCATGGTTCCGGTCAGCTTCGAAGGCCTCAGCGCATCCATGCAAACAACGACCGGCTGGTCATTTTCGCTCGACCGCATGTACAAGTTTAAAAACCGCGTGAAATCGACGTTCGACCGCAACACGCTGGTGACGACCGTGCCGACCAGCGGTTTTTTGGCTGCGGGGACGGTCTACAAAAAAGGCCCGCTGAGCGCCCAAGCATGGTACTATCGCTTTTACGACATCGCGCAATTGGGGTACGCGGACGCCTTGCTGCGCGCGAATACGAAAAAACGCTTCAAGCCCGTCGCGGCCGCACAGATCATGTCTGAAGGCGGCATCGGAGGCAACCTGCTCAAGAACGTGCGCGCCCACGCCGCCGGCGGCTCCCTCGGCGTGGCGAGCGACGACGTGGAAGCGACCGTCAGCTACGACAACGTGCCCGGCGATGCGAGCGCCTACAAAGGGGGTCTCATCGTCTCTCCTTACACATCGGGCTACCAGACGGACCCGCTCTTCACCGACACCCAAAGCGCAAGTTTGGTGGAAAAGGGCCAAGGACACGCCTACAAAGTCGCGGCCACCTTTTGGACGTCCGGCCATCGCTTCCGGTTCATCGCGGATCGCGCGCGTTATTTCCTCGCGCCCGCTAAGGGAGTTCCTAACAACGATTTGCTCAAGACAGACTTCGATCTGACGTATTTCCTTGGAGCGCGGCCCGGAGACGCGGCCTTCCGGGGTTTAGCGATACGAGACAAACTGGGTATCTTCGACACGCCGGCCGCACCGTTGACGCAGCAGTTCAACCAAGCGATGCTGGAGTACGATTTCTGACGACCGACCGGTACACTGGTTTATGATGAAGGGCCCTCCGGCCGTGGGCCTCCTCGCGGCCGCCAGCATGCTGCTGTTCCGAGCTATGGCCGGCGCCGCTCCTCTGCCGGCCGCCAACGTCGTGCTGGGCGATGAGGTATTTCTCAGCGACACCTGGCGGGACTTGCATGGCCGCTGCGTCGGAGTCGTCACCAACCAGACCGGCGTGACCTCACGCTTAGAGCCGATCGTGGACGCGATCCGGAGCAACCCGCAGATCTGCATCAAAGCCATCTTTTCGCCGGAGCACGGCTTACGCGGCGATCAGCCTGCCGGGGCGTACGTCACCTCTTACAACGACGAGCACTCGGGTCTGCCGGTGTACAGCCTTTACGGACCGACGCGCCACCCGACCGCGCGGATGCTCAACGGAATCGACGTCTTGCTGTTCGATATCCAAGACGTCGGTTCGCGGGCGTACACGTACATCTCGACGATGGCATACGTCATGCAAACCGCAAAGGCGCAGCATAAAGAAGTCTGGATTTTGGACCGCCCCAATCCGCTCGGCGGCGAGACAATCGAAGGACCGGTCTTGGACCCGACGTTCGCGTCGTTTATCGGTCTTTACCCGATCGCGATGCGCCACGGGATGACGGTGGGCGAACTGGCCCGCATGTTCAACGAGCGTTTCGGCATCGGATGCGCGCTCCGGGTGATCGCCATGCGCGGCTACCGTCGCTCGATGCTGTGGCCGGATACGGGTTTGGCTTGGGTGCCGACGTCGCCGAATATCCCGGACTGGGAGACGGCCCTCACGTATCCCGGCCTTGGATTGATCGACAACGCGGGCATCAACAACGGCGTCGGCTCGACAAAGCCGTTCAAATATGCGGGCGCGTACAAGCTGGACGGGTTCGCACTCGGCGACTACCTGAACGCGAGGCCGATTCCAGGCGTCCATTTCCGCCCGGCGGCCTGGACGCCGACGTCCGGCTTTTGGGCCGGCAAGAGCTTGTCCGGCGTCGAGCTTGTCTTGACCGATCGGCGCGCCACGCAAGCCGTTCGCGTCGCGGTCGAGATCCTGGTCGCGGTGCGTCGCATCTCGCCGTCGTCGATCAGCATTCCATCAGCCGAAGCGCTCGACCGCGATTGGGGCACCGACAAACTTCGGACGGCGTTGGCCGGCGGTGCGAGCGTTGAGGATATTTTACGGTCATGGGACGGCGGAGTGCATGAATTTGAAGCTGCCCGCCAGAGATACCTAATTTACGAATGACGGCCCGATGGCCCAGCGGGCGCGGCCGGGCGCTATAAAGAGCCGTTCGCCCTGTCTCCGCTTTTCGGTCCTCATGGTCCGAGTCGAATACAGCGACCTTTCCGTTTGGCCCCAGGCGGGCCCCACGCCCGCGTCGACGCCCTAAGCAATCCCCAGGCCGTAGAAAACTTTCACACCGACTAAAGCCGCGGCATTAAGCGGCGGGGCCACGAGCCGCAGCTCTACTTCAATGTCGCGAGAAAAGCATCGACGTCGGCATAAAAAGCATCGGGTTGATCCCACATGATGAAGTGGCGCGAGCCCTGAACCATCTTTACGGTGACGGTCTTGTCGTTTTTTAGCAAACCCTGGTAGTAGACTTGTTTGGCGGCGGCATTGGCAAACGATTCATTTTCGAGCGTGGGGTCGTAGGGCGCGATTTCCAGCACCGGGATGGTGACTTGAGTAAGCTGCGGCCGCTCATCGGTTGTCACTAGTTCCCGCATGTAATCCGCGGTGGCGTTGAGATCGGCCCCTTTGCTGAACTGCGTCACGGTGTCGACATTTTTTGCCAAAGTCAGGTTTGGAACGACGTACGTCCGCTCGGCCTGCATAAATTGTTCCGGAGTCGATGCGCTCTTGATTTGCGCCACCATTTTCGATGCCGCTGCCGAGCGCTGGTCGGGCGTCATGTTTTCCAAGCCCGGAAAGACAGGCAGGCCGTCAACTGCAATGGCTCCGCGCAGCAAAGGGCTGTGTTCGGCGGCGAGCCGTAAAGCTAGATGCCCTCCCATGCTGTGGCCTATCAGAACCGGCTTGTCGATATGTTCTTTTTGGATCAACGCGACGATGTCGGCGTCCGCGGCATCCAACCTGGGTCGGGCGGCCGGCGAACGTCCCCCGAATCCCGCCAACGTCAGCGCATAGACCGTGTACGTCCCTGCGTAGCGATGAATCGTCGGGCCCCACACCGCCGCGCTGTTGGTCAGACCGGGAATCAGAATCAATGCCGGCTGACTTGATGTGGAGCTCGGCTGCGCACCCGCGCCGTATTTGTCGACGTGAATCGAATTGATGTCGAAGCTGGTGGATGGGGTATCGGCGTATGCCGGAGCGACCAAAGCTGCGGCCGCCAAAAGTGTGCTCAGCTGTAAAAGGATTTTCAAGTGGAGAACCTTTCTCGACGAAAAACGAGCTCGTGTCTTCGCATCTTCGCTAAGCCGGCCATACTTGACTTCTGTCCGGAAAACTGATCCTTTGATCGGGCTGCCGCACCGCGGCGGGGAGATCGCAGCGCGGTAGACAATTGCAGGCGACCATGCAAGCCCTGCTTTTCGCGCTGATCGCCCTGCAGCGCATTTACATCGCAACCGATCACCATATCTATGGCGAAACGCTCGAGGAGCGCGACGCTAATTCCGTGTACCGTTATCTCCTTCGAGTCCCCACGCCGTTTGAGGCGACGTGCGAGTCGATCGATCCCGGCACTCAATGCGTGGATAGAGACCGTTTTACTCTTTTTACACGAGCGCTCGGAAATCGCATTCGTTCGTCTACAGAGCCGCACGCGACGCACGATGCGCTGGTCGCTCGCGTCGCGCGGCAGGGTGACCCGCTCAACGGTGAAATGAAGCGCTTCGTGCGCGAAGCCGCTCCCTAGTGAAGGATTACCCCAAAACGGTTTCACGCTGGGTCCTCAGCGCCGGTTTTCTGGTCGCCGGCACGCTGCATTTCGTTAGACCGCACGTGTACGCCCGCATCGTGCCGCCGCAGTTAGGCCACCCGCTGCTTCTTGTCTATGTCAGCGGCTGCTGCGAGATCCTGGGCGCGATCGCTCTTCTCGTACCGCGCCTGCGCAAAGCCGCCGGTTACGGACTGCTGGCCTTGCTGTGCGCCGTGTATCCGGCCAACATCTACATGGCTTTACACCCGGAAGTTTTCCGCGACATCGCCGCGCCGGCAGCCTTGTGGCTGCGCCTGCCCCTGCAATTCGTTCTTATGGCGTGGGTGTGGTGGTGCTGCTTGGTCTGAGCGTCGCGCTGACGCTGCTGTCCATCTGGATCGTCGTGCCGCCTTGGAACCGGCCTTCCTTAATCGCGGCCGTGATCTCAATTGAGTGCAGCCCCTATCTTCTACTGCTCAATGCCGGTGCGCTCGTCGCTATCTTGCGCGCGCCTCGCAGCGGGCTCCGGAAGGCGGCCGCCGTGCTGGCCGTCGCAAATCTAAGCCTGAGCGCGCTGCCACCGTTTCTGCTTTTCACCCAGACCAAGGACGCGGCCGCAACGTTCAGCAGCCTTGCGGCGGCCCAGAGCCGGGGCGCGCTGCGCGAAACCGATATCCCGGTCGTGCTCGGCCAACGGCGGACGGCGATGCATGCATACTTGCCCGATTCGCTTCGGCCGGCTCCGATCGTCGCTGCGGTTTATGGCGGCGCATGGCGCAACGGTTCGCCGTCGAACGATGCGATGCTGGACCGTGCTCTGGCGGCGCGGGGCTACGCGGTGTTCGCATTCGACTATCGCCACTCGCCTGCAGTGCGCTTTCCCAGCGCGCTCGAAGACGTCAAGGCGCAGTTGCGATTTATCGAGCGCAAAGCCAGCGAATACCATGCCGACCCCAATCGCATCGCGATCGTCGGGCATTCCTCTGGCGCAGAACTGGCGTTGCTTGCTGCGTATGGCAGCGATCGTGCCGTGCGGGCCGTGGTGAGTTATTCCGGCCCGATCGATCTTGCCCAGGCTTACCGTTTTCCGCCGCATCCGGATCCGATCGACGTGCGGGCCATACTGCGTGATTACATCGGCGGTGCGCCGTCGGGTTCCGCCGAGCGCTATCGTCTGGCTTCTCCGATTGCCTACGTCCGCAAAGGGTTGCCACCGACCCTTCTCATCTACGGCGCGCGGGACCATGTCGTGAAAATCGAGGCCGCGACGGCCCTGCGCGACGCGCTGGAAAGCGCCGGCACAAAGGTTACCCTGATCCGGCTGCCTTGGGCGGAGCACGCCTTCGAGAACATCCCCTTCGGGTTGCACGCACCCGTCGTGCTCTACGCCGTCGAACGTTTCCTCGACAGCGCAGTGAAAGCGAAACGGTCTTAAGCGCTGTTGCGAGCGGGTAGCACGATGCCGCACAGGCGGCCAACGTCGCACCTAGGAAAATACCATTGATCGGGATCCACCGCGAACGACACTTCCACATCGCTGCCGGCGTGGTGGAACTCTAGGTCGTAGCGAATGTATCCGCCAGGCTCGTCCATGCCGATCTCTTTGCTATCGTGCGGCGGGACGTCTCCTAATTGCTCGTACTTCGGCGCGGTCTGCACGAGATTATCATCTAAGGTCATCCAACCTTCGGCCTTCGAGCGTACGCTTTCCAGCGGTGCGTCGGTGTTATTGATAAGGTAGAAGTTGACGCCCAAAAACCCGCCGCTTCCGACCAGCAGGCACCACGGATCCGTCAGAGCGATGCGCGTGCGGACGACGTAAAGCGCGCGCGAGAGTTCTCCGCCAAGAATGGTGTCGGAGCGGACCAGGCG
>JACRUD010000083.1 GCA_014304875.1 Vulcanimicrobiota bacterium
CATCCCGAAATTCGCGGAGTTATGTTCGGGCAGCCGAGGGCTGCGGAAAGTCGCGCTGGTGCTCGACATCCGCGGCGAAGAGATGTTCGGCGATTTGGTCGGCCAGCTGCGCGCGCTGGATCGGGAACGCATCCCGTACCGCGTCATCTTTTTCGACGCCAGCGACGAGGCGCTGGTGCGCCGATATTCCGAAACGCGGCGCAAGCACCCGCTGTCGGACCGCGGACGCATCGTCGACAGCATCATCGCCGAGCGCGAGGAGCTCAAGCCGATCAGAGACGCGGCGGATGTGATCATCGATACGTCGGCTTTGACCCTTTCCGCGCTCAAGGAGAAATTGGTCAACGCCGTCGCCGCTCATGCGACCGAAGAGGCCATCACGGTGTCCGTCGTCGCGTTCGGCTACAAGTACGGCGTTCCGCTGGACGCTGATCTCCTGTTCGACGTCCGCTTTCTTCCCAACCCGAATTACGTCGAAGAGCTGCGCTCGCTGACGGGCGCTCATCCGGCGGTCGCCAAGTTCTTAGACGACGTGCCCGAGACCAAGGCTTTCAAGACCGAACTCTATCGGTTCGTCGACTTCCTGTTGCCCCAATTCGTGCGCGAAGGCAAGGTGCACCTCACGATAGGCGTCGGATGCACCGGCGGACGGCACCGCTCCGTCTACATGGCCGACGAACTCGCGCGCCATTTGCGCTCCCAAAACGTCGGCGCGTTCGTCGAATACCGCGATGCCCAACGCTGAGCACGCTTCCACTGCGCTGGCGCGCTTTTTGCGCTGGATGACGCCCGGTATGCAGCTAAAGCGTTGGCTATTCATCGCGCTCGTCGGGTCGTTTTTCTTGCTCGACGGCCTAGATCGCGTCCTGAACAAACGCGGCTATAACTTCCACGTGAATCAGACGATCGACCACCTGACGGCCGGACGTCTTCAGCCATTCGGGCTCGAGTTGATCCTGATCGCTGTCGGTTCGGCCCTCGTCTACTACGGGCTGCGTCAGTGGATGCGCTCGATCGTGCATGCCGTCAGTCCCCAGGACGGTCAACGTCTCATCGAGGTGATCTACGAACGACGGCAGCTTAGCCGTGGCTACCGGGTAGTGGCGATCGGCGGCGGAACCGGGCTGTCGACGTTGCTGCGCGGGCTCAAAGGATACACGCCCCACCTCACCGCGGTGGTCACGGTGACCGATGACGGCGGCAGCAGCGGCCGTCTGCGGCAAGAACTAGGTCTGCCGCCGCCGGGGGACATCCGCAACTGCCTCGTCGCGTTAGCCGACAGCGAATCTATGATGACCGACCTGTTCCAATACCGCTTCAACGAAGGCGACGGCCTGAGCGGGCACTCGTTCGGAAACCTTTTCATCGCCGCTATGTGTGGGATCGCCGGCGACTTCGACCGCGCCGTCAAAGAGAGCAGCCGAGTCTTGGCCATCAAGGGCCGCGTGCTGCCCGCCACCCTGGCCAACGTCGCCCTGGAAGCCACTCTGGCCGATGGGACGTTGATGCGCGGTGAGACGTCCGTCTCCCGGTCGGCGTCGCCGATCCGCAGCGTCCGCCTGGTGCCAGAGCACTGCGAACCGCTGCCCGAGGTGATCGACGCCATCGCGGAAGCGGACCTCATCGTGCTCGGCCCCGGCAGTCTGTACACCAGTATCATGCCGAACGTCATGGTGGCTGGCGTCGCCGAGGCGCTTGAACGCTCCAGGGCGGTCAAAGTCTACGTCTGCAACATCATGACGCAGCCGGGCGAGACCGACGGCATGTCCGCGGCCGACCACGTCCGCGCCCTGCTCGACGGAACGGGGCGGCGTTTGTTCGATTTCGCTTTCTTCAACGTGGAGCAGCCGAGGCGGCTGCGCAAGATGTACGAGGTCGGAGGAGCCCACCAAGTCGTCGCTGACTTCGATGCGGTCAGAGCCTTGGGCGTCACGCCGCTGACGGGCAACTTCCTGTCGGAGGACCAACTGGTCCGTCACGATGCGGAGAAGATGGCGCAGGCCATCGTCAATCTGCTGGTAGAACGGGCCGAGTGGGCGGCCTTGCCGCCCGCACGTCAATCCGCCGCCCGCAAAGCCGCTCGGGTTTAAAGGTCGAGCGCGATCGCGCTCGCCAACCTTTGGGCAGCATCCCTGAGCAGCAGCCGGGCATCGCTGAGCGCGTCCTTCAGCGACATCGGCCCAGGCACAATGGTGGCTGCCGTCCTTATGCCGATCGCAGCCAGCCGCGAGTTATCGCACGCGATGGTGCCCACGAGCGCAACCGCGGGAACGCCCGCCGTCATCGCCGCCCGGGCGACCGCGAAGGGCGCTTTACCCTCCAGGGACTGGCTGTCAAGCACGCCTTCACCGGTCACGACCAAATTCGCGCCCCGCAGCCGCTGCGGCAATCGGACCGCCTCTAGGACGAGCGCCGCGCCCGACACGATATTCGCGCCCGCCAAAGCGACGAAACCGCCGGCTGTACCGCCCGCCGCACCGGAACCCGCAAGGTCGCGGACGTCGATGCCGGTCGTATCCGCCGCCACCCGAGAAAAGCGGTCCAGCGCTCCTTCCAAAGCGGCGACGGCGCGCGGCGTCGCGCCTTTTTGCGGCCCGTACACAGCCGACGCTCCATCCGGACCGCATAGAACGTTTGTGACGTCGCAGGCCACGTCGATCGTGACCCCCCGAAGGCGCGCTCGCAGGGCGCGAAGATCGATGCGAGTCAGTTCTCCCAGCGCTCCCCCGCCGCGCGCTAGCTCTTCACCGGCCGCATCGCAAAATCGCGCGCCGAGTGCGCTCAACGCGCCGGCGCCCGCATCGTTAGTCGCACTTCCGCCGACCGCGAGGACGATGCGCCGCGCCCCCGCATCTATCGCGGCCGCGACCAGCTGCCCCGTGCCGAAAGTCGTCGCCGTGCGAGGGTCATTCGATCCCGCGCTTACTAAATTCAGCCCGCTGGCTTGGGCCAGCTCGACGACCGCAACATCGCCGCCGCCCAAAAGGGCAAAAAAGCTGCGCACGCTCTCGCCCTGGGGTCCGCTGACCGTCCGGGCCATGCGAGTTCCGCCTTGCGCCGTAAGCAGCGCCTCGATCGTCCCTTCGCCGCCGTCGGCGATGGGCACGACCTCGATGGATGCGTGCGGGAAAACGTGGCCGAAGCCTTGCGCGATGGCCGTGCCCGCTTCTTTTGAGGAGAGACTGCCTTTGAATTTGTCGCTTGCGATGACGATGCGCTGGGCAGCCGCTTCGGCCATGCTACGAAACGGCGGAGCGGACCTTGAACGCCTCCGGATTCAGCGGCGTGGGCAGCGGCCCACCGTTGAAAAAAGCGATGACGTTGCGTGCAGCCACTTCAGACATCTTGCCTCGCGTCGCGTGACTCGCGCTCGCGATGTGCGGCAGCAAGACCACGTTGGGAAGCGCTAACAGCTCGCTGGAGATCATCGGCTCGTTTTCGTAGACGTCCAGCCCCGCGCCCGCAATGGTGCCGCTGTTCAGCGCGTCGACAAGCGCCTTCTCGTCGACGACCGGGCCGCGGGACGTATTGATCAGGTGCGCGCTCTTCTTCATCAGCTTCAACGCCGAGGCATCGATCAGGTGATGCGTCTGCTCCATCAGCGGCACGTGCAGCGAGACGAAGTCGGATTCACGCAACAGATCTTTTAGGGGCACGAAGCGAGCGCGTAACTCTTTCTCGACGTCCTCACCTGCAGGGGCGGCGTCTGCATACAGGACGTTCATCGCGAAGCCCGCCGCCCGCCGGGCCACGGCTTTTCCGATTCTGCCCAATCCTACGATGCCCAAAGTCGCATGATGGATGTCGTGGCCGAGATATTGCATGATTCCCCAACCGGCCCACGTACCGGTCCGCACCAGGCGGTCGGCTTCCACGACGCGCCGGGCGGATGCCATCAACAGGGCAAACGCCAGATCGGCGGTGGTCTCGTCCAAAACCCCCGGCGTATTGGACATCACCACTCCAGCCCGCGTGCCGGCCGCAACGTCCAAGTTATCGAACCCGACTGCCACGTTGGCGACGATTTTCACGGCGGGAGCGGCGGCCAAGAGTTCGGCGTCGACCTTCTCCGTCAGTAGGCACACGAGCGCGTCCTTCCCCTGGCAGCAGGCCGTCAGCTCCTGCCTCGTCGGTGGGCGATCGTGCGGCCATACGGTGACGTCGAAGTTCTCTCGGAGCAAAGATAAGCCGGCATCCGGAATAACCCGGCTGACAAAAACGCTGGGCTTCGAAGTCATGGCCGAACCTTGCTCCCTTGTGAAACGACCGGTGAAGCCGCTTACGCCTCCTCGGGCTTGGGCCGGATGGTGTAGCCGAGCTTGACAGAGATCTCCTGGGCCGCCTCGACCACGTGCTTGACGATGTTTTCTTTCTGAGACGGCTGCTGTTGCGCCATTTTCGGCGCGGCGACCGAAATCGCCGCGACGGCTCGACCAGAATAGTTGAACAAGGGCGCCCCTACGCCGTACAGTCCCTGTTCGGCCTCTTCGTCGTCTTCGGAATAACCCTGGCGCCTGATCTTCTCCAGCTCCTGGCGGAGCGCTGCGGCATCGGTCAGCGTGTTGTCCGTATAGCGGGTCAACGGCTTGCCTGCGAGCATACGGTCGATCTCCGCCCGGTCGGAATAGGCGAGTAGCGCCTTCCCGATAGCAGTGGAATGGAGCGGGCTGCGAGCCCCGATATCGGCGACCATCCGAAGAGCGCGGCGGCCGTCGATCTTGTCGACGTAGACCATTTCGGAGCCGTCGATAACCCCCAAAAACGCCGTTTCCCCCAGCGCGTTGACGAGTTGTTCGAGGCTGAATTTCGCGGCCGAGTGCGCCTCCATCGAGCGCAAGATGCCGGATCCGACTTCAAAAGCTTTCATGCCGAGCGAATAGCGGGCGTTTTCCGGATTCCACCTGACGAAACCGCGCGCCCGCAGCGTCTGTAAGATGCGATGAACGCTGCTTTTCGAGAGACCGATGTTCTGGCCGAGCTCCCGAACTCCGACTTCCTTGCTTTGAGTCCCGAGGTATTCCAAAATCACCAGGGCGCGGTCGACGGAGTTGACCTTTGATTCGCCGCGAGGCTTCGGCGCGGCGCTGACTTCGCCCGACGTAATTGCCACGAAGGCCCTCCCTCAAAGTTGCGGAACGGGACAGGCCTTCCTGAAGATCCGGGACAGGTCCTTTAGCCGCCTGTGCACGGGCCGCTTGAGCCGGGGCTCAGTGAGATATTCACCTCGACTCGGGCATTTTCGGCCACCGTCGGCGGCGGGTTTGCCGTTTTAGATTGAAAGCCCGCGGCTTGCGCGCACACCGTCGTGCTGGTCCCTCCTGCGTCGACCGGGACGGTGGTCACCGTGTACATGCCGCCGGCATCGGTCGTGGCCTTTACGACTATGTCGACTACCACGGTCGCCCCGCTGATCGGCTGCCCGGACGAGCTTGTGACCCGGCCAAAAAGCGTTCCATACGACCCCTTGGGCATCGAACTGCCGCCGCAGCCCCACGCCAAGCCGGCAAGCACAGCCACGATGACGAGCGATCGGGGTCGGTAGCGCATGGAATCGGTACTCCTTCTCTGGGGGATGCCTGGGCCGATCATCTCGACGGCCGGCTAGCCTTCTTTGAGCTTACGAACGATCGCGACGTTGTAGCTAGGGTTGTACGGCCCGAAATGCACGAGTTCCCATCCCTCATTCAGGATTTGAGAGAGCTCATCCAACCAGGCTCGAGTCTTGCTTTCTCCCGCGAGGACTCCGTATTCGAAGTGAGGCTGCTCCTCCATACATGCCCTTCCTACGGACTCACCAGGAACAATTTGCGCGTCACCCAGTACAGCGCCGCTGCCGATGCCGCAAATATCCCAAAGATGGCCAGCAAGTCGGTCAGTCCGCTACGGCCGAACTGCGAGCCGCCGCAGACGGCCGCAACCGCCTTGCCAAGCGCCAGATCGAAACGAGCCATCGGATCGGATCGGAGCTGTGCGATATGGCGCGCTTGGGCCGCAAGCTCCCGAGGACTCCAGCCGGACTCGTCGACCGTATCGGCGACCGCGCCGTCGGGGCCGACGATGATCGTGCGGTTGTTGTGCAGGATTTCCCCGCGGCCGTTGTCGAGCGTTGAGACGCCCAAAGACCTCGCGAACGCGAGAACGTCCGCCGGCCTGCCGGTCAGCATCAACACGCTCGCGGCATCGGCGCCGTGGTGGCGCGCGTAGCGCCGCAACGCGACAGGCGTATCGTGCGCGGGATCGATACTGACCAACGCCAGCACGAACTTCGAGGCGCTCAAGGAGTCGCGCAGCCGCACGAACTTCTGCGTCACGAGCGGGCACTCGTCGGTGCAGCGCGTATAGATAAAACTTAGAACCACGGTGCGGCCGCTTGAGTCCCTCAGGGTCAGATGTCTGCCGTCTTGATCCACAAAGCGGGTGGACGGAATGCCGTCTCCCACGTTGACCGGCCGCACGTGCGCGTCGAACGGGTTGCCGGCCGCGAACGCGTGCGCCGGCGCGAGGACCAGGGCCAGCAAAAGTATAGGACCGGCCAGAATTGCCGCGAACCGATTCATTGTGGCTTCCTTCCACTCCGCGTCGCTTACTTCCGCCGAACGCCGGCGTCTCCTAGCCATGCGGAGGTGGCGGCCGGATGAGTCGACCGTCGTGCGGCGCGGTCTTCTCGGGCGCGTCGCACTCGCGGTCGAACCGGCTTTGATCTCGCTCTGCTTCGCGTTTTTCTGCCTGTGGCTCGACAGACACGGCATCCGCGTCATCGATGAAGGCGGCGTGCGCGAGCGGGTGGATGAACGCATCCTGGCGCTCATCTTTTTGCCTGGAGCGATCGGGTTTGCCCTGTACGCCGTGTCGCTGCTCGTCGGACCCGTACGCGCTCTGCGCGAGACGTTCGGACCGATCTTCGTCGTCGACGGCTACCTGCGCACGCGGGGCCGGGACGATTACTCCGACCGGGGCTGCACTGGTTACGTCGCGGTTTTGCTCGACGACAAACGGGTGGCGTGCGAATGGACCACCCGGGGCGAAGGCGACCTGCCTTTTGTCGTCCAGCCGGCGTTGCTGGAATTCAGCGAGTACGGGGGCATCCACACGGTTGACGGTCAGTCGACGCAAGTGCTGCCGCAGAATTTCCCCGCTTTCGGCGTGGGGGCAAAAGCTCCGCCGTCTCCGTCCGACCGCAGGCTGTAAAGCGCACTCGCCTTGAGCTAGAATTTGCCGGTCAGGGTGATCTTCGAGGTGTCGCCGGCGGGCCAGATGTGGAAATGCTTTGAGTAGAAAGCGGAAATGGCCCCCATGTAGAATATGATGACAAGCCCGATCGCCACCAGCAGCCGCACCGTCGGCGGGATGCCGCGACTTCGAGGCACCTCGTACCGATCGCCGTGCGTGTGTTCCACATCGATCGCCATAGCTTTGCTACACCTTTCCGACGACGCCGGTCGCGGCTAAGATGACGATGACGCAGCCGACCGTCAGCAGTCCCAGCATCACCTTGCTGACCTGATCGTCCAGGCCGGTCTTCTTCCATTCGCCGGCAAGCGACGTCAGCGCCGAGGCGCCGACGATCAGCGCTCCGATGACGGCGATGGTTCTTTCGAGCACGACTTGGTCCATCGACTGATCCTTTACGCTAGTACACGTAGAGCAAGAAGAACAGCGCGACCCAAATGACGTCGACGAAGTGCCAGTACAGAGTCGCCGCCGTCAAGCCGAAATAGCGATGACGGTCGTAGGTGCCGCGCAAAGTCTGCAGCAGCACGATAATGAGGAATACGACACCGACGAACACGTGAAAGCCGTGCATGCCGGTCAACGTGAAGAAGGAAGCGCCGTACGTGCTTCCGGGCCAGGTCGTCTTGAGCTGCGCGAGATGCGAATACTCGTACGCCTGGCCGCTCAAGAACAAAGAACCCAAGACGATGGTCGCGATCATGAAGCCGAGGAAGCGGCCGCGCTTGCCATGCTTGAAGCCTTCGATCGCGTAGTGCATGGTCGCTCCGCTGCCGAAAAGCACGATCGAATTGACCGCCGCAACGTAGAGGTCGGCCTTGCCCACCCCCGGCGGCGGCCACACCGCGACCGAACTCCTCATGTAGAGGTAGGCGAAAATAAAGGAAGAGAACAAGATGCAGTCGCTGATCAGGAACAGCAAAAACCCGAGCAGCCGCTGACCTCGGATTTCCGAGTAGAGAGCGTCTTCGGAGAGCAGCGCCTCGCTGGCCATCTTCGGTTCGCTTCCCTTCGCTAACGGATCGGGACGGTGGACATGTCGGCGTCGAGCTCTTTATACGGCAACGGCTGCCCGTAGTCGTAAGGACCCGACAGCACAACGGGAATCTTCTCGAAATTGTAGTAGGGCGGAGGCGACGAGGTCATCCACTCCAAGGTGCGCGCGCCCCACGGGTTCTGACCGGCGGGTTCGCCGTCTTTTGCGCTCCGGATCGCGTTGTACGCGAAGACGAGCATCGACGCGCCCAAGACGTACGCGGAAATGGATATGAAGAGGTTAGTGCCGGCGAACTGCGGGTCGTACGTCGCCACTCGCCTAGGCATGCCGAGCAGACCGATCCAGTGCATCGGCAAGAAAGTCGCGTTGAATCCGACGAACGTCAGCCAGAAGTGCCACCTCGCCAGCCTCTCGTCGAGCATGCGGCCGGTCATCTTCGGCCACCAATAATAGATGCCAGCGAAGATGGCGAAGACGCTGCCGCCGAACAGCACGTAGTGGAGGTGAGCGACGACGAAGTAGGTCGCGTGCTCGTGGATGTCCACCGGCACCGACGCTAAGAAGATTCCGGTGATGCCGCCGAACGTGAACGTGAACAGGAATCCCAGCACGAACAGCAGCGGCGACGCGAGCCGGATGTTGCCGGCCCACAGCGTCGTCACCCAGCTGAAGACTTTGATGCCGGTCGGTATGGCGATCGCCATCGTCAAGATCATAAACGGCAGCTGAACCCACATGGCGAGGCCGCTCGTGAACATGTGGTGGGCCCAGACCATGAACGACATCAGACCGATGGCGACCGAGGAATACGCGATCGCTTTGTAGCCGAAAATCGGCCGGCGGGCGAACGTCGGGATGATCTCCGATATCACCCCGAAACCCGGCAGAACCATTATATAGACCGCAGGGTGCGAATAGAACCAGAACATGTGCTGCCAAAGCACCGGGCTGCCGCCGTGTGTGGGGTCGAAGAACGGAACGTGGAAGACGCGTTCGATGAACAGCGCGGCCAAGGCCGCCGCCAGCGCTGTGGTCGCGATGTACGACAAGAAGGCCGTCACGGCGGTGGCCCAGACGAAGAGCGGCATCCGGGTCCAGGTCATGCCCGGAGCACGCATCTTGATGATGGTCACGAGGAAATTGATGCCCGTGATGGTGCTGGAGATGCCGATCAAGAAGATGGCCATGCACCACATCGTCGTTCCGAACGGGGTCTGCAGGCTGATCGGCGGGTATTCGGTCCAGCCTGCCTCGGGCGCGCCGAAGAGGAAGCTGCCGAAGAGCAAAATGCCGGCAGGCGGGAACATCCAAAAGCTCACCATGTTGAGCCATGGGAACGCGACGTCGCGGGCACCGATCTGCAGCGGCATCACGAAATTTCCGAGGGCGCCGGTCATGAGCGGAATGATGACCAGCCAAACCATGGCCGAGCCGTGGACGCTAAAGGCTTCGTTGTAGGTGGTGATGCTCAAGACGTGATTGGACGGCCCTTGCAACTGCGCGCGCATGAGCTCGGCCAGCAAGCCGGCCAGCACGAAGAACAATCCTGCCGTCATGAAGTACTGAATGCCGATCACTTTGTGATCGAGGCTGAACACATACTTTTGGACGAACGAGCGCGGCGGCGGATGGGTGTGGCCGTGAGAGGCTCGAGCGACGTCGACTACTGCCATCGGATCTTCACCTTCCAGATCTATTTGCGCAGCGTTTGCAAG
>JACRUD010000004.1 GCA_014304875.1 Vulcanimicrobiota bacterium
GCTGCTTTCCCAGGCGTCACGTTCGCTATTGTACGTGGCGATCTCGTAGGCCGCGTGCGTTTCGACGATCTCGCGGATATTCAACGGCACCGTTGTGGTTTGCGGTCCGACGTTGCCGACTAAGATGATCGTCTCGCCCGGCCTGCGCAAAGCCACGACGGCCGCATTGTCTGAAAACAAGAGAATTCCGCCGGAAACATCCTCCTCGTATCGCTCGACGGGGTGGTCGGATTCGATTTCCCCGGTCGCATAGATTTTGAATTCGCCTGCTTCGCGAGTGGCGAAGTACGTCAACTCGTTGCCGTGATACGGCAAGCGGCGCAACGCGATCCATTTCCACGTGACGGGCACGATGGGATGGACGCGCGGCAAAGAAGGAGTGAGCATCAGGCCGCATACGCCCTCGACCGCCGCCCACAAGAACCGGGGCGGCTCCCAGGGACTTAGCCGCATGCCCCGATTGATGAGGCTTTCGCCGTCGAACCACTCGCTGAACTGGCCGGGAACCGTATTGTTGACCTTTGGGTTGTCCGCGTAATGCTCGAACGACGAGCGCAAGGCCTCCACCATGAACTCGGGGTGATAGTGGGCCGCCGCGAATGCGTACCACCATGTCAAGCCGGGCCACACCCCGCCGAGCAGTCCGACGTTGGTCGACGGGTCGTAAAGCGGGTCGTTGCGAGACACCGTTCGCAAGCCCGCAGGCGTCCAGAAATCAGGCGAATTGAGGCGGCTGATGATGCGAAACCCCGTCTCCTCATCGCAGACGCGGAACATGACGGGGAACACCTCGTCCCCCGTGACGTCGGTGTGGGTGTTGGCGTCCGCGTCGATGTTCAGATAGTAAAGACCGTTGTCGGGGTTGAGCAGCAGATCGTTCATCGCTGTGCGGATGCAGTCTGACGCTTTGCCGAACTCGACCACGTCGTCGGGATACGTCTTGAGGTTCTCCGCAAGATGCGCCGCATCGCGCAGCGCCGCGACGCACTCCGCATTTATCTCGGTCACGGCGCCGTTCAGGGTGTAGAGCGGCATCACGTTGCGCCAACCCGCGATCGCCCAGACGTTGCCGCGCGGATCGCGGGCCGAGCAGAAAACCAAATGCCGATCGTCCGTCTGTTCGCGGATGTACCGGGCTGCTTTTGCAACCGAGGGATAGATGGCTTGCAACCAGTGAAAGTCGCCGGTCAAACGGTAATGGTGGTTCACCGCCAGAATGAAAAGCGGGGTGGCGTCGTTGATATTGAGCCCGTAATCCTCAACGGTCCCGGTGATCGCGTCGTAGAACTCGGGCAGCTTGCCGTTCGGATATTGCGCAGCGGCGAAGCGATCCAGGAGCGCGCGCGAGAAACCCGGCATAAAATGGTCGTTGCCGTATACGAACCAGGCCGCGTCCCGGCAAACGACGTTTGACGAAACGCCCGGTTCGTTGGTAAACGCCCGTCCTTGCGGATAGTCGCTCATGACGCGCCGCATGTTGACTTTGCTCCACAGCACGCCTCGGTTGATCTGAGGATCGGGAGTCAAAACCTGGCTGGCCTCCAAGATCTCTTGCAGGTACGCGACGGAGTCTTGGAGCGCGACCTTCCACTCAGGTTGGTCGCGATAGGCTTCGATGGCATCCTCTTCGCCGTGAGCGAACACTCCCGTCACGAAGCACAGCGGATACCTCTGGCCCGGTTGCAGCACGACGTCGAGCTGCAGGCAGCCCAGTACGTCGCCGCATGCTTGGGTATCGTTGCTGAGGGGATGGACGTGCGACGGGTCGTACACGCTGCCGAAGTCGAAGCTGGTGCCGTACATCGTCGGTGACTGGGTCAGCCCGAAGATACGCACGGCCTCGGGACGGCTCTTATTGTGTGCCACGAGCGCGCGCAAGTTCGGGACGAAGCGCGCGGCGACGTCATCGTCGAGAGCCCCGCGCAAGAGCGCAAAGCCCACGATCCGAATTTCGTGCACGACGTCGTCGGTGTTGTCTAACTCGATGGCCTGATACAAAAGCGGCCGGTCCCCAGATGGCGCCGGGCGCCCAAGCGGCACGAACGTCGTTTCGGACACCCCAACGCCGCTGGCGATGGAAAACGTACGCCGCTGGTATGCGGGATGAATCGAAAAGCCGCCGGGCGTGTCGGCCCCGAGCGGAATGTACGATGTCGTCGACGTCGGATGGGCGTCGCCGAACCATGTCGGGTGCAGCGAATTCCCCGTCCCGGCGTAACGGACGGAGATGCCGCCGACCAAACTAACGCCGAGCTCGGTGCTGAACACGCGCTCGATCGCGCCCGTGCTCTTCGTGTTCACCCAGACCGCCCCGTTGCCCAGGCTGGCTCCCATGCCGAAGTGAGTTTCCGGCATGGTGTAGATCGGCAGCGCTCGCGGATGGCGCACATGCGTGACCATCGCTTTCGCCATTGTGTCTGCCGGCGTTTGCTGCGAACCCAGCTGATCCATCAGGCGAACAAGGCGGCCGCGTTAAAAAACGGCGAAGAGACGCGGGCGCCCGCTCGGGCGCAGGGGAACCGAAATGGTCTCATTGCTGTCGCCGTGGCCTCTACGAAGACTGCAGCTTCATCCAGCGCCTGAAACGGGCGTCGTGGCGCACCGGGTCCAGGCGCGGGTCAAGAGCGAGCCAAGTTTTTGCTTGGGTCGCTTTCAGGTTGCTTCGGCGCAACCAGTCCAAGGCCGCTTCGCGTCGTCCCAAAGCGATGAGCACCACGGCAACCTCCTGGGGAGCCACCTCTTTGCGTTTTAGCAACTGTTCCAATTCGCGCCGTCCTATCAACGTGCGTCCGCTGCGTGCGTGGGTGTAGGCGACCAGCGCCAAAGCTTCGTCTGGCTCTCCGAGTCGAGCCAGTCTTTCGAAAGCGCCAAGCGCGGCCGCGTGCCGGTGCTCCTGTTCGTACGCCAGTCCAAGGACGACTAAGGCGTCGCGACGGGCGGGATCGAGCTCCAGCGCTTGCTTCGCAAACTCTACCGACCGGACGTAGTCGCGGCCGAAGTATTCCGCAGACGCTAGCCAGGTGTTTATGGCGGGAGATGTCGGATCGAGCCTGACTGCGTTCTCCAGCTCACGCCGGCCCGGCTCGGAGCGACCCCGCAGGAGCAGCAGCGTGCCGTACCATTGATGGGCCGTCGCGTAATTCGGATTCAGCGCGATCGCGTGCGTGTATTCCGCCGCGGCCGCTGGAATATCGCCGTCGATATTTTCTCGCACGAAACCCAAAGAAGCGTGCGCCTCCGCGCAGCGGTCGTCCAGACTCACCGCCTCCCGCGCCGCTCGTCTTGCGATCGTGCGATAGGACATGCTGCTTCGGCCGTAGCCGTAATCGGCCATGATCGAATACGCGTCTGCAAGTCCCGAAAAACCGAGCGGGTTGTGCGGATCGAAGCGTACGACGTGCTTGAAGTAGGCGATGCTTCTAAGCACGCCTGCCTGCGTCCGTTGGTTCCAATAGTAGCGGCCAAGGGCGTAATAGCGCTGATCGGTGGGGCTGAGTCGGGACGCGGCCGACGGCATCAGCGCCGCGTGCGGTTGAAGCGATTTCTGGAACGCGACGAGCAGCATCATGCTCAAAAAAGCGACGGCCAGCCAGGCCATGCGGGGGCGGACGCCGACTTTCACCGCAGGCGCGAAGGCGGGCTTTTGGGGAGCGGGGTTTTCCATAGGGTGAGCGTCTATCGCCACCGTGACGGGGGCGACAAAGCGATAGCCGCGGCGGGGCAAAGTCTGAATCGCATCCACGTCCCATGCCGCGCGCAGAGCCTTGCGCAACACGTAGACGTTTTGCGCGACATTGGCTTCTTCAACGAAACCTTCCGGCCAGACCTCGTCCAGCAACTCGGTCTTGGAGACGACTTCTCCGCGCTTTCGCACGAGCGCGGTCAGCGTCTCGACGACTCTCGGGCCTAGCGGCACGGCGATTCCGTCGACGCTGAGCAGCCGAGCTCGGACGTCCAGCAGGTAAGGGCCGAAACGATAAATCGAACGGCCGTCCATTGGCTGTGGACGCAATCTCAAACTCCTCGCTTCGACTCGAATGGACCTAAAGGTCTGGGAACGGCGTGTTTGCCCACGCTTGCACAGCCTCCGCGCTGAATTTGATGGATTCTTGAAGACAACGGCACCCGCTTTTGACGTATTATATCTGTGTATGGCCCCGTTGCCGCCTAAAGCGAAGGCACTCCCCGTTGCATTTTTTGCAGCTTTCTTCGCGCTCTTCTTCGAGCCCGCCGGGGCGGGGGCTTCGGTTAGGGCGACGCAGTCCTTTCCGGCTGTCCTGGCACCCCACCCTCTGGCGCTTGATCCGAGCCTAAGGGATGCCTTGTGGGCGACCGGCGCTGTCTCCGCTGGCGCCTTTGAAAACTTGACGACCATAAAACCGGCCCGCTTGAAGACCAGCGTGTTTCTGCTGTACGACGCTACCAATCTCTACGCGGCATTCAGGAGCGAGCAGGCTGGTGTCCCGGTTTTGGCGACCCAGAAAACGAACGACGTCGGGTTCGGACTCGATGACTTCGTCGGTATCGGAATCGATACGAGCGGCAACGGCTCTCAAGCGTACTACTTCGAAACGACGCCCCGGGGAACTCGCTACCAGCAAGCCAACGAGACGGCGCGGTATCGTCCGCAGTGGCAAGCTGCCGCGAAGGTGATGGGCGACGGTTGGACCGCCGTCATGATCATCCCACTGCGCGCTCTCCGCCTCCACGCCGCGCCCGAACAGGCGTGGAGGTTCAATTTCGTGCGCGGCATTTCGGCGCTGGGAGAGCACTACAGCTGGGCCTTCGACGGCCTGATGCAGGACCAGCCTGGAACGAACTGGCCCGGTTTTTACGATGTGCGTTTTTGGCCCACGCTGAGCGGTTTGAAGATCGCCGGCGGCGCGGGCGGCGCGCGCGCCAGAACACACGCGGAGCTCTACACGCTGGCCAGCGCGGGTCGGGATCGCAACCAGTTCGCCCAACCGGACGGGTCGTTCCGGCCCGAGACGACACGCAACTTCGGCCTAGACCTGACGTACCTGCTGACCAATACCATCAACTTCGTCGGCACGGCCGACCCTGACTTCTCCAACGTCGAGATCGATCAACAGACGATCGCGCCGCAAGAGTTCCGGCGCAACCTGCAGGAGTACCGGCCGTTTTTCGCCCAGGGATCGAATTACATCAGCGGCGCCAACGTCGCCCCAGTCGGCGGCTTCATCACCCCGACGAATGAAATATTCTACTCGCCGAGCATCGGCCCGTTCGACCGCGGCGGAAAAATAGAAGGCGGTTTCGGCCGGCAATCCTTCGGCGTCCTGTCGTTCCGCGGATACGATCAGACCACCGGCAACGAGTTCGATGATACCGCGTTCGGCTTCAACCACGCGCTGGCCGATCGTACGTTTATCTATTGGACCGATGGCGTGCTGGCGCATCACAGCGCCGTCGGCAACGACACGACGGCAGAGGCTGGGGTTGCGGGGCGGAATCTGAAATCGGGATTCGTGTGGGCGCTCGATCAGGCACTTGAGACCGGCTCATGGGAAAGGTCCCCCGGATTCGAGCACAGCTCCAGCGGTTTTATCGACATCCATAAGCCTAACTATGAAGCGAACCTGAGCTATTACGATGTCAGTCCGAACTACAACCCGATCGACGGGTTCACGACGATCTCCGACATACGCGGTCCCGCGGGTCATCTCTATTTCAACGGCAGCGGCACGACGATCAAGAATTGGAACGTGTTCCTCTACGGCGACAGACTGCTCGACCGCTCCGGCGCCGTTCACCAAGCCGACAGCGCGCTTTTCCTCACTGCGACGTTCAAGGACCAGATCAGCATCAACGGAGCAGGCCTCTCGGTTGGAATGCTGCGCAGTTACGACGTCCTTGGGAACTCTCTGTGCACCGGCGCGGCGGTCGCAAGCAGTTACTTTACGGGTTTCCCCTGTTATGCCGGCGGCCGCACGGACCGCTACAATTTGCTGAGCGTGCCGGTCGGTTACCGGGATGGAACTTCTTCGCCGATCGATGTCAGCTTCACTGACGGCCCTTTCGGACCGTTTTATCTGCACCAGTACACGTCGGCAACGTCGCGCCAGATCGGCACTCGCTATTCAGTATCTATGGAGTACGATGGCACGTACGAACGAGACTTCGCAAGCGGAGGTTTGAACTCGCAATGGCTGCGCCGGATCGCCGTCGGTGATTCTATCGGACCCGAGTCGAATGTCTCGCTATCTCTGAGAGCGATAAACGGAAGGGGCGGCTTCGCCCGCCCCGGGCTTGATTTTGCCATCGGGTATCACCGCCGATTGCCGAGCAACAACGAGATTTTTCTCAACTACGGCACGCCGGCAGCCGACGTCACACTCAATCGCCTCGTGTTCAAGTATCTATTCCGGTTCGGCGGCGGAGCGGGAACGTGACTTAGGACTGAGACGGGACGGCCGACGCGCGCCGCGAGCTCTAAGCGATGCTCAGGCTTCGGACGACAGTTTGGCCGCTAAGCTTTCGCATGACTTCACGTAGAGACGGTGCCGAAGGCTGGAACGCGACGCCGTTATGACGACTCGGTGGCTGTCGCTTTTAAAGACAATGGAAACCCGATGGTGAGCGCTGTCTGAACCGAACTCGTAAAAACCTGCAACGTGCGAGCCGGCTCCCATTCGTTTGAGGTTCCTTTCGCACATCTCTTCTATTTCGCCCGCTATCGACAGGGCTTCCGTCGCCGTCATCCATCCAGGATGATCCACTTCCGGCCGCCCCTTACGGTTCATCTTCTCGACGCGCGCACGGACCGACTCGGCACGCCGCTTCTCCGTACGCCGGCTGTCCAGCGCAAAGCCCGCGAAATCCTCACGTAAAGCGCACTCGTAACAGACCACGAACTCTTCGATCGTCACCGTGTCTTCCATGTCCTGGTGGCACTTATCGCAAATCATAATGACCCGAATCTTCCGTGGAACCGCTCAATCTTTCGTCGGCGGCGACGCCTTAAGGCAAGGTAACGCTTGGCCGCTTCGGTCAACCATAGCACCGGGCAGGTCCAATTGCAAGCGGCAGGCCGGATATGCTGCAAATAGACGAGGCGGTTCGGCGGTATGTTCGCATCCTTTGCCTCAGACGAGAACTGCAAACGCGAAGACAAACCGCCGACCATGCGGTCGAACTTTAAGTCCCTTTGCCGGCGCCGATATACCGGATCCACTTCAGGTAGAGCGCGGGGTACGTCGACAGGCTGTTCGGATTGCCGTACACGACGTAGAACTCGTTCTGCGCTGCCAAGAAATGGAACGCGAAGCTGGCGTTGCCCGAGTCCACATAGTCGAACGGTTTGTAGCAGCTGGGTGAAGAGACGGCCTGAGGTGCTTGCGCGATAGTACTGCACGGCGCACTGGGTGCGGGGGCCGGCAAGTCGGGAAATTGAAACGCGTTGGGGATGTTGCGTCCGACGATTCGGCGGAGGCCGAAGTCCAAAGACGCGCTGCGGTTGAATTGCCAGTCTATGCTCGCGCGTTCGAGCGACTGGGTCGCACTGGGTTCCGCCCCCATGCGCCGCTGCCAAGCCGGTTCCAAGGCGGCGTTGGGCGCATACGCATTGCGATCGACTTCAAGCGCCAGCTTAACCGCGCGGCGGACCGGCAAAGTGGTCAGATACGACCACGAACCCAAGTTCCCGTGAAAATACGTGCCTCCGCTATGGGTGACGGACGTCGGAGTTGACGTCTGCATCTTATATCCCAGCAAGAAACCGTTGGAGTTGAACGGCAGCAGCTCGTACGGGGTTGGAAACGGCAGGTAGTGGACGTCTTCGTAAAATGGCTCGACGCCCGAACTGCCGGCGAACAAATGCAGCGTCAGCAGCTTGCGTGAGTCGAAATTGACCTGGCCTCCAGCGCTCGTTTGGTCGGTTCTTCCGAAGCGATCGTGATAGCGGCCGTAGTACGAGTTGAGCGAGATGTCGTGCAGCGGCGCGTTGACGGAGAAGTTCAACGTGCGGTTGTAGACGGCGAAGTATCCGGCCACGTCGGGCTGAGTGACGTATCCGTCGGCCGGGTTGAAGTACGCGCCGACCTTTTGCAACGACAGGACCGCGGTCGTGGTCTTGTCGACGAAGCCGCCGCCGTACTCGAAGTAATCGCCAAAGCCCGGGTCGGCGACGTTACTGCCCCGATCCGAACCTCCGTTGAAGTAGGCAAAAAGATGCGTTCGCTGGTCCACGTAGCCGGTATCGATCGTCGACGTGTCGTCGTGCAGAAACGGCGTATCCACCGCGACACGCTGAAGGGCGACGGACGCCTCCTCGCGCGGATTCGAAAGGTTGTAGTTCAACGTTTGCGCGTGGTCGCTGCGGGCTTGCCCGATGGCATCGAAGGCACCGTAGCTGAAGTGTCCAGAGGTCCCCTCGTAGGAGTACCCTTGGCGAAACGCCGGAATGGCCGGCGTGTAAAGGGTCGTGGGACAGTTCGTGCAGCTGAACGTGAAGTTGAAATTGGTCCCGGCCTGGGTGAAGAAAGGCCGGACCTCGGAATAGCGGCGCGCAAAAGCTGTCGGCGCTATCGATTGTTGATCGATTTCCAGATTGGAATAGTCCGGATGGAAGCTCGCGAGTAACGATGAGGTCGCCGTCACGGGAAGCGCCGCGTCGACGCCGGTCCGCGATGTCGTGCCTCCGATCGCCGCGGGCGCCGCCTCCCCCAGACCGTAGAGCTGCAGCCGGGGCTTGGGCGTTATCGGGCTCGACGCTGCGCCGCGGTGGATTCCCGTCAGCGTTCCACCATACGCCGCTTGGCCGGGGTTGCGCTGCCCTTGGACGTGCTCCCAGACCTGGACGCTGTCGTTGGCGATCGTCGTCCGTTCGAATTGAACTTTCCAATCCGCGGAACCGCCGCTCCGCATGATGGCGAACGGAATGCGCATTGTGACGACGTACCCCGAGCTCGTGCGTTTCCCGACCGAAGTCCACTCCGGGCTGTAGGCCGTGTTCTCGCTTGAGGTTTGATACCGCACACCGAGCGGGTTGGCCGAAAACGCATACGAAAAACCATCGCTCCCTTGCGGCCAGAACACGACCGTCACGTGGTCGTCGCTGGAAACGCCGCTCCCGTTCGTCGCTTGCGCTGCGGCGATCTGCTCCCGCTGCGTGACGGCAAAGGCGACGTCGAGCGCGCCCGAATCCTGAACGATGTAGGCCGTCGTGGGCTCGCCCGGCCGCTGATACGTAAAATCGAAGCCGACCGGCACTTTGACGGCTTTGGACCAAGACTCGTCGATCGTTCCGTTCATGCTGGGCGGCTGAACCAAAGCCGGAACCGATATCGTGAACGCGCCGTCCGCGGACGCGTTCGTCGCTCCCCAAGCGAGCAGCAAAGTCGCCGCTACGGTCACCGCCAGCGCATTGCGCCCCACCTGTTCGCTCCTTCCGGCACGCTCTGCCAAACATACCGTGCAGCGAACAGAATGTTTCGCCGCCGGCTTCCGTCCGGCTCTTCAGAGTTTCGTCCGGACATCGGGCGGCTTGGCTATATTGATGGACGCCTCTTACCAAGCATCGGCCCAGGCAAGTTTTTCGCGCGGCCGAGCCCCGCCGCCGAGCGACGTGTCCTTTGAGTGCCACTGTGGAAAGGGTCGGTTTGCGATAGCGGATAACGCGAGTTGCACGGACGCGAGGCGGCGGCCGGCTTCATCGACGTGGTGGTGGAAGAGCATGAATGTAAAGCCACACCCTAAAGGATTTTTCCGCCGTATCGGCTTGTTGCCAAACGTGCCGTCGCGGCGGACCCAAACGCTGAAGGGTCGGATCGCGGGCGCGAAAGCTGTTGCCAGCGTGTGCCCGTACTGCGCCGTGGGCTGCGGAACGCTCGCCTACGTAAGCCCGGGTGGCAAGCTGCTCGATGTCGAGGGAAACCCGGACAGCCCGGTGTCTGGCGGTCGCCTGTGTCCCAA
>JACRUD010000090.1 GCA_014304875.1 Vulcanimicrobiota bacterium
CGGCGCCTACGAAGTGCATCTCGGCAGCACCGTCAAAGTGAAAAAAACATCGGCGGACGGGGAGATCGACTACACGATCGTCGGCAGCACGGAAAGCGACCCCGTCAACTTCAAGATCTCGAACGAGTCGCCGATCGGCCAAGCTCTCATCGGCGCCAAGCCCGGCCAAACCGTTACCGCGGCCACGCCAAGCGGGGACATCCAGTTCAGAATCATCTCCATCAAGGGCAATAGGAAAAGCGGCGGCAAAGCCAAGGTAAAATGACCGAGGAGCCGCCGGTCGGCGCGGCCGAAGCCGAACTCATAAAGGCGCGTCGCGGGAAACTCGACGCGCTGCGCGCATCCGGGGCGGATCCCTTCGCCCGCACCGCCTTCGCGCGCAGCGGCGACATTGCTCAGGTGCGGGTGGCAAATCGGGCTCTGGGCGAAGGCGAGCATGCCTCGACGCCCGTTGCTCTGGCCGGGCGCCTGGGCCCTTTGCGCCGCATGGGCAAGAAAACCGCCTTCGCCGACCTGGCAGATCAGTCGGGCCGCCTGCAGCTGTACATGCGGGCCGATGATCTGGGGGCCGACTTTGCTTTGGTCGACCTATTGGACCGCGGGGACATCGTGGGCGTGCAAGGAGAACCGTTTCGCACCAAGACCGGCGAGCTGACGCTTGCGGTGCGAAGCCTGGTGCCGCTTGCCAAATCACTGCGGCCTCTTCCGGAAAAGTGGCACGGTCTCAGCGACACCGAAATGCGTTATCGCCGTCGTTACGTGGATCTCATCATCAACCGACCGGTGCTGGAGACCATGCTTTTGCGCAGCCGCATCGTCAGCGCAGCGCGGCGCTATCTGGACGACCGCGGCTACGTCGAAGTGGAGACGCCGACGTTAATGACGCTTGCAGGCGGCGCCAGCGCGCGACCTTTTTTGACCCGTTCGAACGCGCTCGACATCCCGCTGCAGCTTCGCATCGCGACGGAGCTGAATCTAAAGCGCTGCATCGTGGGTGGGATGGAGAAAGTGTACGAGATCGGACGCATCTTTCGTAACGAAGGCATCGACCGTAAACGCAATCCCGAGTTCACCATGCTGGAATTGTACGAAGCCTACACCGACGTGGAAGGCATGATGGACCTGTCGGAAGATCTGATCGTCCATCTCGCCGCCATCTCGGGAGCCTCGGGCAGGCATAGGAGCGACGGCAGCGTGGCCACGTTCGAGCGACCTTTCGCACGCATCCCGTTCTTGCAGGCGATGCGGCAGTGGGGCGGTCTCGAACGCGCCGATCTTCTCGACGACGGGGGCGCCCGCGCGGCGGCTCGTCGTTTGCGCGTTGACGTCGAACCCGGCGCCAGCCACGCCCACGTCGTGGACAAACTATTCGAAGCGACCGTCGAGCCGCGCTTGTCGGCGCCTACTTTCATCGTCGACTATCCGGTCATTCTTTCGCCGCTGGCGAAACGCAAGAGCGACGACCCCGAATTGGTGGAGCGCTTCGAGCTGTTCATCGACAGGATGGAAGCGGCGAACGCTTTTTCTGAGCTCAACGATCCGGACGATCAGCGCGCCCGCTTTGCCGCCCAAGCGGCGCAGCGCAGAGCCGGCGACGTCGAAGCACCCGAACCCGACTGGGACTTTATTGCCGCTTTGGAGTACGGAATGCCGCCGACCGGCGGCATCGGCATCGGCATGGACCGTCTCGTCATGCTGCTGTGCGGGGAACAGTCCATCCGCGACGTCCTGTTGTTTCCGCTGCAAAAGCCCCTTTAGAGAAAGCGGGTGCGCACGCTGGCGCTCGTCGTCGAATACGACGGCACTCATTTCGCGGGCTTCCAGCGCCAAGGTCACGCGCGCACGGTGGCGCAAGAGCTTGAAGAGGCGTTCGCGGTGATGTTCCATCACGATGTCGCGCTGACGTGCGCCGGCCGCACCGACGCCGGCGTGCATGCCACCGGTCAGGTCGTCAGCTTCGCGACGCCGTCGGCCATGCCGCTGCGGCGCATCCCGATCGCGGCCAGCGCGCTATTGCGCTCCGCGCGCATCGCCGTGCTCAAAGCGGTCGAGCGACAGCCGGGCTTCTCGGCCCGGCGCGATGCGCTGGCGCGCACGTATCGCTATCGCATCCTCAACCGTCGGTCGCCGTCGCCGCTTTGGGAGCGGCGCGCTTTCCACGTGCGCGCAGACCTCGACGACGATGCCATGCGGGCGGCGGCGAGGCTGCTCGTGGGCGAAAAGGACTTCCGGGCTTTTTGTGCCGGCGTGCCGCCAGGGGGCAGGACGCTGCGCAACGTTCGAGCGCTGACGGTCGCTCGCCACTGCGACTTCATCGACATCCAGATCACGTCCGACTCCTTCCTCCATCATATGGTGCGAATCGCCGTGGGGACCCTCGTCGATGTCGGTCGCGGCAAGCTCGCGCCGGGCGACGTGGGGGACATACTGGCGTCACGCGACCGCGCGCGTGCCGGCTTCACCGCGCCGCCGCACGGTCTGTACCTGACCGACGTGCGCTACGCCGACCCGCTTTAAGGATGGTGGCAGCGCCGGCGCGAACATCGCTGCGATGAAGTACAACCCCGAAGAACCGCAGACGTACTCCGCCCCGCTGCTGCAGCAGGTCCAGGAGCGCCGGGCGCGACGAGGCACCGTGGCCGGCATCGGAGCCACCTTGATCGCACTAGCCGCCAAGTTCAAAGGCGTGCTGCTGCTGCTGCTCAAGTTCAAATGGGTGCTCTTGGGGGGGAAGTTCTTGCTCTCCGGCGGCTCCCTGGTCTTGAGCATCGTGCTGTGGGCGCAGGTATTCGGCTGGCCGTTCGCGGCCGGGTTCGTGCTGCTGATCTTCGTCCACGAAATGGGGCACGTCTTCGCGCTGCGCGCGCGCGGCATCAGCGCGAGCGTGCCGATCTTCATCCCTTTCATGGGCGCGTTCGTCGCGATGAAAGAGATGCCGCCCGATGCCAAAGTAGAGGCCTACGTCGCGCTTGCAGGCCCCCTGGTCGGCACCGCGGGCGCTGCCGCTTGCTATCTGATCGGGTTGCAGACCGGGGCACGTATTTGGTATGCTCTTGCGTCGGCCGGCTTCTTCGTGAACCTTTTCAACATGCTGCCCGTCATTCCGCTGGACGGCGGCCGAGTGGTCGCCGCGCTATCGCCCAAGCTGTGGGTCGTCGGCCTCGCGGCGCTGCTCGTTTTCGCAGTCTTGCGTCCGGGGGCCGGCTTGCTGTTTGTCGGATTCCTCATCTTCTTATCGCTGCCGCGCGTCGTCAGCGCATTCAAACCAGGCGCTCTCGATCAGCCCTACTATCGCGTCGCAGCGAGGGATCGTCTCGGTATCGGACTTCAATATTTCGGCCTGGCAGCGTTTCAGGCTATAATGTGGGCCGCGTCGGGCGCCGCGGTTCACGTGGGGGTCACCCCTCAGTAAGGAGCTGCGCGGTCTCACGCCGAATGCCGCCGTTGCGGCCGCGGTCGTTCGTACACGATGCGGGCTGTTCCAATTCGGAGAAACAACAGGGTTTAGCGATGCAGACACCTATGCTCACTCCAGCGACCATCCGCCGCAGCTGGCATCTCGTGGATGCCGAGGGCAAGACTTTGGGTCGTTTGGCGACCCGCATCGCGGGCGTGCTGCAGGGCAAACACCGCCCCGACTACACGCCCAACCAAGATAGCGGCGACTTCGTCGTCGTGGTCAATGCCGAGAAGGTTCACTTGACCGGCAATAAGTGGGCCGGCAAGATCTATTACCGCCATTCGCAGTACCCGGGCGGCTTGCGCGAGCGCACCGCGGCGCAAGTGCGCGACGCGCATCCGACGAGGATCATCGAAGCAGCGGTACGCGGCATGCTTCCCGGGAATCGTCTGCGTGCCAGGCGCCTCAAGCGCTTGCGGATATTCGCCGGACCCTCTCACGAGCACGCATCGCAACAGCCCAAACCTTTGAAAGGCGTTTAAGCGGACTTATGGCAGTCAACACCCCGACCGTCGCGGCAAAATTCGACGCGACCGGCAGACGCAAGCGCGCGATCGCGCGAGTTCGGCTCACTTTGGGATCGGGCGCGATCACTATCAACGAGAAGGAGATGGAAACCTATCTGGGCAGAGCAACGCTTTTGCAGATCGTCCGCCAGCCTCTGGAGGTCACGAACAGCGCCGAAAGGTTCAACGTCGCCGTAACGGCTCACGGAGGCGGATTGTCCGGGCAAGCCGGCGCTATCCGCCACGGCATCGCTCGCGCTCTCGTGTCGGTGGACGAAGCCCTTCGCCCGCTGCTGAGGCGCGCCGGCCTTTTGACGCGAGATCCGCGCGAGAAAGAGAGCAAAAAATACGGCAGGAAGCGGGCACGCAAGCGCTTTCAGTATTCGAAGCGCTAGCGCGGCCGATCATCGGACGTGCCCGCGGGCTTCACGCTTGTCCTTCTCCCACGCCGATCAGCTCTTCGATGACTCGGGCCAGTTCCTCGTGGTCAAGCGGCTTGGCCAGGTAGCGATCCGCTCCTGAAGTTTGCCGCCAGTTCGCATCGGTCGTCTCGCCCAAAGCGCTCATGACGACCACGGGCGTATTTGCGCCGCCCGGATTCGCCTTGATCTGGCGGCACAGTTCGTAGCCGTCCATGCCGGGCATCAAGATGTCCGAGATGACCAAGTCGACGGGCTCGCGCGCGATGATCTCCAAAGCCTTGGCGCCGCTTTGCGCTGAGATGATATGATAACCCGAGCGTTCCAACCGCACCTTGACGGCAAACGATTGGACGACGCTGTCGTCCACCAGCAGAATCGTCTTGGGCATTCCACGTCCTTCCTTGATCCTGCGCGGGCGCTTTTGGTCAGGTTCAACCTCAAGGCCAAGCGGCCTGTCGCCAAGCCGCCATCTCTGAACGGACCTAAAGGTCGTGCCTACAGGCAGATCCGTAATGTCTCGCGCGGTTGTAATGTCTAGCCGTGCAGGACGTAGACCGGCGTTAGCGCGGCTTTGCCGCGGATGCGCGCCATGCGGCGAGTGGCCGTCAACTGGTCCTTCACCTTTTCGTAGGTCACCTCGTCGGCCAGGATCTGGTTGGGCTCGGCCATGTTTTGCAGGCGAGAAGCCAGATTGACGGCGTTTCCGATGACCGTGTACTCGAGGCGCTGTTCCGAGCCGATGTGACCGGCCACGACTTCGCCGGTCGCTAAGCCGATGCTCACCGACAAAGGCCACGCGAGGTTGCGCTGACCGTTGAGGCGGTTGACCTGCTGAAGTATCTCGCGAGCGGCGACCGTCGCGCGGATCGCATCATCCGGCGAAGGCCGCGGCGCTCCGAACACGGCCATGATGCCGTCTCCGTAGAACTTGTCCAGCAGCCCCAAGTTGGCGAAGATCACGTTCACGACGGGCGCGAGATAACGGTTTAAGAGTTCGACGACCTCCTCGGGCATCAGCCGCTCGGATAACTCCGTGAAACCGCGAATATCGGCGAAAAGCATGGTGGCCGTCTGACGGGTGCCGCCAAGCACGACCGCTTCCGGATCCTTGAGCAGGCCGCTTACGACGTGCGGCGCGAGATAGCGCTCGAAGGAGCGCGCCACCCGGCGGCTCTGCTCCAGTTGAGCTTGGTTTTCGGCTTCGAGCGCGCGGCTGTCGGTCAAATCGTTGAGAACCACGGCGGCGCCGCCGGCACCGCCTTGCGGATCGCGGATGGGGAAGAAGGTGACCTGTAAGACGATGCGCCCGCGGATGAAATGGTTGCCGGTCACCTCGGTTTGGGCGCGTGCGGCGGAGTCGGACCTAAATCGTTCCAACAGCGCGGTGAATCCGGAGACCCACGTGTTGAGGATGCGGGCGTTCCGCCCGACGAGCGTCGAAGCGGAAAGTCCGAACGTCATCTCGGCGGCTCGGTTGAACTGCGTGATCGTATTATCGGCGTCGAGCACGACGACGCCCGATGCGATCGCTTCAAGGATCTCGTCGCTTTGTGATTTGATGCTCGACAGCTCGCTGAAGCTGCGACTCAGGTCCTCGTACAGGCGCGCGTTGTCGATCGCGACGGCGGCCTGATCTGCTATGGTGCCCAACAGTTCGGGATCGTGGCGAAATAAGCTGCTCGTGCCGATGCGCGAATCGACGTAGAGCGCGCCCGCAATGCCCTCCTTGTTCTTAAGCGGGGCGCACACGATAGAGCGGATGTGAAGCGAACGGATACTTGGGGCCGAGTCAGGATCGATGCCGCTCGGGGCGTCCGTCGTCGCGACGGGCTTGCCGTCACGGAAGATCTGTTCGACGATCGCCCGGCTGGTTGCGAATTCCGGCCCGGAAATGAGCGCCGTGTCCAGATTGCAGGCGGCGCTGAACTCGGCGCGGCCGCCCGATGGATTAGCGACGATGATGAGACCGCGCTCCGTAGCGGTGGCTTCAACGGCGAGATCCACGATGAGCTGCAGCAGCGCGGGAAGTTCCCGAACGGAGCTGCCGGCTCGACCGATGCGCATCAACGCGTCGGTCCGGCGGCGCTGCTGCTCTAAGTCAGTCTCCAAGCGATGCGCGCGCGCGGCGGCGAGCCTGGCTTCGATCTCCCGAGCTTGAAACTCGCGCTGCGCGTCGGCCAGCAACTCGAGCAGCTTCGTCAGCGCCGGAGCGCTGCGTCCCGATTCTTTTTGTACCCTGTCGAGGCCGCCCTCGAGCGCCTCGTCGAGACGAGCCGAAATGCGTTCCCAGGTGTTGTCGCGACGGTCGTGAGTCATCTATACGGATACATCGGCTCGGCGCCGCCGCTCCGTAAACCTGGGAGCCGCTTGTTGGCCGTATTTCGTTCAAGAATCGTCCACGACTCTCGGCTATGCTGCTCGCAAGCCGAAAAAGGGGAGAAGACATGTCCGCTTTCGACCTACAGGCGGTGGAGCAAGGCCTGCATTTCTTGCGTGATCGTGCCGCCGTTCTGGCGAGCGACGTCGCAAATGCGCGTACCCAGGGCTTCGTCGCCGTCGATATCGACCCGGTCGCAAGAGTCAACTCCGCGGGCGCAGTCTTCGCAGAAGCTGTAAAAGAAGTAGGGCGCGGGAAGACCGGCGTGCTCGAGTACGCCATGGGGGCCACCGCGCAAAACTCGGTTGCGTACAAAGCCTTGGCCGAGCAGGAGCGCGCCATGCTCAAGGAATTCCGGACCGTCGCCGAGGAAGCGCGAAGATGAACGATCTGTCGCCTGCTTTCGACATCGCCGCGAGCGGCATGGCGGCACAGCGCTTCGAGCTCGACGTCATCGCGCAAAACCTGGCAAACGCGAACACCGCGCGCGCCGCCGACGGCGGACCCTATCGGACCCGCACGGCCGTCTTCGAAGCGGCACCACCGTTTTCGGATGCGCTGTCGGCCGCGCTGGACTCAGGCCTCGACATCCCATTCGATTTCCAAGAGGAGATCGGCGTTCCGACCGGGGTGCGGCTTGCCTCCGTCGCCGAACAAGACACGCCGCCACAATATCATTTCGATCCCGGCAATCCGGCCGCGGCGTCCAGCGGGCCGCGCAAAGGGTTCGTCGCGCTGCCGGACGTCGACCCGATCGGCCAAATGGTAGCTCTCGTGACGGCGGGCCGCGCATACGATGCCGACGTCTCAGTCTTACAGGCGGCCAAACAGATGGAGATCGAGACGACGGATATCGGTCGCCCATGAGCGGCGTCCGCGCATGACCATCGCGCCGATTTCGGCTCTTGCGCCGGCGATCGTGTTGCATCCAGCGCAGCCCTCGGGCAATCCCTCCTTCGCGGCAGTTTTTGAAGGAACGGTCGACGGCTTGGCCCGGGGTTTGGCCGCGGCGGACACCAAGGCAGCAGCGCTGGCAGCCGGAACCGGGAGCATCGCCGACGCTGCGGTGGCGCGCGCAAAGGCCGATGTGGCGTTGGAGATCGCCGCCGTGGCTGCGTCCCGGCTGAGCGGTGCGATCACGACCATGATGCAGACCCAAGTGTAGTCTATGCTGGCCGAAATAGCTCCGTCCTTGCCGCGGCTCGCGGAGCGCTGCATAGTGTGGATCAGTGGCCGCAAGACCTCAGCCGTGCTTTCGTCGCTGGGCGTCGCCGCGTTGGCAGCGGTCATCCTCGCATTCTTTCGTTTCGCCGCTCCGGTGACGCTTTTCGACGTGCCGCTGCACGCTTCTCAGACCTCGGAAATCGAACGAGCGCTAACGCTTTGGGCCGAGCCGTACCAAGCCGACGAGCGCGGCACCCAGATCTTCGTGCGCAGAATGCGCCGCAAAGACGTCTTGCTACGCCTGGCCTTAGCCGGTTTGCCGCATCGCTACGTCGCCACCACCGCCGACATATTGGACGCGGCCGTGAGCCCGCTGACTCCCGAATCGGTGATCGATGACCGGCGACGTTCCGGAATAGAAGGCGATCTCGTCGCCGGCCTACGCCGCATGGACGGAGTCGACGATGCGTTGGTCGTCATTTCCCCCGCCCCGAGCGATCCCCTCACGGCCGACGGTCGCCATGTGGCCCCCAGCGCGAGCGTTCAGATCCTGATGCAGTCGGGAGCGCGTCTTTCGCCGGCGGCGCTGGACGGCGTCAAGAGGTTCGTCGCGGCCGGTTATCCGGGATTGGCTCCCAGCGGCGTGGCGGTGGTCGACGCCGGCGGGTCCTTGCAGAAAGCCGCCGACGCCGCAGATCATTCGGCGGCGCGCGAAAGGCGCACCGAAAATGCGGTTCAAAGCGCGCTCGATGCCGCATTGGGCCCCGGCGTCGCCATCGTGCGCGTCAGCGTGCGCGACACCGGAGCCGTTCAGGCAACCGAAAGCACCAAAGTGGTGCCACACGGACTTCTCGATGCGGACGTCGGCCGCGAGCACGGCAGCGAACGAGGCCGCGCGTTCGAAAAGGAACGAACCAATCGACACTACGCGTACGACACGGTTGTCGAACGACGCAGTTCGTCGGCGGACGCGGTCGCCCGTATGTCGGTCGCGGTCTTCCTCGACGCGGCTCGCGTCAAAGGTTCGGCAACGGCGAATATCGCCGACCTCGCGCGGGCCGCGGCCGGGGCTGACCTGAGGTCGGGTGACGAGGTCGTCGTAAAGACCTTGCCGTTCGAGCGCCGAGCGGAAAGCGAGCGCGAACCCATCGCGCCGCACCCCGCGATCGCCCAAGCGCTTTTGCCGGCCGCCGTCATCGTCACGATTTTGGCGCTGGGTTTGGCGTTATGGCGGCGAGCGCCGGTAGCCGTCCGGGCGCCGGACGCCGACGACAGGACCGCGACCGCTCTGCTCGCTTCGCTTGACCGCGAATTGCCTAGGACTGCAGCATATGTGTTAGCGGGTCTGCCTCAGCGGCTGCGCGATCGCGTGCTGCGATCGTACGATACGGACAGCCGGGCACGGATCGAGATGCATATGAGTACGTATGGGCGCAATTGACGCGCCTTTCATTCCGCTGGTTCCGCGGCGCATCGTGACCTCGGCAGATCAGCCGGACACAGCCTTGCCCTTACCGCCGGCCGATGCTGCCGACGACCTCGACGCTTTGCATCCTTCTTCGACTGACGATGTTACACCGACAGCGGGGAAGAGCAGCCCCTCCCCTCCGCGTGAGGATCTCGTTTCAAACACCAGCGGCTCGGCTGAGACGGCTGAAACGGCGCGTGCGCCGGTCGACGCGGGTGCCCGATTGGAAGATGAAGCGGTGCGCATCGCCGGTCTCGCCTGCGCGCGGGCTCTGGGGCGTGCTCTCGACATCGACGCGGAGATCGTCAGGATTTTCGTGCGCGATGCGATCG
>JACRUD010000194.1 GCA_014304875.1 Vulcanimicrobiota bacterium
GCTATACTTACCGTCGAAGTCGCGTTTCTTCGGCGTCGGCAGCGTATGCATGTTCCAGGGGTGACGGCGGTCCACTGGATTGCCCAAGGGATCGCGTGCCACAAAAGTCTCTTCATTCTCCCAGTCGTTGTAGTACGAGTGCCCGAGGAGAATGCGAATACCCAGATTGATCCTAACGAGATCGTTGGTCACAAGCTTACCGTCGACGATGATGCCGGGCGTCACGAACATCTTGCGGCCCCATTGCGTCATGTCGCGGTAATCGAAGTTGCAGTGGTCGGGATCGTTGAACGCTCCCCAGCAGCCAAGCAAGGTGCGGCGCTCGCCGACGTGCTCGTAGCCCGGCATGGCTTGCAGGAAGAAATCGAACAGGTCCTCGTGGAGCGGCACGCAGCGCTTCATGAACTCGATGTACCGCATCAGCCGCGTCATGTAGTCGGTGAATACCTGAATGGTCGCAACCGTGCCGACACCACCCGGGTACAGCGTCGAAGGATGGACGTGACGACCTTCCATCAGGCAGAACATCTCGCGGGTGTAGCGGCTGACGACGAGCGTCTCACGGTAGAAGTCGCCTTCGAAAGGATTGAGCGCCTGCATGATGTCGGCGATCGTGCGATAGCCGTGATCCGCCGCGTGCGGTGCTTCGGTCTGTTGCGCTTTTTTCCAAACGCCCGGGTTCGTCTCTTGAACCATCTTCGCGCAGAATGCGACGCCGACGAGGTTGTCTTGGAAGATGTTGTGGTCGAACATGTACTCGGCAGCTTCGCCGAGGTTTATCATCCATTCGGCCAAATGCGGCGGCCTGACGCCGTATGCCATGTTCTGCGCGTAGACGGAGCACGTGCAGTGGTTGTCTCCGCAGATGCCGCAAATTCGGCTCGTGATGAAGTGAGCGTCGCGCGGATCCTTGCCCTTCATGAAGATGCTGTAACCGCGGAACACCGACGACGTGCTATGGCACTCGGCAACTTTGCGCTGGTTGAAATCGATTTTCGTGTAGATCCCCAAGCTGCCGACGATCCGCGTTATCGGATCCCACGCCATTTCCACCAGCCGGCTGCTCGATGTCTCTTGCTGCTTGGCAGGCACATCCTTGACTGCCATATTCTCTTTCTCTCCTTAGTAGGTGGTGGGTTTATAGCCGGTGGTCAATTGCGTCCCGGTATGTCTCCACTTGGGTTCTTTGTCGACCGTCTTCGTCGTGATAGCGCGCAAGCCGCGTATGAGGCCCCCGTACAGTCCGCTGGCGGTGGTCGATACCCTGGCGCCTGGCGGTTCGTCCATGAAGGGCATGAACTTGTCCGGGAACCCCGGCATCGTGCAACCGATGCAAATGCCGCCGACGTTCGGGCAGCCGCCGATGCCGCCCATCCAGCCGCGCTTGGTGACGTTGCACTTCACGACCGGGCCCCAGCAGCCAAGTTTGACGATGCATTTGGGGGAGCCGTATTCGCTGGCGAAATCACCCTGCTCGTAATAACCGGCTCGATCGCAGCCTTCGTGCACCGTCGCGCCGAACAACCAGGTCGGACGCAGGCAGTCGTCAAGTGGAATCATCGGCGCACGGCCGGCCGCCTGCCAGAGCAGGTACAAGATCGTTTCGGAAAGATTGTCGGGCTGGATGGGGCATCCGGGAACGCAGATGATGGGAATGCCGGCCTTGGAGCGCCAGTCCCATCCCAGGTAATCGGGAACGCCCATCGCTCCGGTGGGGTTGCCGGCCATGGCATGGATGCCGCCGTAGGTCGCGCACGTGCCGACTGCCAGAACGGCTAGCGCCTTCGGCGTCAACCGGTCGAGCCACTCGCTCGTCGTGATGGGCTGGCCGGTCGCCGGGTCGTTGCCGAATCCGGTCCAGTAGCCTTCGCTTTTTATCGATTCGTTGGCGATGGAGCCTTCGATGACGAGCACGAACGGATCTAGCTGCCCCTTTTCGGCATCGAAGAATGCTTTGAGAAACTCCGCGCCGCCCTGGCTATAATCGATCAGCGGCCAGTGGAAGCGTACGTTCGGCAGTCCTGGCAACGCGCCGAGCGCTATCTCTTCGATACTGGGTTGCATGGCCGCAGTAAGAGCGACCGAGTCTCCGTCACAACTCAATCCTGCATTTATCCAGAGGACGTTCACCACCGGGTCGGTTTTCGTCGCCACTGCCATTGACCGGCCGCCTTCCTTTTGAATCGTCTTTAGATTCGGCTTCCTATTGCGCTCTTCAGGCTTGATGCCGAGCTTTGATTTGCATAAGTATGCAGTGCCTCACGGTGCTGCGGCGCGCTTGGGGCTGCTTCGGTAGGGTGGACATAACTGGTGCGCCGCTTTCTCGACAATGCAATCGAGTCCTACTCCTGGAATCGCGCGGTGAATTGTGTTAGATTATACTCCGGCCGATTTCTCGATTACAAGAGGTGCCCGTCAGTGCATGAGGTATCGATCGCGGCGAGCATCGCCGAAGGCGTCTGCGAGGAAGCGAGCAAGCAAGGAGTCGACCATGTCGATGCCGTGCACGTCCGCATCGGAGCGATGGCGGGAGTCGTCAAAGATTCTTTGTCTTTCGCCTGGGACGTCGTGGTCGCCGACACGTTGCTGGCCGGCTCGCGATTGCAGATCGAAGAGATACCACTGACCGTGTACTGCCCGGCGTGCGAAACGGAGCGGACGCCGACAAGCCCGGCGATCCTTGTGTGCCCGGTGTGCCAAGCACCCACTCCTAGAATACTAAGCGGCCGAGAGATGCAAGTCGTCGGCATGGAGGTGAGCGTTGCCGTTCCGCATCGTTGAGATTCAACAGGGCATCCTGCGCAAAAACGACGCCCTGGCGAGCGGGCTTCGCGAGCGCTTCGCGGTTGCCGGCACGTACGTCATCAATCTGCTGTCGAGCCCGGGCGCTGGCAAAACCACGCTGCTGGAGGAGACGCTGCGCCAAGCGCGGCCGCGATTACGTTGTGCCGCTCTAGTCGGTGACCAAGCGACCGACAACGACGCCGTGCGGCTGGCGCGCAGCGGAGCGCCCGTCCGCCAGATCACCACCGGGCCGGAATGCCGACTCGATGCTTCGATGATCGAACGCGCGTTGGACGGGTGGCTGCCCGACGATGTCGATCTGCTCTGCGTCGAGAACGTCGGGAACCTGATATGTCCGGCCGAATACGACTTGGGCGAGGATCTGCGCGTCGCGCTGTTTTCGGTGACCGAAGGGGAGGATAAACCGCTGAAGTATCCCCTGGCCTTTAACACGTCGCACCTGGCCCTGATCACGAAAACCGATTTAGCTCAGGCGGTCGCTTTCGACAGGCCCAGCGCCTTGCAGAACGTCCAAGCCGTGCACCCAGGCATTCCCATCATAGAGCTGTCCGCGCGCACGGGCGCCGGATTCGATTCCTGGATGAATTTTCTCGAATCCCGGGTTTCGGTCAAGCGCGCAGGCAAGCGCGGTAGGTCGATCGCCTAGTGCACAGCGGCCGCGGCTTATCCTCAGATAAGATTCGGGCTGTCGGGGTCGATAGGGTCCTTGGGATCGACCGACGTTTTAAGCCGCTGATCTGATTCCGCCGGCTTGCGACCTTGCCCCTGTTCGGCCTTGTCATCTTTGCGCCCCGGCTCTTGGTGTCTCTTTCCTTCGTCTTCGCCGCGGCCGCCCTGGCTTACGTCAGTCCCTTTCGGGGGCAAACCTTTGTCTTTTTCTTCAGTCATTGCTTTCTCCTTAGATTACCCGTGAAGCACGGAGATCGAACCCGATTGACCGAGTCAAAACTATACTTGCCGGCCTTGGCCAACCCCTCTACGGCCGGCGCTGCTGTTCAGAACCGCATCAACTGAGCGATATAGAGCGAGGTGCCGTCGAGATCATGGAAATGTGCTGCCCGCACCGGGGGATCGTCCACGATGCCGCCGGCGAATTGGACGCCGCGCGACTGCAGCATCTTCATCGCGTCCTCTAAGGATGCGACCTCCAAGCCCAGAGAGACGTGCCCGAGCGGGGGCGGCTGCATCGCAGGTTTGCCGGCGGGATGCAGCATGATTTTCACCCCGGGCGCGGCAATGACCGCGATATGGTCGCCGTAGCGAGCTTCGAGCGTCAACTGCAGCGTCTCGGTGTAGAAGCGAACGGCCGAATCCAAATCGCCGACCATCAGCGTGACGTTGGCATTCTTGACAACAACCATATCCGACTGCGATGCGCTCATTTGATTCACCCCTTCTGTAATGGGCTGCATAGTGATGAAGCGATCGTTCACTGGTCGGCTTGTGGGCCTTACGAGCGTCACGCTTTTTCAGGCGGGTGATTTTGCTGCGACCTCGGTTCTATCCCGGTTGCCCGGCTCGCCGCGACGTCGTCGGACGGCGAACGCGTCGCCCCGCGTCATGAGTTCCGAAGCACGGCCGACAGCATCCGTGGCCCGCCGCGTCATTCCTACGCGCGTCGTCGCCGAGGATCTGTCCGACTATCTCCGCGTCATGAGCCAGGCCGTGTTTCAAGCAGGTTTGAGCTGGGCGCTGATCGAGCGGCAATGGCGGTCCTTTTGCGAAGCGTTCGGCGGTTTCAAGCCCGCCGAAGTGGCCGCTTACGGCGAGGCCGACATTCGGCGGGTTCTCAGCCATCCCGGGATCGTTCACAGCGAGCGCAAAACGCGCGCCACGATCCGCAACGCGCAGACGATGCTTGCGCTGGACCGCGACCACGGCGGCTTCTGAAGTATTTGCGGTCGCATCGCGATTACGAACGCCTGCGAGAAGACCTGCGGCGCCGGTTTGCCTTTGTGGGCGACGTCAGCGTCTACTACTTTCTTTTCCGCGTCGGCGAACGCGTGCCGCCGTTTTCCGAGTGGGCGTCGACCGTCAAGGGGAATCACCCGCGCGTCAGGGAGATGGTCGAGGTCGCAGCCGTGACGCCGGAATCACAGCAGCCGAAGCAATAACTTGCCGGCGATCCTGCGGCTCTCCAAGTCGCGGTGCGCCACGCTGACGTCGCTCAGCTCGTACTCGCGATCGACCGTCACGCGCAGCTTCCCCTGCGCAAGCCAGCTGAAGACGTCGTTGGCGCGCCACAGCAGTTCCTCGCGCGAGGCGACGTAATCGTCGAGTTTCGGCCGTGTCAGATACAGCGAACCTTTTCGGCTGAGCAGCAGCGGCGCGAACTCGCGCACAGGCCCGCTTGCGTTGCCGAACGAGACGAGCGTGCCGCGGGCACGCAACGATTCCAGGCTCGCATCGAAGGTCGAGGCGCCGACCGAATCATACACGACGTGGGCGCCCCTGCCGTCCGTCAAGCGCCAGGTCTCGGCGGCGAAGTCGATCTCCGCATAATTGATGACGTAGTCCGCGCCGACGCCGCGAGCGGCGCGCGCTTTGGCTTCCGTGGAAACGGTCCCGATAACCGACGCACCTCTCATCTTCGCCATCTGCACGAGGAGCCGGCCGACTCCGCCGGCCGCGGCGTGGATGAGGGCGACGTCTCCGCGTTGGAGCGCGTAGGTTGAGTGAGTGAGATAATGCGCCGTCATGCCTTGCAGCAGAACGCCTGCGGCACTGCGATCGTCGACGCCGTCCGGGATCTGGACGAGCTGGTCGGCGGGGACCGCTGCGTACTCGGCGTACGACCCGATGTGGGTGGCGTACGCGACGCGATCGCCGGGCTTGACCTCGAAAACACCTTCGCCGGTCTCCTCGACCGTCCCGGCTGCTTCGCTGCCGAGCGGTATGGGAACCGATTCCGTCGGGTACACGCCGCTGCGATAGTACAGATCCACATAGTTGATGCCGGCGTAGTGAATCCGCACGAGAGCTTGTCCGCTGCCGACGGCCGGCCGTGCGCACTCCGCCAGTTGCATCACATCGGGGCCGCCCGCCCTCATCGCGACGATGGCCTTCATACAAGGCCTCGTACCCAGATTAATCATCCCGTATCTGCCGCGCTCGTCCCCGCGTGAGACGCAAGACGCGAGCCGAAGATCAATGGAGCGATACGGCTGTGGGCCTGCTGACCAGACGCTCGCCTTGCGCCTTTCGTACCGGCAAAGTGAAGCAAAAATTGCAGCCTTGCCCAGGCAGGGTGTCCACCCAGATCGCGCCTTCATGCAGCTCCACGATTCCCTTGCTGATAAACAGTCCGAGGCCAAGGCCGCCTTCGGTTGACAAGGCGCTCCTGCGAACCTGGTAGAGCCGCTCGAAAACGTGTGTGGCATGCTCGGCTGACAGACCCGGACCACTATCGCTGACGGAGATGCGGACCCAAGAATCGTCCCTCTCCGTGAGGGACGTCGCGCTGAAATGGATGGTGCCGCCCGGCGGCGCGAACTTCAACGCGTTATTGAAGAGGTTCGTCACGACCTGACGGATGCGTCTTTCATCAATGAGGACTTCCGGCAAATCGGCATCGATGTCACTTGTCACATCGATGTCTTTGCCGCGCGCAAGCGGAGCGAGCGAGGCCACCATGCGCCCGATGGCCTTACTGGGCGCCAACAGGATGCGATGAACCCTGAGCTTTCCGGTGTCGACGCTGCTGGCGTCTAGCAGATCGTTGATGCACATGCTCAGTTGCGCGCAGCCGTCCTTTGCAATGCCCAAGTACTCGCGCTGCGTCTCGGTCACGGGTCCGGCGAGTTCGTCGCGCACGAGCGAGATGAATTCGACCGCCGAGGTCAGGGGCGTCTTCAGTTCGTGGGACACGGTGTGAAAAAGGTTCTCGATCTCGTCGTTTTTGCTCTCCAGCGCGTCGGCTTGGCGTTCCAGCTGCGCTTCGACGAGCTTCCTTTCTGCGATCTCCGCTTGGAGCACGCCGTTCATCCCGCTCAATTCTTCCGTACGCCGCTCGACGCGCGTCTCCAGCTCCCGTTGCATCCGCAACAAGCCGTCCTCAGCTCGTTTTTGATCGTCGATGTCGGTGCACGTCCCCACCCATTGCACGATGGCACCGTCGCGATCGCGCAACGCAAAAGCGCGCCCCAGATGCCAGCGATACGCGCCGTCCGACTCGCGTCGGAAACGATACTGGACTTCGTAATGCGCTCCGGTTTGGAAAGACCGCGTCCAGCGTTGGACGCAGTTCTGCAGATCCGATGGGTGGAGGACGGCTTTCCAGCCCCAATCCTTGGTCTGTTCGAAGGTCAGTCCGGTGTAATCGTACCAGCGCTGATTGTAGTAGTCCAGGTTTCCATCGGGCCTCGCTGTCCAAACGATCTGGGGCATCGTGTCCGCCAGGAACCGGTAACGCTGCTCGCTCTCTTGCAATTGGTCGGCGCGCTTGAGGATGCGGCTCTCGCTGAGGCTGAGCGCCAGCATGTTCTTCGCGCGCATCAAAAACTCGGTGAAATCCAGCGGTTTGGTCAAAAAGTCCGTAACGCCGCTCTCGAGCGCTTCGTAGCGCAGCTCCTTGCTGTGGTCGGCGGTCACCATCAGGGCCGGCACGGATCCCTTGCCCTGCATGCCGCGCAGTAAGCACAAAAATTCTAGACCGTTGGGCGCAGGCATGTGATGGTCGACGACGACCAAGTCGACCGGGTTATTCTCAAGCCACTCGAGTGCCGCGCTGGAACTGGTAAATGAGAACGCCTCGCACGCCTCCAGCTTTTGCGCAAGACGCTCGTAGATCTTCAGATTGACGATGTTATCGTCGATCAGCAAGACGCGCGGCGTCATGCGCCCGCTCTCACCATTTGCGGTTTCGAAAGCGAGGCGACCGCGTCTCGAAGCCGCACGAGAGCATGATCGAGCGCGTCACAAAGCTCCCCCGCAAGGCTCCAGCGGCCGGCCGCCAACGCAGCTTCGACCAAAGCGCTGAGATCGGCTATCTCAACGGCGCCGACACCGGCGCAAGACCCCTTAAGTTCGTGCGCCGCCTGGCCGGCCGCCTGAGCGCCGTGCTCGGCGATGGCGGCGCGCAGCTTGGCGATGAACCCGGCGGCGGACATCGTCGCCGTCTCCATCAGTTCCGCGATGCCCGCACGATCCCCACCGAAGAGCACTTGCAAGCGACCGGCATCGATCACTTCGCGCGGGCTTTGAATTGGCGTCACCCGCTCCCCGGCGCCCATCCAGCGCGCTAGAATGTCGCGCAGATTCTGCGAGGTCACGGGCTTGGAGACATAGTCGTCCATTCCGGCGGCGATGCATTCCTCGCGATCGCCCTCCATAGCGTTCGCCGTCATTGCGATGATGGGCAGGCGCTCGCCGCTGCGTATCTCCGCCTTGCGGATAGCGCGCGTCGCCGCGAATCCGTCCATGTGGGGCATTTGGCAATCCATCAAGACCAACGCGTAACGATGCTCGCACATCATGTTGACCGCATCGTGACCGTTGGCGGCTACGTGCGCTCGGATGCCGAGCTTTTTGAGTTGCGCCACCGCGAGCCGCTGGTTGACTTCGTTGTCTTCGGCGACGAGGATCAGCTCGTCGTACAGAGGGACCACCGCCTCGTCCTCGGCGTCCGGTCTTTTCGCGAACAGCTCGCCCGCTTGCCCTTCCTCGGCTTTGCGGTCCTTGAAGACAGTTCCGATGCAATCGAATAGCTCCGACTCCCTAACCGGTTTGGTGAAGCACCAACTGAAGCCCGCCCGCAACGCTTCTTTTTTCCTATGCCTGACGCCGAAGCCGGACACCAGTATGAGCTTCGTCGCCGCAATGGACGCATCGTTTTGAATCGCCGTTCCCAACGCCAGGCCGTCCATACCGGGCATCGACAGATCGATGAGGGCGAAGTCGTACGGGTCCCGCGCAGCGGCCGCATCGCGCAGTATCTGTAAGGCGTCCCGGCCACCGGCCGCGACGCCGTTGCGCATGCCCCAAAACACGATGTGCCGGCGAAGGATTTCGCGGCCGGTCGCATCGTCGTCGACGACCAAGCCGCGCAACCCATAAAACGCCGTGCTCCGGTGATGCCGCTGCGCGCTGCCTGCCGATTCAAGGCGCACGGTGAAGGTAAAGGAGGAACCGGCGCCTTCTCGGCTTTCGACGCCGATCTCCCCGCCCATGAGATCGACCAAGTGCTTTGAGATGGACAGCCCCAGACCGGTGCCGCCGTGCTTGCGTGTCGTGGAGGCGTCCGCTTGCATGAAGGACTGAAACAACCGCTGCCGGGCGGTTGCCGACAGACCGGGGCCCGTGTCGCTCACGACAAACCGCAAGGTGGCATAGCGGCTGTCGGAACCGTCGAGGGTCACGCGCAGCGTGACGCTGCCGCGCTCGGTGAACTTGATGGCGTTGCCGACGAGATTCAGAAGAATCTGACGCAACCGCCCCGCATCGCCGCGCACGAGCTCCGGCACGGCAGGATCCACGAATGACTGCAGCAGCAGGTTCTTTCTGCGCGCCTGCGCCACCAGCAGCTGGCCGACGCCGTCGACCACCAGCGTCGGCGCGAAATTCGCCAGTTCCAGGTTGACTCTGCCGGCTTCGAGTTTGGAGAAGTCCAATATTTGATTGATGATGGTGAGCAACGCCTCGGCCGATTCACGGATCGTTCCGGCGTACTCTTGCTGCTCTTGGTCTAAGGTCGTCCCGCGCAACAGCTCGGTCATTCCCATGATGCCGTTCATCGGGGTCCGGATTTCATGACTCATATTGGCCAGGAACTGCGATTTCACGCGGGACGCTTCGGTCGCCTGATCGCGCGCCTGCTCCAACGCTAATGCTTGCCGCTTCCGTTCGGTGATGTCGCGCGCCGTGGCGTAGATGAGGTGGTCTTGCGGATATGGACTCGCGTTCCACGAAAGCCACTT
>JACRUD010000125.1 GCA_014304875.1 Vulcanimicrobiota bacterium
AAACGCGGTATTGCATGCGGCGTCGCTGATGGCCGCCGAAGGCTACAGCATCGTCGCCGCCTCGGATAGCCGGGGCGGCGTTGCCAGTGCCAAAGGGCTCGATGTGTCAAAGCTCATCGCGCACAAGAGCGAGACGGGCTCCGTCGTCGGTTTCTCGGGCGGGGATGCCGTGAGCAATAAAGAGCTGCTGGAATGCGACTGCGAGGTGCTCGTGCCGGCCGCTCTCGAGAAGGTCATCACCCGGGAAAATGCTCCCCGCATCAAAGCGCGGATCATCGCCGAGGCGGCCAACGGACCGACGTTGCCGGATGCCGACGAGATTCTGCACGATCGCGGCATCATGGTTTTGCCCGACATTTTGGCCAACGCCGGCGGCGTGACGGTCTCCTACCTGGAGTGGGTGCAGAACTTGCAAGAAAACTTTTGGGATGAGTCGGAGGTCAACGAGCAGATGCGCAAGTTCGTCGTACGCGCGTTTCGAGATACCCTTGAAAAATCGAAGCGCCACGACATCGACATGCGGCGCGGCGCCTACGTGGTCGCGGTCGGTCGAGTGGCGGAGGCGACCATGTTGCGCGGAGTCTATCCCTGACGGTATTTTTCTTAGATAAGTGTGGCCTGAAGAAACGCTTCGGCCACCGAGGCGAACTCATCGAACGCGGTCCGGTGCAGGTTGTGTCCTTCGCGCGGAAAATCGCGCACCGTCACACGATCGCCGCCGTGCGAGCGCGCGAACGCCAAGTCCTTGTCGGCGATGACGGAGTCGGCGGGGCCGGCTGCGCAGATCAAAAGCGGCTTGCCGTAGCCCTCAAGCACAGGCCGCAGATCCCAGCCGCCTTCTTCGACGCTGTTTTCGGACCCTAAACGAGCGACCGGTTCGGCCGTCATTGCGGTCACGGCATGCAATTTTCCCTCGATGTCCGACGGGTGCCAGTCGGCATGCCGAGCGCGCAGCACGCGCTCCCGCTCGGCCGGCGCCAGAGCCATGTCGCTGACGACATCGTCCAAGTAATCCGCGCTCCAGGAGCCGGGTTCGACGCGGATCATCGGGTCGATCGCCACGACCGCCGCGACGCGCGGGTCCTGACCGCTGAGCAGCGCCACCGCGCCGCCCCAGGAATGACCCACGACGGCGATGGAGGCCGCGCCCAAAATCTGCGCGACCGCGCGAAAATCGGCAAGGCTTTGGGCGAGCGTCATGGGGCCGAGCACGCGCGCCGAGTCGCCGTGGCCGCGTTGATCGTACGCCGCGACGCGATACGATCGTCCGAGACGCTCGGTCAACCTGCTCCAAGAACGCCGAGAGCTGGTGATTCCGTGAACGCACACGATGAGCGGACCGCCGCTGCCCCACGTCTCAAGCGTGGTCGCCGCTCCGTCGTCGAGCACGACCGTTTGGGTGGCGCTCATACGCGGGTGAGCTGCCGTTCGTAGACGGCCAGATCTGCGTCGCTGAACAGCGCGAACGTGATCCTCCTCAGGCCGCTGCCTTGCCGCAAACGCTGGACGATGACTCGAACGGCGATCGCGGCCGCCTGTTCCACCGGGTAACCGTACGCTCCGGTCCCGAGCGACGGGAATGCGATGCTTTCGTCCCCGGCTTCTTCGGCTCGCCGCAGGCTGCTCGCATACGCGCTTGCGAGCAGCCTTTCGTCATCCGGTCTGCCTTTGTAGCGCGGAGCGACTGCGTGAATCACGTGGCGTGCTTGCAGATGACCGGCCGCGGTGATGACGGCGTCGCCGGTCGCGCACCGTCCGATGCGGCGGCACTCCTCCATGATCGAGGGGCCGCCGGCGCGATGGATAGCGCCGTCGACGCCGCCTCCTCCCACAAGCGAACCGTTCGCCGCGTTGACGATGGCGTCAGCGTGGATGGTCGTGATATCGGCTTTCAACACGTGCACGCTTGCCCCGGCGATCCTGTAATCTCGCATTTGCCGGCTTTCAAGCGCAGCCGTTTATGTCCCGCCGGTCGCAGCGCCGCCTTGCCGAGCGCCCCACAGCGGGGTAGCGGGGGACTGCCGCGAACTCGGCGCCATGCCCTTTGCAGAGGACGTGAAGCTCGGCTTTAACTCGCATCCGAAGTCGCTTTCCGCAAAATATCATTACGATGCCCTGGGTTCGGTTCTTTTCGAAGCCATCTGCCTTTTGCCCGAATATTACCCGACGCGAGCGGAAGCAGCAATCTTAGAACGCCACGCGGTCGAGATGGTCGATGCTCTGAAGGGCCCCTTGGAGTTGATAGAACTCGGCAGCGGAAGCGCCGCAAAAACTCGCCTGCTCATACAAGCCGTTTTGTCGCGGCAGGCGCGCCTAGACTATCACCCGATCGATATCTCGTCGTCGGCGTTAGACGCGAGCGCCCGCGCGTTGGAGAGGGATTTCCCCGGCATCTCGGTCGACGGTACGGCAGCCGAATACCTTGACGGACTGCGGCGCGTGACGCGTAACGGCAGCGGCAGCCTGCTGGTGCTGTTCTTGGGTTCTAATATCGGAAACTTTGACTTCTCCGAAGCGATCGTCACGCTTGCCGCGATCAACGATGCGCTTCGGCCCGGCGATGCTCTCTTGCTCGGCGCCGATCTCAAAAAATCTAAAACTGTCCTGGAGGCGGCGTACGACGACCCGCTCGGCGTGACGGCGGCTTTCAACCTCAATCTGTTGGCGCGCATCAACCGGGAACTCGGGGGCCACTTCGACCTTCGTCAATTCTCCCATCGGGCGGTCTGGGAAGAACAGCGCTCTCGCGTCGAGATGTACTTGGTAAGCCGACTTTCGCAGGACGTCGCTATCGACGCGCTCGGCATGACGGCGCACTTCGATGCCGGCGAAGCGATATTTACGGAATCGTCGTACAAATACGATGCTCGCCGCATCGCGGAGCTTGCCGCGGCGACCGGATTCGAAGTGGCGAAGCGCTGGACCGATTCGCTATCGCGCTTCAGCTCCAGCTTGCTGGTCAGGCGTTAACCAAAGACCCGCCGGCGGTAAGCGCGCTCCACGGCGCGCAGCCCGAACTCGGCGGCGAGCGCCAAGACCGCGGCGGCCGATGCACCCGCGACGGCTTTTTGGACGTTGTACTGCTGGATGCCGGCAAATATGAGCATACCGAGGCCGCCGGCATCGATCAGCGCTGCGATGGTCGCGATTCCGATGAGGGACACGGCGGCTAAACGAACGCCCCCAAGCGCCACCGGCATAGCCAGAGGTCGTTCTATCGTCCAGAAGACCTGCCAGTCGCTCATCCCGACTCCGCGTGCTGCTTCCACGACGGCCGGTTCAACCCCGACGATGCCGGCCGCGATGTTGCGAACCAATATGAGCTGTGCGTACGCGGCAAGCGCGGTCACGGCCGTCCAAAAGCCCAGCCCCTCGAACGGAACGAGCAGACCAAAGGCTGCGAGGCTGGGAATCGTGTAAAGGAACCCCAAAAAGGCCAAGACCGGCGTTCCCAGAGAGCGGCGTTTGGCGATCAGCACACCTGCCGGCACGGCCACGGTTAAGGCGATCGCGAGCGAGACGCCGGTCAGCAGAAGATGTTGCGCGGTCAGGGACGCGACTTCGCCGAAATGGCGTGTGAGGTAGTGCAACGCTACGAGGCTGTCGGGGCCGGCGTGACGGCAGCCCGGATTTGCGCCATGGATAGACGTCCCACGACATCTGCCGTGCCGCCGACGACGCTTAGGGAATCGCAGGCTGTGCCGATCATCAGCGAAAGCGCTTGCTGTAGGCTTGCGTCGGCGGAGATAGCCGTGTGCGGGCGGCCGGACGGCGATGCGCTGGGAGGCGCCATCGCGGCCTCGACTTTTATGATGCTGAGCCGCCGCAGGACGTTGTCCGAATCCACGAGTTGCGCGACGAAGTCACTTGCCGGCGACGCCAGCACATTCACAGGCGTATCGTACTGCTCGACCTTGCCGGCCCGCATGATGACGATGCGGTCGGCCAAGCGCAGAGCTTCGTCGACGTCGTGGGTCACGAAGATGATCGTCTTGTGCAGGCGCGTCTGCAGATCGATCATCTCTCGCTGCAGGTGGGCTCGTTCGATCGCATCGACCGCCCCGAAGGGTTCGTCCATCAGCAGGATCGTCGGGTCGGCGGCGAGCGCGCGCGCCAAACCAACCCGCTGCTGCTGACCGCCGGACAGCTGCCGCGGATAGCGCCCGCGGTAACGGGGCGCATCGAGATGGACCAAGTCCAGCAGCTCGTCGGTGCGCGCCGCTCGCTTTTCTTTGGGCCAGCCCAACAGCGAAGGAACGACGGAAACGTTCTCCGCCACAGTCATGTGCGGGAACAAGCCGACGTGCTGGATGACGTAACCGATTTTCCGCCGTAACGCGGTCGCCTCCGCCGTGGCCGTGTTGCGGCCGTCGACGAAGACGTCGCCCGACGTCGGTTCTGACAATCGGTTCACGGTCTTCAGAAGGGTCGTCTTGCCGCAGCCGGACGGCCCGAGGATGACGACGCACGTTCCGCGAGGCACGTCGAAGGAGACATCGTCGACCACCGCCAGGCTGCCGTATCTCTTGGCGACGCGCGCGAACCGGATGGCCCAAGCGGCTTGGCTCACGAGCCCGTCAGCAGTCCTGCCTTCGCCAGAAAATCACGCGCCACGTCGGCGGGTTCTTCTTTGTTGCCGTCGACGCGCCAATTCAAGCGCCGCATGCTCGCGTCGGTCAACAGGGGCGCGAGTCTGTTCAGGGCGCCCGCGGTTTTGGGAAACCGCGCCAGGACCGAGCGCCGGACCACCGGCGCCACTTGGTACGGCGGCCAAAAATGGCGATCGTCGTCGAGCACGGTCAGATGGTACTCTTCGATTTGCCCGTCGGTGCCGAACGCCACCGCCACGTCGACGTCGTTATCGAGAAGCGCTTTGTATTTGAGGCCTATGTCGACGTACTTGATGCTCTTGAACTCGAACCCTCCGTACGCTCTGCGCAAGCCGGGCAGCCCGTCCGAGCGATCGGTGAACTCCGGGACCGCGCCGAGGCGCAGTTTCGATGCGGCGAGCGCGCAGTCGGACAGCGAACGGATGTGCAGCGCGTCGGCCGATGCCCGCGTCATCGCGAGCGCTTGCGTGTCGTTCATCGGAGCGGGCGCCAGCCAAACCAGGTCGTACCGCGAGCGATATGCCCGTTGAACCGTCTGGAATGCTCTGACGCGATCCCGGATAGGCGGGAGCTTCAGCCAAACCAACAGCGCCGTTCCCGTGTACTCCGGATACAGATCTATCTCGCCGCGCAACAACGCGGCCATCGCGATTTGCGTGCTGCCGAGGTTGAGCCGGCGCTCGACTCGGTAACCGGCGCCTTCGAGCAGCAGAGCGTACATCTCGGCCAACGTCAGCTGCTCGGTGAAGTTCTTCGATCCAACTCTGACGGCGTCACTTCGCGCGCGCGAGCACGAAAGCGGTGCGGCGGCGAGCCCGGCGAGCAAAGCCAGGGCCCGCCCGCGAGAGAACCGCGCGGCGTTCAACTGCACTCTTGCCGCCGCTTCACGCCGCCACGGTCGCGCGCTGCAGCGCTGAAAGCAGCCCTTCCGCCATGAGCGCCAGCGCGGCGACGCACCCCGCGCCGAGCACGAGGCTTGCCGCGTCATCGTTCTGTAAGCCCCGAACGATGAAGTCGCCCAGACCCCCGCCGCCGATGAAAGTCGCGAGCGTGGCCGAGGCGATCACCTCCACGGCGGCGGTGCGCACGCCGGCGATGACAACCGGCAGTGCGATCGGTGTTTCGATGCGACGCAGCACGTCCAGCGGACGCATGCCCATCCCGACCGCGGCTTCCTTTATCGCCGCATCGACGCCGCGGAAGCCAAGATCGGTGTTGATCAGGACGGGAGGGCACGCGAGCAGCGCCAAGGCGACCAGGGACGGCGCAAAACCCAGGCCGAGCAGGGGCAACATGAAAGTGAGCACCGCTAGGCTGGGGACCACTCGGGCGGCATTCATCAGCGCCACGACCCATGGTCCAAAGCGATTGTGTGCGCTGAAGATGCCCGCTGCGACTCCGATGGCCGTTCCGATCCCGAGCGCGGCTCCGCTCAATGCAAGATGCGTTCGGATCGCGATCCAGAGGTCGGATCGGTGGGACGACGCGTAGGGAAAGACGGCAAGAAGCGGCGTCAAGATGCGCCTTGGCTTTTGCGGTTGCGCTGCGCCGCCCTGCGAAGCTGCTTGCGGACCTCATCCTCCGACACCTCATCGAAACGAACGTAGTATCGGCTGACCGCGAAGCTTTCCGTCCGGCTGACATTCAGAGCGACGACCCGATCGCATTGACGCGCCAGCGTATCGATGCAGCTTGCCGGGCCGACCGGAGACGCGCACACGACACGTGCGGCGGAGCGCTTGGCGTAAGCGACGGCGCAGCGCATGGTGGCGGAGGTCGCGATTCCATCGTCGACGATGATCGCTGTGCGATCTCGCAATGGAACAGGCTGCGCGCCTTCGCGCAGACGCTGCGCGAGCGCCTGCGCATCGAGGAGTCGTTGCGCGAAGAGCGCTTCCAGCGGCGCCGCTTCCAATTCGAAAGCGCCCTCATTGGTCACTCGATCGCCGGAGGAGCTGACCGCGCCGATGGCAAGCTCCGGTTGGAGCGGATGACCGATCTTTCGGATGACGAGCACATCGAGCGCCGCTCCAAGCGCGGTCGCAACGCTTGATCCGACGATCGTTCCCCCGCGGGCGATGCCGACGACGACCGGCTGCGGCTCTTCGCGCAACCGGCTCGCGAGCGAAAAGCCGGCTGACCGTCTATCGAAGAACATGCCGCAACGGTCGCGCGAACGGCGCAGTCACACCACGCTCCGGCGTTGCGGCAGCTTTGGTCCTCGCACGACCCGACCATCCATCAAAAAGATGCTGCAATGCCTGCCGCGCGCCATGCGCCGGAATCCCGAAGCGCGTTCGGCGATGGTCACGTACGGCGGCATGGGTGCTTGCGGCGCCGAGACACCCGCGATCGTCAAGGTCACTTCCGTCTCCATGTCCTCCTCGCCGGTCACCCAAGCGCCGGCGAATTGCTCGGCGGCCGGGCGTCCCCAGCGGTCCAAAATGGCGCAGCCCACGCGCTCGGCCGCGGAACACGAACAAGCCACAGCGAAGTCGACGCCGCCGAGGTGGGTGACCACCGCCTCCGCGCCCTCGAAGCTTTTTGTCGTATCGACGAGACAGGCAGCGAGCGCCTTGATCACGACATCGCCGCGTTCGAAACCGTAGCGTTCGTTGAACGCCCGAAACTGGTTGATGTCGACCTGCAGCAGCGCGAAGGGCGTCGCGGCGGCGGCGCGGCGGTTGACCTCCCTTTCCAAGACGATGAGATTCGGTAAGCCCGTCAGGGGATGAGAAAAGCGGGCGATCGATTTCTGCAGCTTGGTCATCGCGTGCAGCAGATCATGGACGGACACCGTTCCGAAATAGAATCCGTTGTCGAGCACGACCACGTCGTCGTATACCGCGCTGCGGCGGCGGTCGATGACCTTTCGCGCCCCTCCATCGATCGATTCGTTGCCTTCCACGGCAAGGTAGGTGTCGTCCATCACGAGCCGCGCCGGGCGGCCTGCATAGACCGACGGTCCGAACGGCTGCGCTAGCCGCTCGTACAACCGCATGCGGCTGATCAAGCCGACAGGGACGCCGTTGTCGACGATCACGACGCTGCCCCGTTCGGGATCAGCCGCGAAGCCGTTCATGACTTCGCTGACGAGGGCCGTTGGCGAAAGGGCTGGGATTCGCCGCGCGATCGAAATCATAGAAGTTTGCTTTGGAGCCGGAATGCCGCCTGAGCGCGCGGAGCGTTCCCGTATGAAGGCGGAGATCTCCGCCCGCGGCTCGGCATAGCCGGCGCCGGGCCGGGCGATCAGGTATCCTTGTCCGTAGTGAACGCCCAACTCGATCAGCGTGGCCAGCTCGTCGACCGTCTCGATGCCTTCGCCCAGTACCCGCGCGTCGATCCTGCGAGCGAACATGATGATGGCCGACACCAGCGCGTTCTTCGCGCTATCGCGATCGATGTCGCGCACGAGGGCCATATCCAATTTGATGAAATGCGGCCGCACTTCAGTCACCGCCCGCAAACTGTTGTGGCCGGCGCCGGCGTCGTCGATTGCGACTTTAAAGCCCTGGGCGTTGTAATGGAGCAAAGTGCGTTTGAACCGGTCGAAGTCGGCTATCGCCTCCTTTTCGGTGATCTCCAAGACGATTCGGTCCTGGGCGAGATGACTGCTCTCCATCACTTCGCGCGAGAGGCCGGCGTTGGGATCGTCAAAGACGTGCGGGCTGATGTTCAAGAAGAGGAACGCCCCCGTCGGGAGGCTTGCTGCGCTAGCGATAGCGCGGAAGCGGCAGACGCGCTCGAGCTCGTGCGTGGCGCGATGGCGCTGGGCCGCGTGGAAGAGCGCTTCGGCGGTCTCGAGGCGAGTCCCGATCGGCCCCCGCGATAAGGCTTCGTATCCGAACACGCTGCCGTCCGCCAACGAGACGATGGCCTGGAAGACGGTGCGGATTCTGCCCTCGCGCAAAAGCGTCGCGAAGTCGTTATCGGCGGGCGGTTCGGCGTTGTCAGGCGATGGCGGCGGCGCGGGCGGCGACGTCTCCTGCGACGTTTGCGTTCCAGGGCCGGCGGCGTTTTCTCGATGGGCTTGAGGCAACGGAGTAGACTGCCCCGTCACGAAGCCGACAAGGCGGCGGAACCCGACCTTCAAGCGCTCATTCACGTCGCGAAATACCACATTCCTGGGCAAGGCGAGCGCGACCTGGGTCGCTTGAGGCGAAGCTTCTGGGTCTCGGTCCGTTCGCACGCGGCCGTCAGGACGATCCGCCCTTGCCGTAAGCAAACAGCGGCGCGGCGGCCGTGCGTCGGCCGCGCCGCGCATCGGTTGACAAACCAAATCGGTGCGTGCTACTATGCCGAAGCCGAAGTTTTCGAAACGATGAGGATTTGGTGCCCGCAATGATGACGTCTTTATCATTCAAACGAAATATTTGTCGCACGGCTGATTTGCCGGCGGAGGGCGTATTGCTGGACTAGACCACGCGCCGGCGCCGAAGCTGCAAAATAGGCCTCCGCGACGGGGCCTTTATTTTTTTCTTTACCGGCTCGATGAAAGGAGCATGAAATGGACTGGCGAGTGAGCGAGACCGCACGTCAGCGGCGTCGCGAGCTACTTGCTGACGCCCAGCGCAACCACGTCTGGGCGCGCGTCCGGCCGCGCAGACTCTCCGGCCGCCGCCGGCTGGGTCAATGGATGCTGCGCGTCGGCTCGCTCTGTACGCGCGCGGGCAACGCGCTGGTGTGATCGTGGTGCGCTCGTCGAGGTCCGGGGCTAGACGAGCGTGGTGCGGTCATATAGAGCCGCTAATGTTAGTGCCGCCCCTTTAGCGGCGGCTTCTCACGCCGTCAACGCGGACGGAGCTACTTCGTGAAATACTCGGCGTTCTTTTCGGTGTAGTTCTTCCAATCGTCCGGCACTTCGGTGTCGGAGTAGATGGCGGTGACGGGACAGGCGGCAACACAGGCTCCGCAGTCGATGCACGTGCCCGGGTCGATGAAAAGCTGTTCGTCCTCGTCTGAACCGTGGATGCAATCGACCGGGCAGACATCAACGCAAGACTTGTCTTTGACCGTGATACAGGGCTGGCAGATAACGTAGGTCACCGAGTCCTCCGATCGACATCGAATCTCGACGCAGATTCTC
>JACRUD010000022.1 GCA_014304875.1 Vulcanimicrobiota bacterium
TTCAGACGCCCCAGCAAGGCGCGCGCGATCACGATGCGCTGGACTTCAGACGTCCCTTCGTACAACTCCGTGATCTTCGAATCCCGGTAATAGCGTTCGGCCTGAAATTCGGTCGTGTATCCGTAGCCGCCCAAGATCTGCACACATTCGGCGGCATGCTTGCGAGCTGCGGTCGAGGCGAACAGTTTGGCTTTGGACGATGCGTCGATGAGCGGCACACCCTGATCGCGCAGCCACGCGGCACGGTAGAGCAGCAGGCGCGCGGCGTCGAGGTCTACCGCCATATCGGCGATCTTGAACGACACTCCTTGGAAGGCGCCGATCGGCTTGCCGAACTGCAATCGTTCTTGCGCGTAGCGCTGAGACGTTTCAAGACAGGCGGCAAGGATGCCGACCGCCTGCGCCGCGATTCCGAGCCGGCCGATACCCAGGCTCGCGAGCGCGATCTTGTAGCCTTCGCCGACCGTGCCGAGCAGTTGCGTCTCAGGGACGACGGCATTTTCAAGCACGATGTCGACCGTGTTCGAGGAGTGGATGCCCAACTTGTCCGTGATCTTCCCCACGCTGACGCCCGGTGTGGCGCCGTCGATCAAGAAAGCCGAGATGCCCTTGGGGCCGCTCTCACCGGTGCGCGCGAAGACGACGTGGGCTTTGGCGTACCCGCCGTTCGTCACCCATTGTTTGCTTCCGTTGATCACGAATGAATCGCCGCGCCGCGTGGCCGACGTGCGCAGCATACCGGCATCCGATCCGGACTCCGCTTCCGTCAGAGCAAACGCGCCCAGCCACTGGCCGCTCGACATCTTCGGCAGGTACGCGCTCTTGACGCCGTCGGACGCGAATTGCTGCACGATCCGCGTCGTGAGACCAGCGTGCACCGAAACCGTCACGCCGACCCCGGCATCCGCTTTGCTGATCTCTTCGATCGCCAGCACCGTGCTCAGCGTGTCGAGCTCCGCGCCCCCGTAGCGCTCGGCGACCGACATCCCCATGATGCCCAGGCCGCCCAATTTTACGAACACGTCGCTCGGGAAAACTCGGTCGCGGTCCCAAACCGCCGTATGCGGCGTGATCTCACGGGCGGCGAAAGCGGCGACGGTATCGCGGACCGCTTTCTGCTCGTCGGTGAAGTCGAAGTGCATCAGCGACGCTAGCGATCGTACCGGTAGAAGCCGCGGCCGCTTTTCCGGCCGTAGCAGCCGGCGGCGACCATCTTTTTCAAAAGCGGGCACGGCCGGTATTTCGGATCCGAAAAACCGCGATAAAGCACTTCCATTATGGACAAGCATGTGTCCAAGCCGATAAAGTCGGCGAGTTCCAGCGGTCCCATAGGGTGGTTCATGCCGAGCTTCATCACCGTGTCGATGGCTTCGGCGCTTGCGACTCCCTCCATGTGTGCGTACATCGCTTCGTTGAGCATCGGCATGAGGATGCGGTTGCTGACGAAACCCGGGTAATCGGCTACTTCGACGGGCGTCTTGCCCAGGCCGCGCGCCAGCCGTTCCACGGCTGCGTAGGTTTCGTCGGAGGTCGCAAGCCCGCGGATGACTTCGACCAACTTCATGACCGGCACCGGGTTCATGAAATGCATGCCGATGACTTTTTCGGCGCGTCCTGTCTGGGCTGCGAGAACCGTGATCGAGATCGACGACGTGTTGCTGGCGAGCAGCGCTCGAGCCGGAAGAGCACGATCCAAAGTCGCGAACAGCCGCTGCTTCAGCGTTTCGTCTTCGCTGGCCGCCTCGATGGCGATGTCGGCGTCGCAGGCGGCGGCGAGGTCGGGATGCGCGTCGATGCGATCCAAGACCGCGTCGGCTTGAACTCGGTCGATCTTGCCTTTGGAAACCGAGCGTTCGAGATTCCCTGCGATCGCGGCGATGCCGCGATCGATCGCGGCGCGGTCGACGTCGTTGAGCGCAACACCGTGCCCGGACGCGGCGCAGACTTGGGCGATGCCCGCCCCCATCTGGCCGGCGCCGACGACGAGGACCTTCATCCGTCTAATCGACCTCGATCAGCAGCGCATCGCCCTGCCCACCGCCGCTGCAAATCGCCGCCATGCCCAAGCCGCCCCCACGCCTGCGCAGTGCGTGCACGAGGTGGCCGACGATGCGGGCGCCGCTGCACCCGAGCGGGTGGCCGATGGCGATCGCCCCGCCGTCGACGTTGACCCTGGCCATGTCGATTCCCAAGCGATTGACCGACGCGAGCGTGACGGCCGCAAACGCTTCGTTGATCTCCCACAGCGCCACGTCTTTGGCGGACAATCCTTTGGCGGCCAGCAGTTTCTCGGCAGCCATGGCGGGCGTCAGCGGGAGGTATGGCGGATCCCATGCCACGGCGGCGTGGCCGCGGATCTTGGCGAGCGGACTGAGACCGTGCGCGGACGCATAGGCTCCGTCGGCTAAGACAAGTGCGGCGGCGCCGTCGTTCACCCCAGGCGCGTTTCCGGCTGTGATGCTGCCGCCTGGCGAGATCGGACGCAGCTTGGAGAGCGCATCCAGGTTCGTGTCCTTGCGCGGCGCTTCGTCGCTGACGATCGTCGTAAAGGGCGCCGCCGGATCGGCCAGATAGGGCGAGAACTCATCCGGCTTAGCGACAAATTCATCGGGTGTCTGGGTTTGCGCGGTCTCGCGGTCGCCGACGGGCGCCGCGACCCGCGGCGCCGGAATTTTCTCGATTATCAGCCTTCCTTTGGCTTTCGTCGCGACTTTGAGCGGAATCAATTCATCCGCGAGCCGGCCCTGCTCGGCTGCTGCGACGGCGAATGTATGGCTGCGTAGCGCGTACTGGTCTTGCTGGGCGCGCGAGATGCGCAGATGCGCGGACACCTCCTCGCTCTGCTCCGCCATAGTGCATTGGAAGTAGGGGCACCAAAGACCGTCGTGCACCAGCGCATCGACCAGCATCCCATCGCCCATCCGGTATCCGAAGCGCGCTTGCGGCACGAGATACGGCGCTTGCGACATGCTCTCCATCCCACCCGCAACCACGGTCGCGGCCCCCCCGCTTTGAATCAGACGATGGGCATCGGCAAGCGCGAGCAGTCCGGATGCGCAGACCTTGTTCACGGTCTGGGATGTCACCGTCTTAGGAAGTCCCGCGCCGAAGGTCGCTTGGCGCGATGGGGCTTGACCGGCACCGGCTTGGAGGACTTGGCCCATGATAGCGTGCTCGATATCTTCAGGAGCGATCCCGCTTCGCTCGACGGCGGCGCGAATCGCTTCAGCTCCAAGCGTCGTGGCCGCCAGTCCGGCTAGTGCGCCGCCAAGCTTTCCGATCGGCGTGCGCACTGCGGCCAGGACGACAGTATCCGACACTATGACGCTCCTTTGGCTAGGGTGAAAGCCTGCTCTTGTCCTTTAATAAGTTCGGCGTTCGGTTCAGGCTTTCCGCAGCGGGGGAAAAAAAAGAGGCCGCTAGAGAGCGGCCTCGCGTTATCCCGCGCACGAGTCCTTGAAGCGCGATGAGCGTGCAAGCTGACAGATGACGTATCATCTTCCGGCTGCGGCGGCAACCGGTCTCCGCAGAGCCAGCTTCAATTCGAGGAAGCGTTTCGGGTCAGGATGCGTTCCGAGAACTGAATTAGGCTCCTTCAAGCGGAGCGCCAAGACTTGGTCGAAAACGACGGAATTATGGTCCCGCCACGCGGGAATGTTGCGGCCCTTTCATGGAGTACGAAGGCCCGATTTTGGGCGGCGACTGAGCCGCGGCGCTGCATCACAGAAAGCGTATGTAGCCACGGACCTTTAGGTCCGTCCAAACGTCGCTTTGGAGATCGGAGGCCTGGACACCCGAAGTCCGCCCCAGCCCCGATTGCCGGGCACGAGGCAGACGGCCTAGGTGGCGCGCCATAGCGCGATAGCGCTCATGACAGCGAAAAAGGCCAGGGTGATGATCTCGGCTTTCAGGATCACAGCTACGTGCCACGCGCCCCTTCTTTCAGAAACTGGCATGACGCGACCGGTGGGGAGAAAACGGGGAACTTTTTCGCAGTAGCGCGCAAATTTTCCGCCAAAGACCTTCGCCAGGAAATCTTCCTCGAGCGGAATGATCGCACCGTACACCGCAACGACGAGGCCCAAAACGACGATCAGCAGCACCGTGCGTTCAAGCGAATCCAGTTCGCCGCTAAAGGCAGCCCAAAAGCCCAGCGCGATTATCGCGTTGGCCAAGTACAGGGGGTTTCGCATCGCGGCATACGGCCCGGCCGTGACGAGCGCCGGGGCAGTGACGATGTCCGCTCGCGTGGTCGTGCCGGAAAAGCCGACGGCCCAGACACGCAGCGCCTCGCCCAGCGCGGCTATGCCTATTCCGATCCCTGCGCTGTGCGCCGACGGCTTGCCGAAGACCGCGAGCACGAGAGCCACCGGAACGAGAAGCGCTCCGCGATTCTTGAAGACGAAAGCGCGCCAGCCCTTGCCGGCCGGCATCGGGTCAGCCACGGTCGCGCAAGAACGCTGAATACAGATCCGTCAGCGTTTGACTGAGGGCGATGCTCGGCCGCCACCCGGTCTCCCGCTGGATCTTCGAGTTATCTCCGACGAGGACGGGCGTTTCCACGACGCGTCGGCGGTCGGGATCTTCTTGTATGTCGATGTGAAGACCGGCGATGGCGGCCAATTCGTCGACGACCTGTTGCATGCTCACCGCTCGGCCGCTGCAGACGTTGTAGACGCTGCCTTCGGTTCCGCTTTTCGCCAGCAGCCGATACGCTCGCACGACGTCGCGCACGTCGCTGATATCCCGGCACGCGGTTAAGTTGCCGGTGCGGATTATCGGTGCCGACTTCTTCGTCTTGATGGCCGCGATCTGGCTGGCAAAGGCCGGCGCGGCGAACGCCGTGCTCTGGCCGGGCCCGGTATGATTGAACGGCCGAACCGCGACGATGCTGAGCCAACCGCTGCGCGCATACTGCAACGCGACCATCTCAGCAGCAGCTTTGCTCGCGGCGTACGGGTTATTCGGGTTTAGGGGAGCGTCCTCGCGCAAAGGCAGCAGCGCCGACTCTACCCGGCCATAGGCGTCAGCCGAACCGACCGCCACGATGCGGGCCGCGGCCGCCGCCGTCCGGCATGCCTGCAGCAGCGTCGCAGTTCCCAACACATTGATCGACAATGTGGACAAGGGGTCTTCCAGCGCCGCGGGGACCGACGCTTGAGCCGCCAAGTGGTAAACGACGTCGGGTCGCGCGCGAGCCAGCATCGTCGCCAATCCATCAAAGTCGCGCAAGTCAACGCTATGCCAGTCGACGTCGCGCGCCCCAAGGCCCAGCGTCGAGAGCGGCATCCGAGCCGCGCGCGAGGCTCCGCTGACCTCGTCCCCCGCTTGGAGGAGCGACTGCACGAGCCACTGGCCGGCGAAGCCGTCGGCGCCCGTGACGAGGGCCCGCACTAGCGGGCCGCGCTGGCCAGCCGCGCCAAATCCGCTTCGACCATGTCTTGCACGAGCTGATGAAATGTGACGGTGGGATGCCAGTCCAACCGCTTTGCCGCCTGATAAGCGTCACCGACGAGGACGTCGACTTCCGCCGGTCGGATAAACTTGGGATCGACGACGACGTAATCGCGCCAGTTCAGCTCGGCGCATGAAAAGGCGACGTCGACGAGTTCTTGCACGGTACGCGTCTGGCCGGTCGCGATGACGAAATCGTCAGGCCGGTCTTGCTGCAACATGAGCCACATGGCTCGCACGTAATCGCCCGCGAACCCCCAATCGCGGCGCGCATCCAAATTGCCCATGCGCAACTCCCTCGCCAAGCCGAGCTTGATGCGCGCCACGCCGTCGCTGACTTTCCGCGTGACGAATTCAAGGCCACGCCGCTTGCTTTCGTGATTAAAGAGAATTCCGGAACATGCGAACAAACCGTACGACTCGCGATAGTTGATCGTGATCCAATGTCCGTAGACTTTCGCGACGCCGTAGGGACTGCGCGGGTAAAACGGAGTCGTCTCGTCTTGCGGCGTGGCAGCGACTTTCCCGAACATCTCGCTGCTCGACGCTTGGTAAAATCGCGCGTCGGGTTTGACCGACCGCACGGCTTCCAGCAAACGCGTCACGCCGACCGCCGTAAACTCGGCGGTGAGGACAGGCTGCGCCCAAGATGTGGGGACGAAACTTTGGGCGGCCAGATTGTAGATCTCTTCAGGGCGCGCTTCTCTGAGCGCCGCCGCCAGGGAATGTTCGTCCAGCAGATCGCCCGACAGTAAAGTAACGCGATCCACGATATGCGAGATGCGGTCGAATGAATTCGTGCTCGATCGGCGGGTCAATCCGAACACCTCGTAGCCGCGCTCCAGCAAGAACTCCGCCAAATACGATCCGTCTTGCCCCGTGATACCGGTTATCAATGCTCGCTTAGCCAAACGATCATCCCCTCAAAACCGCTCTCTAATGTAGGCTCCAACTTTAGTGGCGGCCGCCTTCGTCATGCGTGCGGCGGACGGACCTAAAGGTCCGCGGCTACATACGCTTTCTCTGATGTAGTGGCGCGGCTTCAGTCGCGGCTCCGTCGTGGCGGTCTTCGCCGCCGCGCCGCGCGCTTCGGCTTTATCGGCGCTCCTCGCTCGAACGCCCGAGGGCCCGCTCTTGAAGCCGTTGCGCCTGGCGCGAACGGTAGCGCAGGTCGGCCTGGCGGTAACGCACGCGCTCGCTTTCCGTCTCCGGCAAAATCGGCGGCACGGGGGACGGCCGGCCCTGTGAGTCGAGTGCCACGAAGATGAGATAGGCCGTCGCCACGTGCATGCGTTCTCCGGTTTCAAGGCGCTCTGCTTCGATCCGCACTCCCACTTCCATCGACGTGCGATGCGTGTAGTTGACCGCCGACTTGAGCACCACCATATCGCCCACGTGAACCGGGTTGACGAAATCCAGCCGATCGATGCTGGCGGTGACGCAAATCTTGCGCGCGTGCCGTATGGCGGCGGCCGCGGCGGCTTGGTCCGTCAGCTTCATGATGTGACCGCCATGGATGTTCCCCATGGGGTTGGCTGCGGCAGGCTCCATGAGCGTGGCCAGAACCGATGCGGAGGCGGAGACGGGCTTCCCTGGAAGAGTCGGAGCAGCTTCGTTGCGCATCGCCGGCTCCAGTTCTCCACGAGGCGGCGCGCAACTTTTTCCGGGTAAGCGAGTATACATTGCCAAGACGGAGGATGCACAATTCAGGCGCAGGCGACTGACGAGGCGCTGGTCGCGCTCGTTCTCGAAGGCAACGTCAAAGCGTTCGAACCCCTCGTGGAAAGGCACCACAAGGGAATAGTCAACTTCGTCCACGCCGGCGTTCGATCCGGCGAGGATGCCGGAGACTTAGCTCAGGAGACTTTTATGCGAGCATACGCGCATCTGCAAACCTTCAACCCCACTTTGGGCAAATTTTCGACTTGGCTGTATCAGATCGCGCGCAACACGACCCGCACATATATGGCTAAGGAAAGCCGGCGTCCGCCTCAGGAAGACCTTTATGAAGACGAGACGCTCGAACAGCGCCTTCCGGAAACCAGACGCGATGCGGCGCCGGAATCGGCTATACTGGCCGCGGATGAGCAGCGAGCCGTGCGCGAAGCCCTCCGGCGGGTGCCTGAAAAGATGCGGACCGCACTGGCACTACGGTACTTCAAACACATGGACTACCAGGAGATCGCCGATACCATGGTCGTCTCGCTCGGCAACGTCAAGACGCTCATCCATAGAGGCAAAGCCGCTTTGGCGCAAGAGCTGACTCCGCAGCCGGGACTACAGCCGCTTGCAGCGGGAGCCAGCCCGGAGGTACAACAGCGTGAACTGCTCTGCTTGTAAACGCAGCCTGAGCGCGTACAACGATGGCGACCTGTCGCCGCGCGAATCGCTGCTGGTGTCCGGCCATCTGGCGGCCTGCGCGGAGTGCAGCGCGTATTCCAGTAGGCTTGCCGACGTCGACGCGGCCCTTGCGAACCTTTCAGAAATTCAACCGGCAGCCGGCTTCACCGCCGCGGTGATGTCCAAGATCGCATCCCTGCCTGCTCCCGAACGGCCACGTCGCAGTTTGTGGTGGCTGCCGGCGCTCATGCTGACGGAATGGCTCATCTTAGCGGTTTTGAACGCCGCGCACGTGTTGCATTGGCAGCGGCCGCTGGCCGTCACGGCGGCGTTCGCCGCAGACTTTTCTATTGCGGCGCAGACTTTGTACCGCCTGGCAAGTCACTTTCACATCGGCGTGTGGGCCGTCGCGGGGACCGGGGCCGAGATCGCCATCTTGATTCCCGTGGCAATGGCGGTGAGAAGCTATGTAGCGCGCGGCGGCGCGTTGAGGGGAGCTCGAGTATCATGATCGCACGAAATGGGCGCGCCTTTGGAGCTCTTACGTCCGCGGCCGCGGTGGTTTTCGGCGCTCTTGCGTTGTTTTGCGCGCATCCCGCTCTGGCGCTGAGCAGCCACGGGGGCGATATCGTGGCCTTCGGCCATAGCGTGACCGTCGCGCAAGGGCAAGAAGTGGCAGGCGACCTGGTCGTCTTCGGCGGGAATGCCTCGGTCTACGGCAAGGTCGACGGCGATGCGGTCGTCATGGGCGGCACTCTCTACGTGGATCCACAAGCAGAGATCGCCGGCGATACGGTCGCTTTCGGAGGAGCGGTCGACGATCGACGGGCCGGCCACGGCCGCCATCGCGGCACGGAGGAGTCCCCCATACCTCCAGTTCCGCCGGTGCCGCCAGTGGCCGAGCAGCCCTCTTCGCCCGCTGTCGATGAAGGGGGACCGGCGCACGGCTGGCTCTGGTTCTTGGTATCATCGGCGTTGTTGACCACGCTTGCATTCGTCTTCTTCCCTCTGCGCACGCGTATGGCGCTTGACGATTTGGCGCAGAGGCCGCTCGTCGCCGGCCTGATCGGGTTCTTTTGGCCCGTGATCTTCACCGTTGTGATCGTCGCTCTGGCCATTACGATCGTGGGCATTCCCCTCATGCCGGTCGCCGCCATCGCCGTGGGTCTCGCATACTTATTGGGCCGTGCGGCGATCGCGGTCTTCGTCGGCAGGCGCATCTTCGAAGTCGCGAAGGTGGTCGAGCCCAGTCCGCTGTCTACGCTGTTGCTTGGCCTAGTCAGCATCACCGTTATAGAGGCAAGCGTGCCGCTGTGGCTCGGCATCGTCTTAGAGGGCGCCTTGGGCGCCCTCGCAATCGGGGCCGCAGCGCTGACCGTTCTGCGTAAGCGCTTCATCCCGTTGGGCCCGCCGATCGCGTATGCGCCGGCGCACTCACCCTCACAGCCGCGGGGCCAGACATTCGCTCCACCGCCCGGGCCGCCGCCCACCGGACCGCCCGCGGTTCCCTGAGCGCCGTGCCGCCGCGGGCGTCTGTGGCCACATACTTGGTCCGTAATGGAGCGGACGCTATTTGAGAAAGAGACGGGAAGGGTCGAGCACGTCTCGCAGCAGGTGCAGCTCATGCGCCGTCGGGGCTAAAAGTTGCTCGATCTGCTGAGCCACCCGCAACGGCCAGCCGGTCTTGGCTTTCACTTCGTCGATTGAAACGCCCGGATACAGGCCCACCAGCTCCAGTTCGCCATCGCTTTGACTCGGCGCTAAGATGCCGACGTCGGTCACCACCCGAACCGGCCCTCCTCCGGGTAAGTCAAGCTCGCGGCGGCTTCCGTACTTGCCGTCTTGGCCCGGCGATGTGATGAAGTCCACGGTGGCCGGAAA
>JACRUD010000040.1 GCA_014304875.1 Vulcanimicrobiota bacterium
CACCGCGACCTTCGTCGGTACGGCGGGCTTCACGGCGACGACCATATCCAGCAGCGCGCTGACGCGCAACGGCTCCGATCTCAGTGCGCCGCAATGGTCGACGGGCCAGCTCAACGGTTCCGCATACTCGCAGCAGTTGGTCGCGACGCGCCCAGGCACATACTACTACGGGTGTTTCTACCACTACGGTACGCCGATGCGCGGCGTGATCATCGTTCGATGAAGCACATCGCGAGCACGTTTGCGCTCATATTGATCTTGCTCGCTCTGCGAACCCCTGCCGGCGCGGTGCCGATCTTTGCGCAACGATACGGTTTCAGCTGCAGCGCTTGCCACACGGCAGTTCCCGATCTGAACCCCTTCGGTGATGCTTTTCGGCAGCGCGGGTTCCAGCTTCCCAACGCTCCGCGACATCGTGAGTTTCCCGTCGCGTTGCGTTTTCAAGAAACGTACGTCAAAGATCTTACCGCCGCTCAAAGCCGTCGTTTCAATGCGCTTGGCGTCCTCATTTCAACGGCCAACTTCGGGCACGTAGGTGAGTATTCGTATTTCGCGCGCTACCTGTTAGGCAGCGAGGGTGCGGCCGGCAGCCTCTATTACGCGTGGACTCAACACGTGCAGCCCAGCAGCGGCTCTTTCCAGCGCATAGGCCTTTTCGGTTTACCGCTGATCGCAAATCCCACGCAACGGCTCGATACGATCACGGCGCAAAACGCCTATACGTACCAAGTCGGCCATAACTCGGCTAACTTCGCCACGCCGCGACTCGGCGCGCTGTTCGGGCGTCGCAATGAGCGCCAGGACGTCGAGCTGGCGATCTCATTCGACGAATACCACGGTGCGGCGTACGGAGCTCCTGCACCGCCCTCAGAGTTCGCTCAGTCCTTCGCTCAGCCGGAGCTGTTTGCGTCGGCCTTGTTCACGACCGGGGGCGGGGTAAAGATCGGCGTTTTGGGTTTGACCGGCGCGCGAGCATTCCGATCACGCGTCAGCGGAGCGTCCTTCAGGGACGAGTATAGCCGCCAGGGAATCGACGCGGCATGGTCGGCGGGCAGATTTGATGTGCGCGCCCAACAGCTTTGGGGCCGAGACGCGAACAGCGACGGGTCCGGCGATGCAGTTGCATCGAGCGGAGGCTTCATCACGGCGAAATATCACATGACCAAGCATAGCTACGCCGGAGTACGATACGACGCCGCAGCCAACCCGTTAGCCGCTCGGGATTTCGATTTCTATGCCGTCGTGCCCGCGACCGTTCACTCTCGCTTCGTGGTCGAATATCTTCGGCCGCTCGGTTTTTCCCGTACTCAACCTGTGTTCAGCAGCCAACTGCTGTTCGCCGTGCCGTTCGAGAAACCGCCCCGCTTATAGAGGAAGACGGGCGATCTGGGATTCGCCGCGCGCGAATCCTCGCCGGGAGCGCTCCAGGATCGCGGGCCGCCTTCGAACGACCTGCCCGCTTGACATTACCTTTACTTTGCGGTACAAAGTAGGTAAATGCATCGCTTGCTTGGCTTAGCTCCGATTTTTCTCTCGCTCTTTTGCATCGTTATAGTGCTTGCGACCAGCGCGAAGTTTTGCGCGCCTCCGCATGTGGACGAGGGCGCCGCAGCACACATCTTTCAACTTATCATGATCGCGCAGCTACCGATCGCCGTATCGTTTGTTCTTACTCGCGGCCAGAAGTCATTCGTGCGGCTGTTGCCCCCGCTGGTGCTACAGATATTCGCCTGGGGTGTCGCGGCAGCGACTGCCAGCCTCATGACCTGAGACGCCCCAGCCCTCGCGTTACGTGGACGTGGCGGAAATCGTCGGGGGAATTGAAGTTGGCGCCAAGGCTTGTCAGGATGAGTTTTGTCTGATTTTGCTGGAGCGGGAGACGGGTCTCGAACCCGCAACATCCAGCTTGGAAGGCTAGTTGTCGGGAAAACCTGCTCGCTCGGAACTCCTTATGCCGCAAGACTTACCGAGTCGGACCGTTTCAGACTCGGCGCTAGTGCAACAGTTTAGTGCAACATTTGGAATCAACGGAAGAGCGAGTCGAGCTTGTCCGCCGCTTCCCGTTGGAGCGTCGGGATGGCGTGGGAGTATGTGTCCATCGTCAGGGCCATCTTGGAGTGCCCGAGCAGTTCCTGGACGATCTTTGGATGCGTGCCGTGGGCCAGCAGTATGCTGGCCGCCGTGTGGCGCAGATCGTGAAAGCGAATGCGGGGCAAGCCCGCTGCTTTAAGTAGAGGCCAGAATGAATCGCGAACCAGATTGTCCTTACGCATCGGGCCGCCCTTAGAGTCGGGAAACACCCACTCGGATGCGCGTAACCCTCGGGAGAACAGCGCCAATCTATGCTCGCGCAACGCCGCTACGGTATCGGCGCCCAATTCGATCTTGCGCCGGCTGTGAGCCGTCTTCGGTTCGGCCAAGATGGGCGTTCCGCGGTCGCTGAGCAGCGTATGGCGGACCGACAGTGACCGGGCCTCCAAGTCGACGTCCGACCAGCGTAAAGCTAGGATCTCTCCTTGCCGCATTCCCGTTGTCAGCGCGAGCTTGTAAAGCGCGTAAAACTTGCTCCCCTTGGCTGCGTCCAAGAGTCTTTGCGCCTCATCGGCTGACAGCGCGCGCATGCTGCGGCGGGGAACGCGAGCCTTCTCTAACGCGTCAACGGGGTTGCTGAAGATCATCCGCCAGCGTACCGCACGATCGAATGCGCCGTGGAGTAGGTTGTGAATCTGCTCGCGTAGCCGGGCCGACTTGCCCTGGCGCTCGAGATCGCTCTGCATGGCCTGCAAGTGAAGCGGCGTGAGACGATCTAGCCGCAGGGATCCGATGCGCGGAATGATGTGCAGTCTGAGTAAGCCCTCGTACAGCCGGTACGTGCCGATGCGCACGGCCGGCCTAGCGCAGTCCTCTAGCCATCGGGTAAGGAACGCCGCGACCGTCTGTCGGTTGGAATTCAGGACGCCGGCGCGCGCCTCTGTCTTTAGCCTTTGGAGTCGATCTAACACGCCCTGCTTGGTTTTGCAGTAGACGTAGCGCCGTCGAGGTTTGCCGAACGGGTCATGTCCGACAACCAGGGCGGCGCCCCATAATCCGCTGCTCTTGCGCTGGAAGATAGAGCCTTCGAAGTTGCCCCGCCGGCGTCTCTCCATTGTCCGTTACCGTACGCCCCGTACGTCAGTGTACCTTGTGGATACTCGAAACGCTTTACAGTTCGTCTGCAAATCGCGATGTACTTGGCGTGCGACCAAATTAGTCATTTCAACGCGTTTGTAAGGAGAGCATCATGCCTAAGGCTGTTGGGGACGATGGATTGTGGAGGGTGTCACAGGCGGCTGAGTTCTTGGAGCTGTCGCGCTCGAAAATCTACTTGCTCATACAAAACGGCGAGCTGCGTGCCGTAAAGATCGGCCGGTCGATGCGATTGCCGGTCAAGAACGTCAAAGCGTTCCTTGACAAACTGCCGGCGCTTGGAGAGTGAGCATGTTGACGCCGGGCCGAACTTTCATTGTCGAGGTTCGCAAAGAGACCGGGGACAAGCGCTGGCATGATCTGTGCTCGCTGCACTCGCCTCATGATCCAAGCGTCTTACTGGCCGTCCTGGGATGCAGCAAGTCGCAGTATGGCGAGCGTAACGTGCGTATGGTTATCGTGGAAGGCGGCCGAACTGAGGTCGTTGTGCGATGATAGATGATGCTGGAGCCGGAACAGCGCTCGAACGATTGGTCAAAGAGACCGCAAACTTGCGCGCCGCTCGGGTCTCTTTCAGATTGGCGGTGGAGCGGGCCATCGACGTCATTGATGAGGCGCCATTCGTTTCGCAACGTCGCCGATGGAAAGACGCGTTTGAAGGCGTTGCATCTGTTCTGGATGCAAGCTGGACGGAGGCGATATCCGAACCGCTGTGCGCGATATATAGAAAGCTAGACGAAGGCCCAGACTAACGGGGGCCAAACGGTCGTCCGGACGGTTACGGCGTGGGGCTTGGCGCCGCTATTGTGGATCCATCACCAAACAGAACCATTTCCGGAGACCACACCATTTTTATATCAGACATCCGGGCGGCCTTAAACTTGCTCGAGCTGTCGTCATAGTCGCTGTCAGGTACATCGACAACGTCGTTCACTTTTGCGCCGGGCGCTATAACGTGTTCGAACGTCAGCGGCGTGTCGATGATCTTATCTCCGAGCAAGTTGTTGAATGTCAGCGTACCCTTTAGGGCCCGCACTGGCTTTTGGCCGTGATTCTCGATGACCACGTTGACCGCTATGACGGCCCGATAGGTGTACTCGTTGATATCTCTGCGCGCCGGCGCCTTGCCTGCGAATAAGATGGCCACGGCTTGTTGCATGGCGGTTTGCGCGGCCTGAGCCTTGGCTTGCTCTATGGCGTCGGCGCGTTTCTGCGCGGCTGCCTTGGCGCTTTCCTGAGCGGCGAAGTCTTTCTGATCCTGTATCACTTGGCCGACAGTCTTTCCGTCTAGCTGGTAGCCTCCGAGCGCAGAGCGCATCACGCCGCCCAGCACGGTCGCCTTGTCGTCGTCGGACAGGTTCTTGGCCTTGCCGATGTCGGTCATTACCTGATCATGATTCGTCGCTGTAAACCGCTCGTTCTTGACTGAGGAGCATCCGGCCAATAGCAAAGAGAGCCCGACTATAAGGACGAGGGTTTTCATAGGTGCGCCGCCTTTCAGCTTTGCTTACGTCGCAGGGTCGCTCCGGACTTGCGCAAGAGGGTCGCGATCGCGGCGTCGCTTCCTTTAGCGAAGAGCCGGCGCAAAGCGGCCTCGATCACGCTCGATTCTGATAGACGCTCGGTCGCAGCAAGCACCCGCAGCCGGCGTACGATGTCTGGCGCCAGCGTATGCGAAACCTTCTCAACGCTTGCCGATGTCGCTAAGGCTGCAGTCCGATTCGTCTTCACATGCTGGGGTTCGTGCGACCGACGCTTTTATTCCTATGCGTAAGAGAGCATCAGAGATGCGCTCAGCTTTCCTGAAAGCCTTTGCACGTACAGTGGTCGCCGTAGCCCAACGCCGAGCATTCACCGCCTGCATGCAAGTGGCGGCCGTGGCCGCAGTTTAGACACGGCTGCTCGGGGCCGGCGATGCCGGTGGTCATGCCATTATCGTTACTCATGACGCTAGGTTCACGTCCCCTGCGGTCATTTTCCCGTCAACGGGAAAAGTGCGCCTGCTCCCCGCTTTTCAATTTGCCAACGTGGGCATGAAACTCCCGCAGGCCCCATTATTGCAAATGCTCCTCGCTGACGAACGACGCGTCTGCACTTAGATACGTAATGCGGACTGCCCACGTCGAGCCGCACTTGCCGACCCGTAGCGAGCAGTGGACTTGCCCAGTTTTCGTTGAGAGTTAAGCAGTGGACGTCGTAGCCGCAGCCATCGCTGTGGAAACTGTGGATTGTGTGGACTGACATGCGAAACGAGCTTCGAATTTTGCCGGCGGCAGATAGTTTAATGCTGAATGCCGCCGCTGCGGGTTGTAGAACCCCTCGATGAATTCGAAGACCGCAAGCGCAGCCTCGTGGCGAGTAGCGAAGCGGCGGCGATTGAGCAGCTCGCATTCGAGCGTTGCGAAGAAGCTCTCACACATAGCATTATCGTACGCGTCGCCGACCGAACCCATCGAGGGCCGCACGCCGGCCTCACGGCAGCGTGCGCCGAAAGCAATCGACGTGTACTGCGCTCCTTGATCGGAGTGGTGAATGACCTCGCTTGGGCGGCGGCACCGCAATGCCATGTTGAGCGCGTCGAGCACTAGTTGTGTGCGCAGATGGGTCGCCATTGCCCAGCCAACGACGCGCCGGCTAAATGCATCGAGTACTACTGCCAGAAAGAGAAAGCCAGACCAGGTCGGCACGTAGCTTACGTCGGCGACCCACAGTCGGTTGGGCGCGACGGCGGTAAAGTTGCGCTGTACCAGATCCGGTGCGCGTTGTGCCTTGCGATCGCGCCGCGTCGTGCGAACAAAGCGCCGCCGGCTGACGCCGCGCAAACCGCACTTGCGCATCAGGCGCGCAACGCGCTTGCGACCTAGGCGCATTCCCGTCTCTGCCAACTCAGCATGTACCCGTGGTGCACCATAGGTTTCGCGCGACTGGCGGTGGATCGCGCCGATGCGTTCGGTAAATACCGCATCGGCTCGTGCACGCGCTGATGGCGCGCGTCTGCACCACGCATAATAACCGCTGCTGGAGACCTGCAGCACGCGGCACTGCGTGGCAATCGGATAGACGGCCTGATGCGCCTTCACGAACTTGAAGACTTCGATGGGATCGCGTCGGTCTCCCGAGCGAACCAGGCCGCGGCTTTTGAGAGGATCTCGCGCTCGAGCCGCAACTGTTTGACTTCGCGCCGCAGCCGAGCTATCTCCTCACGCTCGGTGGTCGTTAAACCGTCAGTGCGGCGCGCGAGGTCGCGTCGATTTTCGTGTAAACTTTTCGGAGCGGCGTAATCCGTGGGATGCATTATCTCACGCAGCTTGGTCTTGCGCAAGTGGTGGTACGATCGTCTGATAGCCGTCGATTCGCCTCCACGTTTTTGAAAGCCGTTCGGTCAGCTTGAAGACGAGATAGAGCGCGGACTCGCCAGAGCGGAATCGTTTCGCCACGTTGGTGCGCAAGCGTACGCCCGCAAACGTCGACTCGATCGGATTGGTTGTGCGTAAGCTCTTCCAGCTCTCTTTGGGGAAGTCGAAGTACTTGAGCATCCGGTCTTGATCGTCGCGCACACACGCGGCCGCTTTCGGATAATCTACGGCAAGTGCGTCGGCAAGGGACTGGATCTTGGTCACCGCCTCTGCACGCGATGTCGATGCCACGATCTCACGCAGCTTTTGATGTACCCCGTCCTTTTTGCGCTCGGGCACCTTGTCCAGCACGTTTTCGAATTTGTGCCGCCAGCAGCGCTGTTGCTTGGTGGTCGGATAGATCGCCGACAGGGCCGCCCAAAAGCCGCTGGCCTCATCGGCGACGGCAAGCCGCGGAGCACGCAATCCACGCTCCTTGAGGCCTTGCAGGATCACCCGCCAGCTCAACTCGCTTTCGGTCATGGCGTCATCAAGCGCGACGAGGTGCTTTTGGCCCTGTAAATCCGCGCCAATCATGACCAAAATGACCCGTCGCTCGTCTTGAGGTCCGGCGCCCAGATGCACGCCGTCTGCCCAGATATAGGCGTAGTACTCAGCATCAAGCCTGCGCGTCTTCCAGGCCTCAAATTCGTCCTGGAATTGGCGATTGACGCGCGCAATGGCCGAAGCGGAAAGCGGAGCCCCCACACCCAGCAGTGCCCGCAGCGCGGGCTCGAAATCACGCTGCGAGAGCCCTTCGATCCAAAGCTTGTGAAAGGTTCGATCAAGACTCGGCAGCCGGCGGACGTGCTTGGGTAGGACCGCCGATTCGTAGGTCACGCCACGCAATCGCGGACGGCGAATCCGGATGGAACCGGCGCTTGTTGTGATCGCACGTTCGGGATCGTGGCCGTTGCGATAGGCGAGCGCAGCGCCTTGGGCAAGGCGCTTGTAGCGCGCTCGCTGCGTCAGCTCGTTGACTTCGGCTTCGAGATAGGCTTGCACGAGCTCGCCAATCTTCAGTCGGCAGAGCTCTTCGAGCTGTGCGACGCCCTGTTCAGGGCCGGACTTGGCAAGAGGAATTACTTTGCGGTATACTTGCTTCATGGCGTACTCCTTTGGATGGTGATAATCCGGAGTACGCCACTCCGATTTTCCAGCCCCGCTTTAGTTTAGCGCCGGAGCAAATTTACCCGAAACTCGGCGCGAGCTCCCATGATCAACGGTATTTCAACTTTTTTGCGGTTAGCCGATCAAGTACGGCCGCAAAATCGCCGGCTAAATCCCGAGGCGCATAAGGATGCCACGATGGATTGACGGCCGGTCGGTATACTCCTTGCTTGAACAGGTTGTGTAAGTTCCTGATGGCGCCGATGCAACTTGTTTCATCGCTAGCGAAAAGTCCGAGCCGTGTCGTGTCTAACATATGCCTAATTTCGTTGTTTTTTGAACCCAAAGCTAAAATGGGCCGCCCGGCTCCTGCATATTCCAAAACCTTACTTCCGGGGTTTGCAACTTCAACGCGATCTATGACCCCATCAGTGTCCAGGAGCAAAATCAAAACCGCGGCATTCCGTTGTGCGCGCATAGCGCTGAGGCGGTCAACTTCGCCGTGCACTCTCACGATGTCTGTTATTCCGTAGTTCGACGCAAACTGGGTCACAAATGTCGGATTCTCCCCGTAAAAGTCAAGTCTTATGTCTTTCGCCGCAGGATCGCCTATCGCGCGTAGTCGCGATACGGCGGAAAAAAGCGTCTTTGGAGTACGCAGATTCGGATAAAGCGTACCCGTATAACAAAGGCTAAATTCAGGCGGCGGCCCGATGGCCAAAGATTTCCAAACATCGAGATCACACGCATTAGGGATAACGCGAACATCTGGGAACCTAAAATATTGCCCCAATGCTTTCGCGTGGGCTCGGGTAGGGGCGGTCAATGCAGAAGCAGGCTTCAAAAGCCATCTTTCAAAAGCATACGACACGATGCGCCGAATCGAGCCAAAGTTGCGCTCGAAATAAGGATCGGGCGGACCCGACCAAAGGTCCCGATAATCCGCCAGCCATGGGAGCTGGAACCCCTTGGCCACGGTTCTTGCTACAAAGTGTGCCGTCGGAGGCGGCAGAGTGCTGGCAAGTGCGTCGAAGTGGGTCTCTTTACAAAGCTGGAACGCCTTGTGCCTCGCCGGAAGTAGCCAGCTTACCGCATCGTCGGGAAAATACAGCATGCTCCGCGCAAGCCCTCTCACGAGGAGTTCCGCCTTAGTTCTATGCCGTGGTGTTGTTGTCCAAGACGATTTTGCAAGCTTCGAAGTTTTTATCGTTTGACGAACCCTAACGACATGGCAATCCCTGGGGGGATCACCCGGGTAGTCTACCGTTAAAACCGTTGGCTCCCATCCGAAATCGGGCAGGTAGCGCGCCAGATACGCGGGTCGCAGAGCGCCGGCTTTGGGTTGCGGTGGGAAATAGTACGCAACCAAAAGCAGCCGTCTCAATTTCGGTAACTCAACGGCGAGGCTTTCGATTGAGCAGGACGAGCTACGCCGTGGGTGTTCAACTTGTCCAGTCTGGGCATGGAAGTCTTGCATTTGACCTCTGCTCTGCCGGATAGGACCAGGCTTACTCTTAAATGCATTTAGACCGCTTTCAAACGCTTAACTAAGCTGGACGCTTAGTCTTAGGCTCGGGCAACTTCGCACCTTCAACACGTCACCGACAGAACTTTGGAACAGGCGGCTTGCGGGTTGACTAGCTCCTGCCGCACGCGGTTGTTGAACGATTCACAAAATGCGTTATCTGATGGGCGTCCTGGTCTTG
>JACRUD010000010.1 GCA_014304875.1 Vulcanimicrobiota bacterium
GCTCTTTCGAGGGCGTCGACGACGGCGCCATCTTCGTATTCTTGGATATGAGCGATAAAGTACGGGCAGGTCGGGCGCTCGAGTGGGTGCCTGCGGAGCGCATTGTCAACATCGATCATCATCTCGGCAACAAGCGCTTCGGGCGTTGGAACTACGTCCTCGAGGGCGAGGCGGCGACCGGCGTGCTCGCGTTGAACATCATCGTCGGACTTGGCGTCACCATCTCGCCCGCGATTGCGACCTGCCTGCTAGCCACTCTCATCGCCGACACCGGCTGCTTCATGTACTCAAACGCCTCGCCGCGCACCATCCGGCTGGCATCGTCGTTGATGGAAGCCGGCGCCGATAAGGAAGCGATCACGGAGCAGCTGTACCAGACTCGAAGCTTCGAAGGGCAAAAAGTTCTCGGACGGGCTTTGGACCGTGCCACGCTGACGGATGACCGCATCTGCTATTCGATCGTCACGCAAGACATGCTGCGCGAGTTCGGCGCGAGCCATGAAGACTTGGAAGATGTGGTCGGCGCCCTGCGTGCGGTAGAGCGCTGCGACGTGGCGGCGTTATTGAAGGAAACGGACGAAGGGGACTATCGTCTGAGCATGCGCTCGCGCGGGCCTTTTAACGTCATGGAGATCGCCAAAGGCTTGGGGGGCGGCGGGCACTTTCGCGCGGCGGGCGCTTCTCTCCCCGGGCCTCTAGAGAAGGCGATCGCGTCCATGCTGCAAGCGATCCGGGCGCAGATGTGGGTGCGGCCGGGGACGTAGAGCAGTCCGACCGCCGTTCGGTTTCATCAACGCCTTCAAGCCGCCAGGCTTGACCTCGGCGGCGTTCGGCAATTGGGTCAAGCACCGTGTCGCTGCGCTCTCTCTCGGTCATTGGGGGACGCTCGACCCGAGTGCCTGCGGCGTGCTCGTCATGGCCGTCGGCGAAGCGACGCGCCTGCTGCCCTTACTCCGCGACTCCCGCAAACGATACGTCTTCGATTTTAAGGCTGGCTCCAGCACGGATACGGGCGACGAGGACGGACGGATACTGGCCACTGCACCGGTTCCACCGGGCTGGGAGCGCGGACTTGCCGAGGCGGTCGGATCGCTTGTCGGAGAGTTCCATCAGATCCCGCCGATGTATTCGGCGGTGAAGATCGCCGGGCGTCCGCTGTACGAGGCGGCGCGCCGTGGCGAGGATGTGCGCCGTGCGCCACGACGCACGCAAATTCATGACCTTCGTATCGTCGCCGCGGAGCCGGGCGGGGCGCGTTTAGCCGTTCACTGCGACAGCGGCACCTACGTCCGCGCGTTGTGCGAAGAGCTCGGGCGCCGGCTCGGGCTTCCGGCACATATGGGATCGCTGCTGCGCGTGGCGGCCGGCCCCTTCCGATTGGCGACCTCGAAGCTGGCGTCAGACATCGCAGGCGACGGGGCGCGTTGCATCGTCGATCCGCTGGCGGTGTTGGACAGTCCGCGCGTCGTCTTGCAAGGCGCCGATAAGGATCGCTTCTGTCACGGCAACGTCGTCATGCTGGCGGATTGCCATCGTGGATTTCATCATCGCGAAGCGATCGTGCTCGACGGCTGCCGGCCCGTCGGCACCGGCCGCTTTGAAGAAACATCGGCACAGTTGCGGCTTTTCCCCACCCGCGTCTTCGCCGAACCGGGCGCAGGCGGCACGAGCAAAGACGCGAACAGCTAGGCCCGCATGCAGATCGTGCGCAGCATCGACGGCTACCGCGCGAGCGACGGACTGTTGCTCACGATCGGCGTTTTCGACGGCGTGCACATCGGACATCGGGCGGTGCTTGCTCGACTGCTGGCGCGGCGTACGGCCGGAGTGCTGACCGCCGCTATGACGTTCGAACGCCATCCGCAGGCGTTCTTGAATCCCGACCGAGCCCCGAAGTCGATCACGACCGTCGACGAGAAAGTGAACCTGCTCGACGCATGCGGGCTCGATGTGCTGTTCCTGCTTCAGTTCGACGAACGAATCCAAACGCTGGCCGCGCAAACCTTCTTAGAAGACATCCTGCTGCAACGCCTCCACACCCGCATGCTCGTGGTCGGTGATCGCTGGCGCTTCGGCAAAGACCGTGCCGGCGACGGCGAGCTAGCCGAACCCGTGCTGCGGTCGGCGGGCTGCGGCTTCGAGGCCACGCCGCTGCTCGAGCGAGACGGAGAAAAAGTATCCAGTTCCCGTATCCGGCAATTGATCGAAGCTCGCGCATTCGAAAAGGCCGACGAATTGCTCGGGTCGCCGTACGTCGTGCGCGGCATCGTCAAAGCAGGCGAGGGGCGGGGCCATCTGCTGGGTTGGCCGACCGCGAACATCGAAACTGCCGCGTGCAAACTGGTTCCGACGGCGGGGGTGTACGCCGCCTCAGCCCGTTACGATGGGCGGGATTTCAAGGCCGTCGTAAGCATCGGCGACAAACCGACGTTTGGCGGCACCGAGAACGTCATCGAAGCGTACTTGCTAGGCTTTGACGGCAGCATCTACGGGGAGCAGCTCAGCCTACGAGCGTGGCGCTTCTTGCGCGGGCAAGAGCGATTCGATGATGGCCGAGCGCTTGCGGAGCAAATCCAACGGGATGTTGATCGCGCGCGCATCTAAACGGGTCCTACGCAGGCCTGGGGTGAACAAAGCGGCGCTCCTTAGAGCGCCGCTGCATGCATCGGCCATGCCGTCCGAGTTAGATTTTGTGGACGACAGCCGAGAACGTGCCGCTCTGGTTTGACTGGACTTGCGGCGAGTCTTGGGCCAGGAGGACACCGATACTATTGGCTGTCGCGCTCTTGTCGTATATGACGAACGAGTAAGAGACGCCAGCGGTGAGCAACGTCGTCGTCGTGCCGAAGAACAGGTCCGCGCTGGTCCCCGTCGGCGTTGTTCCGGCGGGCACGATATCAAGCGCATACGTACTCGTAGGGTACGTGTTCAAAGTGGTCACCGGCTGCGGCGGCAGGTACGAGTTGCCCGGCGCCCCTGGATACGATCCGGAATCGTTGTTTAGGGCCAAGCCGGCGATCGTCGGGATGCCGAGCGCCGGATTCGCCGTCGCATGGACGTACACGTCAACCGCTGTCGTCAAATTGGGCGCCGCATTGTCGACCTTGAAGCGCACCGATGCCGGAGAGGCGGACGGATTCGTGTCCTGAAAGATGAAGGTCTGATAATTGGTCGCGCCGGGTTCCCCTTCGACGACGACCGTATAGTTGGTGGCAGAACTGATGCTGTGCTTGAACGGATTGTTGTTGATCGTGAGGCCCGGCACGCTGAACTGCTGATTGCCCGCTCCCACGGTCGCATACGGTCCGATCGGCGTGCTGCTGGTGATGTTGCTGTTGATAGTCGTGCTCGAGGCCTGCAGCCCGAGCGGCGTCGTGGTCAGGGGCGAAGCGTCGATGAGCCGGGCGAATCCCTTGGCACCCGTCGAGCCGCTGACGATGTTGTTCGCGCCGCTGCAACCCACTAATGCCAGCGACAAGCTGATCCCGGCGGCGATGGCCGCTCTCGCGATAAATTTGGTCACTCTGTAAACTCCCTTGATGCCGCCGGCGTCATTGTGAGGGCGCGGGCGGTCTTTGCGTGTCGTTGTATGTAACGGCTATTACTTTTGCCCGGTTCCCATCGGGCCGAACTCGCGGACTTCGATGTGTGATGGGCGTCACCGATGGGACGCAGGCGCCGTTGGGCCTCCCGCGCTTCACCCGCGGAATCGGGATGCGGCTCCTCTTGCAGCTTGAGGACGATCTTCTTGCACAGACGCGACACTTGCATTTGGGGGAAGTTCATGCGGGTGGATTTTGGGCGGTCCATCATCGGGCAACGACCTTCTCGATGCGCCGATCCGGAATGAGCCACATGATCGCGACCGCGACGTAGAGCACATCGGCCGTCCATCGACTGAAGAACGCTGCGGCGATGCCCGCGACGTAACAAACGAGGGAGACCTTCCCCTTCAGATCCGAGCCGACCGCAGTGGCCAGTGTGGAATCCTTCCCGTTGGCCAAGACGATAGCGGCCTGCAGCAAGGTGTAGGCGACGGCCGCCATGAGCAGCACAACGCCGTAGAGCGCTGTCGGTAGTGCTGCGAAATGGTTCTCTCCCATCCACCCGGTGACGAACGGCACCAGCGACAGCCAAAAAAGCAGATGAAGATTGGCCCACATCGTCAGTCCATCGATTCGCTGAGCAGTGTACAGCATGTGGTGATGGTTGTTCCAATAAATGCTGATGAACACGAAACTGAGCAGGTAAGTCAAAAAAACGGGAAGCACGGGCTGGATCGCCCCAAGGTCAGCGCCGTGCGGGACCTTCATATCCAGCACCATGATCGTGATGATAACGGCGATGACGCCATCGCTGAACGCTTCGATCCGGCCCTTTCCCATTCCAACTCCATCTTACGGCTGAGATCATCACCCGACGCGTGACGGGCATAGCGGGCGAAAGAGTCTTCGGCGACGACGGGCTGTTTCGCGCTGAAATTGTGCGCGTGATGGGGACGCCGGTGGGCAACGTCCGTTGCGGGGGATGGATTTGAACCATCGACCTTCGGGTTATGAGCCCGACGAGCTACCGGACTGCTCCACCCCGCGACCGTAGGTACGGCGGTCGCGCATACCGTACCTGCCCTCAAATCATGCACCGACGCGGCTGGAAGCGGCGCTGATGTCGCGACTTGGCGATTGGATCGGCGGTCTTCCCAAGGCCGAATTGCACGTTCACCTCGAAGGAACGATAACAAAGCCGACGCTCGAGCGCATCGTGCGCCGCAATGGCATGGAATTTCCCGCCGGCGACCCGTTCCATTGCGTCGACTTCGCGTCTTTTTTGGAAGCGTTCGTCCGCGTCGTGCGCTGTTTGCAACAACCCGTGGACTTCGTCGAAATCGTGGGCGACTACTTAAAGCGCGCCGCCGATCAAGGCGTCAAGCACGTAGAACTCATGTTTTCGCCGGCTACTCAGCGCATCTACGCGCCCGGCTTAGACCTTGAGGCCATGATTGCGGCGGTGCACGGAGTCTGCGCCCAGGCCGACGCGGCGCACGGCATCTCGTCTTTGCTCATCGTAGACGTGGTTCGAAATTTGGGAGAAGAAGCCGCCGGTGCGGACCTGGAACTGGCTCTGCGGTGTCGTAAGTACGGAGTTGCGGGGATCGGGCTGGGCGGCGACGAGCGTCGTTTCCCGGCGGCCCCGTATGCTCCGATCTTCCAGCTCGCGCGCAGCGAGGGCCTGCGCCGCACCGCGCACGCGGGCGAAGCGGCGGGCGCCCAAAGCATCGTGGATGCGGTGACTCTGTTGCACGCCGAACGGATCGGTCACGGTGTCGCGGCGGCGGGGCGGCCCGACGTCATCGCGCTTTTGAAAGACCGCGCGGTCGCCATCGACGCATGCATTACCAGTAACAGTATCACGGGCGCGGTGGCGCCCACAGATGCTCACCCGCTCGACCAGTTCCTGCGCAGCGGCCTAACTGCGACTTTGAGCACGGATGACCCCACCTTCTTTCGCACGAGCGTGATCGCAGAATATCAGGCGGCGGCCGGCATGGGCTTACGCATCGACCAGCTTGGCGAGATCGCTCGGAACGGTTTTCGCGCCTCGTTCGCCGCCCCGGAACGCAAGCTGAAGTGGCTGACGGAGTTGGACAGCTATCTCGCGACAGCCTGATGCGACTTAATTCATAAGGGTATCCTGCGGAAAAGGGATAGGTTTGCCTAACCCTATAATTAGGGGCACCTAACAAGCACCCACCGGAGACCGACTTGGCAACGTCCGCCCTCAAAACTGCGACCGCCCGGATCATCGACGAGCCGGAAGTCAGCCCGAATGTCGAGATGTACTTGAAGTCGATCGTTCGGCTGCACGACAGCATGGAACCGGTGTCCACCTCCGCCATCGCGCAAGAGCTTGCGATTTCCGCCGCTTCAGCATCGGCCATGCTCAAGCGCCTGGACGCCGACGGTTACGTCACCCACGAGGGTCGTCACGGCGTCGTGCCGACCGCCAAAGGGGCACGCATCGGTGCCCTGACTCTTCGGCGCCAACGCTTAGCCGAGCGGCTCTTAGTGGATTGCCTTGGGATTGCATGGGACCTGGCCAGTTCGGAAGCGTGTCGCCTCGAGCACGCGATCTCACCGCTTGTGGAGAGTCGACTTGCCCAGTTTGTCGGCGACCCGACGACCTGCCCGCATGGCCATCCGATCCCTCGCGAAGACGGGACGTTATGGCGGCACGATAATGCGATAGACTTGGTGGACTTGCCTCTCGGCGTCCCGGCCAAGGTGCTCGAGGTCAAGCACGAGATTCCCGAATTGCTGCGATTTCTTGCTGAAGTCCAATTGCGGCCCGGCGCATCGGTGACTTTGCGCAAGCTGGAAAGGGCGGTCGGTCTGCTGACCATAGAAGTCGGCGGCAAGCGCCATACGGTCAGTCTGCAGCTCGCCGGCGACATCTTGGTGCGCGATCCGTCCGCGAAGCAGCGAGCGCGCCGGTGAAACACACGATAGCCGAAAGGCCAACTAGGCTGCGTCCCTTCGGAGTCGTCGCCAGCATAGCCCTGGCGGCCGCCACCTTATGGGCGGCAGCGATGCCGTCGTCTATGGCTGTCGCGGCTCCGCTTACCGGCGGGCAGCCGCCGTCGCCGTCCGATATAGCGCAAGCCGAGGCAACGGCCCAGCGGGACTTCGACCGCTTGCCGGCCCTGCCGCCGGTGGCAGGCGGCGCAGTCAAGACGTTTCGCTTGATCGGCGAGGTTAAACCGTGGACGATCGCCCCCGGCGTCACGACGCAGGCTTGGACTTACAACGGCACGGTTCCCGGACCAACCTTGCACGTCCGACAAGGCGATCGCGTGCGTGTTCTCTTCACGAACGAACTGCCCGAGCCGACGACCATTCACTGGCATGGCGTGAGCGTCCCCGCAGACATGGACGGCGTGCCGGGGCTCAGTCAACCTGCGATAAATCCAGGTCAGTCGTTCGTCTACGAATTTGTCGCGCGGGACGCCGGCACGTACATCTACCACACGCACGACGATGATTTGAACCAGTTGGATCGCGGTCTGTACGGCGCTTTCATCGTCGATCCAAAAGCGGCGCCGCGCCTGCGTGACGATCGCGATTACCTCATGCTTTTGTCTTCCTGGCGGCTCTACAGCGGCGCGGAAAACTTCTTCAGCATGAACGGAAAGAGCTACCCGCTGACCCGGCCGTTTCGAGTGAGACGCGGTCAGCGCATACGAATTCGCGAGATCAACATCAGCGGAACCGAGTTCCACACGATGCACATCCATGGCCACCACTTCAAAGTCGTGGCGGTCGACGGCCAAGACGTGCCGGCGCAGCAGCAGCAGTCGATGGTGACGGTGACCATCGGGCCCGGAGAGACGCGCGACGTTGCTTTCTCGGCGGACGCGCAACCGGGAACGTGGCTCATTCACTGCCACATCGCCGACCACATGATGAACGGCCGCAGCGGACCAGGCGGTTTGATTTCAGCGGTGCAGTACGAAGGGGCGCCCGAGCGCCTGCCGCTGTTAGCATCCGCGGACGTCATGGCGATGGGACCACCGGCGGCCGACGCGTCCCCGTCCGAGGGCGGTTCGACCATCGTCGGTCCTCCGCTGAAGCGATCCACGACATGGATCCTCGGCGCCATCGCGGGCCTGACGATCTTTTTCGGGTTGCCGTTCGCCGCGCTGAGGAATGTCGCGCCGAAAGGCATCGCCTTGCTCAACGCGATTGCCATCGGCGTTTTATTCTTCCTTTTATTTGATATCTTGCGCCAAGCGGGGGAGCCGGTCGCAGCCGCCTTGCAGCTCGTTCGCGAAGGCGCGCGAGGAGGTGAGTTCGTCTCCCTGCTGACGACGTACGTGGCTGGGCTGGCTGCCGGCCTGGTGGGCCTGGTCTATTTCTCCAAAAATGTCGTCGCCCGTTATCGGCATGCGGCGGCCGGTGGGGTCGTCAGCCCGATGGCGCTCGCGACGACGATCGCCTTGGGCATCGGGGCACATAATTTCAGCGAAGGACTGGCCATCGGCCAATCGGCCGCCACGGGCGCGGTTCAACTCGCAGTGCTTCTGATCGTCGGCTTCGGCTTGCACAATATGACCGAGGGTTTCGGCATCGCCGCACCGCTGGCCGGAACGGGCGGCGCCGGCATCGCCGCTATCGTGCGACTCGGGATCATCGGCGGCGCACCGACGTTCGTCGGCACGGTGCTCGGCTACCGATTTACGTCGCCATTGCTCTCGGTGGCGTTTTTGACCGTGGCGGCGGGCGCCATTATGTACGTCATCGGTGAGTTGACGAGCGCAGGGCGCAAGATCGGTTTTAAAGAGCTGGCGACGATCGGCGTGTTTTTGGGGTTCGTGGTCGGATATGGCACCGACTTGTTACTGACGGTGGCTGGCGCGTAGAGATACGCTGCCACTCATGTAGTGCCGCGGGTCTGGTCGCAGGCCCTCATCGACGAAACCGGCGTTGCTCACTCTTCCTGCGGTGCGGCTTTGGCCATGTCCGCGATGCTTTTCACCACGCCGGCATCCGCCAGCGTTGTCGTATCCCCAAGGGGACGATTTTCCATCACGTCACGCAGCAGACGGCGCATGATCTTCCCCGAGCGTGTCTTGGGCAGATCGGGAGTGAACGTGATGAACTTGGGGCGCGCGAAGGCGCCGATCTTTGACGAGACGTGTTTGCGGAGGGTGTCCGCCTCGTCTTTCGAGCCGATACCGCCGCCCTTGAGGGTCACGAAAGCGGCAACCGCTTCACCGGTGATGTCGTCCTTCTTCGCGACGACAGCCGCTTCGGCGACTTTGGGGTGATCGACGAGCGCGCTTTCCACCTCGGTTGTCGAGATGCGGTGGCCCGAGACGTTCATGACATCGTCCACACGTCCGAGCAGCCAGTAGTAGCCGTCATCATCCCTTTTGCAGCCGTCGGCCGGAAAGTAATAGTCTTGACGGGCGTACTTTTTCCAGTATGTCTGGATGTAGCGGTCGTGATCTCGCCACAGAGTTCGCAGCATGGCAGGCCACGGGCGCGTGATGACGACGTAGCCGCCGCCCCCTAGCGGCACCGATTCGCCATGCTCGTCGACGACGTCCGCAAACACGCCGGGGTAAGGCTGCGTCGCCGAGCCCGGCTTGGTGGTCGTGATGCCGGGCAGCGGCGAGATCATGATCATCCCGGTCTCCGTCTGCCACCATGTGTCGACGACCGGACAGCGACCGCCGCCGATATACTCCTGATACCACATCCACGCTTCGGGGTTGATCGGCTCGCCGACGCTGCCCAAAAGCCGCAGCGACGACATGTCGTGCCGCTGAGCGTATTGCGGACCCCACTTCATGAACGTGCGGATGGCTGTCGGAGCGGTGTACAAAATACTGACC
>JACRUD010000157.1 GCA_014304875.1 Vulcanimicrobiota bacterium
GTTGTTGAGCAACGGGTCGGACAGTATCTGGTTCTCCATGTCCACCCGGCGTGCGGCATCCTGACCGATCCGTATTTCCGTGGCGGTGGAGACTGCTCGCGCGGGCACGGGGACGCTGGCGGCGACGAGCATGAAAAGAGCGGACGCGGCGACGATGCGCTTCCAGATGTTCATGGACTTCTCCTTAGAATTGGCTTTGACGTTTGCGACGCAGGGCTGCGGCGTCCCTGCGCGGCGGCCCGCGTCCCATCCACAATTAATTCACTGTTTATTCACCATCTTTTCACAAGGGAAAGACCGGCGGCGCCTGTAACCGCCGAAGACCTCTCGTGCAGATCAAAGGAACGAAGTCGGGTCTCTTGCTTCACGTCTACGAGCGTCCGCTCGTCGATGCGGTCGGCGAATTGCGGGCCCGCCTCTCGCGAACGCCCGACTTTTATCACGGCAGCCGCGCCGTGTTGATGCTCGGCTCCCTCCCGGCCGAAGCGGCCGAACTGGCGGCCGTGGTCGCGACCCTGGAGCAATTCGGAATCGTCGCCGACGGAGCCGTCTGCGAAAGCGACGACCTAGCCGTGCTCGCACGGTCCGCCGGTCTTCGACTGGTGGCCGCCAGCGTCGCCGCGGCACCGCGAAGCCGCGATGATCGAACCGAGTCAAATGAGGCCAGCCGCACACGCTCCGCGGCGGCTCGAGGCAGACGCGGCGCTGAGCAGCTTGAGGGCGACCCGCGCCTCGGCGACACGCAGTATTTCAACGGAACGGTGCGCTCCGGTCAGTCGATAACTGCTCGCGGCAATATCGTGGTCGTCGGCGACGTCAACGCCGGTGCCGAGTTGATCGCCGCCGGAGACATCGTCGTCTGGGGAAGCTTGCGTGGAGTGGCCCACGCAGGAGCCCAGGGCGACGAAGCGGCGGCAGTCTTCGCGTTACGCTTGGAGCCGATGCAGTTGCGCATATCCCGCAGCATCGCGATCGCGCCTCCGGGAAAGCGCAAGAGGCGAGGCGTCATTCCCGAGGAAGCCCGTCTGCGCGACGGCCGCATCGCCATCTCGAGCGCAAAGGCATAGTCGGCAAAAATGTCCGGAAGATCTTTCGTCGTCACATCCGGTAAGGGCGGCGTCGGCAAGACGACGACGACGGCCAATCTCGGCTGCGCACTCGCCGGCTTAGGGCACACCGTCGTCGTGGTCGATGCGGACATCGGCCTGCGCAACTTGGATCTCGTCTTGGGCCTCGAAAAACGCATCGTGTACGATTTGGTGGACGTGGCAGAAGGGCGTTGCCAGCCGCGTCAGGCGCTGATCAAAGATAAGCGCGTTGACGGTCTATTCCTCTTGCCCGCTGCTCAGACAAAAGACAAGGAAGCGATCGACGAAGGCCAGATGAAGACCATTGTGAGATGGCTGGCCGCCAACTTCGACGTCGTTCTCGTCGACTGTCCGGCCGGCATCGAACACGGCTTCCGTAACGCGGTCGCGGGCGCGGACGAGGCAATCGTTGTGACCACGCCCGAGGTCTCCGCGATCCGAGACGCGGATCGTATCTTGGGTATGCTGGGGAGCCGGCGCGCGCGTCTTATCGTCAATCGGGTTCGACCTGAAATGGTCAAGACAGGCGACATGCTCAGCGTCGACGATGTCGCCGACATCCTGGGGCGCGAGGTCTTGGGAACGGTGCCTGACGATGAAGAGATCATCGACACGACCAACCGCGGCGAACCCGTCGCCCTTGACAAGGAACGCCGGCTCGCCAAGACCTACGCAACGATGGCGCGCCGGATGTGCGGAGAAGCCGTCGAGCTGCCCTCGCACGAGGACGGCATATGGGGCCGGCTCCGTCGGCTGATCGGATCGAAAGCATGAAGGAACTAGACCTCGCTGGGACACCCCTCTCCACAAACGTCCGCCAAGAGGCGCGTCGCGCGAGCACCCGAGGACGAACGATCGTCGTGACCTCCGGGAAAGGGGGCGTCGGGAAAACCACCACGACCGCCAACCTCGGCACCGGACTGGCCGACTTGGGCAAGCAAGTGGCCGTCGTAGACGCCGATGTCGGATTGCGAAATCTCGACGTTGTTCTGGGCCTGGAAAACCGGATTCGAAAACACCTGCTCGACGTCATCGAGCGTAAAGGGACGATCGACGAAGCCCTCGTTCGTGACCGTCTGCGGCAATCGCTGTTCTTGCTTCCGGCAGCCCAAAACAGGGAGAAAGACGAGGTCCCTCAAGCGGCGATGGTCGCTCTGATTCAAGAATTGCAGAACCGCTTCGACTTCGTGCTCATCGATTGCCCGGCGGGCATCGAACACGGTTTCCGCAACGCGGTCGCCGGTGCGGCCGAGGCCATCATCGTGACGACCCCAGAGGTTTCGGCGGTGCGCGACGCAGACCGCATCATCGGACTGCTGCCCTCGCATCTCGCTCCCAAGCTGATCGTCAACCGCGTTCGGCCCGGCATGGTAAAAGAGGGCACGATGATGAGCGTCGACGACGTCAACGCCATCCTGCGCTTAGAGCTTATCGGCGTCGTGCCGGACGAAAAGGATATCATCATCGCGACGAACCGCGGGACGCCGGTGATCGACATCGAAGGGTCGCAGACCGGTGCGGCATTTCGCCGGATCGTCCGTCGCCTGCTGGGCGAAGCCATCCCGATCCCGCCGTTTCACCCCAAACGCAACGTGGTGGCGAATTTTTTGTCGAGCTTGGGCATCGGCCGGTCGTGAGGTTTTCAAAAGCTGAACATGATTGAATTTATCACGAAGTTCTTCCGCCGCGAAGAGGCCAGCAAGAACCTCGCCAAAGAGCGCTTACGTCTGGTCCTGATGTCGGATCGTGTCTCGCTGGCTCCGGACATCTTCGAAACCATGAAGGTCGAGATGCTCGACGTCATCCGCCGCTACCTCGAGGTCGATGAACGCGCTCTGGAGATGCGCTTTGAGAACGCCGAGCGCCAGTTTTTGCTGCTTGCCAACATACCGGTGCGCAGCGTCTTGCCGCTGCCCAGGAAAACGACCGGCGCCGGGCAGACGGCCGGCCGCAACACGAACGGCCGCGCCAACGGCAGCGCAATCTCGAGCGGCGACGCTTCGCCGCCGGCAGCGTCGGCATCTGCCGATGCTTCGGCGCCTGCCGAAGGGCCTCACCCGCTACCGGCGTTTGGCGGCTCAGCCCCGGGTCCCGGGGATGACCTGTCATCCTCAAAAGAACTTCGGCCGGCCGCAAACGACGCTGCGGGAAGCGCGGCGGCGGCAGGTCCGCACCAGACGGCCAAGCTGCCTGCGACGGTGAAGCGGCGCCGTCGGCGGCGCAAAAAAGTGGATGCCCCGGTCGTGGACACGGCTGCTCCGAGCGCCTTCGGCGACGTCGCCGAAGGGCCGCGGCCGCCGGGCGGAAGCTGACCGTCCCAAGCCGGCTCGTACGTGCTCGAGCGCCCCTGGTACGTCTCGTATAACTACGCGCTCGCCGCCGCGGCGCTCGCCTTGTCGGCCTTCGGGCTTGTCGTCATAAAGAGCGCTACCTTGCACTCCGGGCAAGCCCGCAGCGATCTGCATCACCAGGCGGCGTACCTCGTAATCGGCGTAGCCGGGATGATCGTCCTTTCCTTTACCGATTATCACGTCTGGCAGCGCCTAGCCCGTCCGATCTACGTGATCGACATCGTCATCCTGGCTGCGGTCGCGTTGGCCGGACACTCCGCTCTGGGTGCGCAGCGGTGGATTGGTTTCGGGCCGTTCGTGTTTCAGCCATCCGAACCGGCAAAGCTGCTTACGACTCTGTCCGTCGCCGCGATCATCGCAAGTCCGAAACGCTCGTATCTTCGCATGCGCGAATTGATCGCTCCCATAGTCGCGATGATCGTCCCCACGGCTCTTGTGATCAAGCAGCCGGATCTCGGGACGGCGCTGGTCCTCGTAGCTATTCTGACGACAATGCTCTTTTTTGGGTTGCCCCGGATGACGCACTTCGTCGCCTATCTGGGCGCCTTGGGCGCTGCCGGCGGGTTCACGCTCGCGTCGCCGTTCGTGCTCAAATCGTATCAGCGCCAGCGTCTGCTCGTCTTTTTGAATCCTCGGCACGATCCCCAAGGGGCCGGCTGGAGTCTCATGCAATCGATGATCGCTGTCGGTTCGGGCCGGCTCGCCGGGAAGGGCCTGTATCGGGGAACCCAGACCCAGCTCGGCTTCGTCCCCGAGCACTCCACCGATTTCATCTTCACCGTGATCGGAGAGGAGCTGGGATTCTTAGGAGCCGTCTCTGCGGTCGCGTTGTATGCCGTGCTGCTCGCGTCGGCGTTGGCCTGCGTGAGCGCTGCTCGAGACCGCTATGGGCTGCTCGTGACCGTCGGCATCATCGCGATGATCGTGTTCCACATCGTCGTCAACATCGGCATGACGGTGGGCATCATGCCCATAACCGGCATCCCGTTGCCTTTTGTTTCGTACGGCGGGTCTAGCCTGATCACGTTTTTGATGTCGGTCGGCATATTGCTCAACGTGTACTTGCAGCGCGACAAAGTCTCTTTTCGGGAAATTTGAGGGCCTCCAGTGACTTGAAGGCTCTGGCCTCGAGCTCTGCCGAGCGTAGAAAAAGGCGCAACTGGGCCGAAAGCCGAAGCGATTGAACTGACCGGGCCAAGAACGAGTAGGTCCGTACCGCGGTTTCCACGTTGCACAAATAGGCGCCAGTGGTCCCGGATGGCAGAGGACCCCGCCGACGGCAAACTTTTCATAAAGAAGATTCCCGAGCTCTTTGCAACGTTCATCTCGCGCAGTACGCTCTCGTCAGTCCGCTCGGCCAAACCCAGCCGGCAATCGCCGCCGACCGGAGCATTGAGGACATCGTCCTACCGGCCACGACGGGCAGGGGCCCGCTTGATAGTTGAACCTTGGGGGCCGTCCGCACCATGCGTGACGCTACGCCTCCTTTTTTGTCTCTCTACTCCTGAAGAAGGCTGAACGTTTTGAAAACTGAGATTTTGATATCTTGCGATGATTGGGAAAACCGCGTCGCCGTGTTGGAAGAAGGCGCGCTCGCGGAAATTTACTTCGAACGTGAAGAAAAGGTCATCGGCTCCATCTATAAAGGCCGGGTTGAAAACGTTCTGCCCGGGATGGGTGCCTGCTTCGTCAATATCGGCCTTGGGCGCAACGCCTTTTTGTACGTCGACGACATCATGCGGGATCCCATCAATGTCGGCGAGACGGAGTTCACCGATCGCCGTCGCGGCCGCACGGTCAACGAGCTTTTGCGCGTCGGCGACGAGATTCTCGTCCAAATCGTCAAGGAGCCGCGGGGCCTCAAGGGCGCGCGGGTGTCGACGAACATCTCGCTGCCTGGCCGCTACTTAGTTTTGATGCCGACGGGTCGTTATTCCGGCGTCTCTTCGAAGATCGAAGATGAAGGCGAGCGCGATCGCCTCAAGCAGATCATGCGCGACATCCGGCCGGAAGGTATGGCCACCATCGTCAGGACGGCCGGACGCGGTGTCAGCAAGGCGGAGCTGATCGCCGACTTAGGCGTGCAGTTGCGCCTTTGGCACAACATGCTGGAGTCGTATAACAGGGCGAGTGCGCCGGCGCTCGTCCATAAAGACCTGAACTTGATTTTCAAAGCGGTTCGCGATTTCATGACGAGCGACGTCCATCAGGTCGTGATCGATTCGAAAGAGCAGTACGACGAGATCCGGGGGACGATGTCCTATTTAGGTCCTCAGTATCTGACCCGTCTAAAGCTCTGGCAGGGGCCGGGGAACCTGTTCGCCGTTCGGGGCATCGACGAAGAGCTTCAAAAACTGCTGAAACCCAAGATCATGCTGCCCTCGGGTGGCTACCTCGTCTTGGAGCACACCGAAGCTCTGACGGTCATCGACGTCAACACCGGCAAGTTCACCGGCGGGCGTAATCTAGAGGACACGCTCGTTCGTACCAACGTCGAAGGCGCTGCCGAAGTCGCCCGCCAGGTCCGGCTGCGCGACATCGGCGGCATCATCGTCGTCGACTTCATCGACATGGCTCACGAGTACAGCCGCGCACAGGTCATAGACACGCTGACCGAAGCGCTCAAACGCGACCGGACCCGCAGCACCATCCAGTCTTTTTCAAACCTTGGATTGCTCGAATTCACCCGCAAACGCGTCGGCAAGGATCTGGCTGGCCAGCTTCGCTCCGAGTGCCCGTACTGCGGCGGCATGGGAGACGTCATGTCGAGCGAGTCCCTAGCGATCGGTCTATTGAGGCAGATCCGACAGCGCGGCATCGACGGAGAACGCGGCAAGACTTTGGTGGGGTTCGTCGATCCGTCGGTGGGGACGCAACTGGTCGGCTGGTATCGAGAAGAATTCGAAAAGGTCGCAAAGACCTACGCTTTAGAGCTGGCGCTTTTCGTCGAACCGCACAGGCATCGGGAGAACGTGACGCTCGAAGCGGCACCACGTCCGCCCAGGACGATCGCTGTCGGCACCGAGGTGGAGGCTGAATTGCTTCCGGTGCGGATGCCGGATCCCGCATCGGGCGTTGCCGTCATCGACGGAACGCTTGTCGAAGTGCGAGACGGGGCCAATGGAAGCGGACAGCGGGTCAAGATAAAGGTCTCGTCCGTCAACGGCAACCTCGCTCGTGCTGAACTTGCCGAGCCATTGAAAACGGGTCAGAGCCGTCGTCGCCGCGGTCGCGGGCGCGGCAAGGGGACGCCGGAAGGAGAGGCGCCTATCGCGCCGCCGGCACCCGTGCCGGTCACCGCGGCCGCCAACGGAGACAGAACGCGGGTGGCGCAGCATCCTGCCGCACCTGGGAGACCGCCCGGGCGTCGAGATACGACTGAGATTCCTTTCGGGTTCGATGAGCAAGACGAACGCGACTTTCCCGAACGCTCCGGACGGGTCGCCGGAAATGTCAGGGGGCTGCGAGAGCGGCCGACATCACGTTCTCCAGCCGCGAGAACAGAAGAGAGCCATAGCGAACGCGGCCCGCAAGGACGCACGCCGCGCAGCCGCCGTACGGGCTTGGCGAACCCCTCCTCGCCGGCTCCTCTTGTCGTCGGAGGCGAAGGCGACATCGACTACGATGACGGTGACGATGATGCGCCGGTGCGGCCTCCACGCGGGCGAGCGGCCTCGACGACCGCGGCCGAACGAACTCCGGCCGTGCGGGCCCGCTCCTCCGCGATTTCCGGGCCGAACGGCGGCGACACCGGCGAAGTCCCCCACAGGCGCCGGCGGCGTGGACGCGGACGCAGCTCAGAAACCACGCCGACGGTTGTCGACCGAGACGACGATGATGACCTGACCGTCGTGACCGGACCCGGAGCGCAAAGCGAAATGCCCACCCGACGCGTGCGTCCGGCTCCGACTTCCGCTCGATCCTCGGGGGAAAGGCAAAAGCCGTACGGGGCGCCGCATGAAACCGGCTACGGAGAGTCTCGAAGCGGCCAAAGCTCCCGAGATGCCGAACATCTCGCGCCGCAATCGAGAACAGCGCACCCCTCAAGCCCCAAAGTGTACGGCCCGATTCAACAGATCTACGGGCGCCCGGTGCGCCCTCAGCCAGATGAGGCGCCGGCGCGCAAACCTGTCCGGTCTCGGCCGCCTATCCCGGCCGATGACGCCGATGACTTGGAAGTCATGATCGAAGCTGACGAGCCGGCCGTGCTTGACGTAGACATCCGTCCCCCCTCGCCTGCTGGACGCAGATCCGGCGCCCGCGTCCAGTCTCCGGTCGCGACTGAGCCTTCATATGACCAGCCGCCGTCGCGGATGGCGCACAAGGAACGTCCTCGACTTCAGGCGGAGCGGCCGTCCGAAGTTCCTGCGCTCCCGGCAAAACCGCCCGCACCCAAACGCCCAACCCGACGACCGGCCCGCTCCTTTGAAGAGCCGGCTGACGGCGAAACGCCGGGCGATATTGCCCCCGCAGCAAAACCGAATGACGAGTCCGGCGCACGCAGCCGCGCATTTAGCCGACCCCGTACGGGCTCCCCGGCGATGACGGGTCGGCGGCCGACTCGCCAAGTCTACCCGCCGCCCGGCGCCGAGGAAGACGCTGCCCCGCAAGTCGGCCCAAAAGCGCCGCCGATGAACGCGCATCGTAAGCCTCGTGGTCCGATGATGCGCGAACCGGGGTCACCTCCGCCGCCGAAAGGCAAAGTCCGTCAGCTCTACCCTCCGCCCCCGGTCGATGCGGTCTTCGAAACCTCCGCCGGCTCAGAGCCTACCGCTGAGCCGCGGTCAAGCGGCGGCTCGATGTTCGTCAGCGATGCGCAAGAGCGTGATGAGCGCCGCCAGCGAGCGCGAGATCGAGCCGAAAACCGGCGGCCGACGGCCGATGCGCAACCCGAGGCCGAGGAGGAATAGCGTGGCTTGCATCTTGGCGTTCAAGGGCAAGACGCCCGCCATAGGTGCCGGCGCGTTCGTAGCGCCCAACGCGAGCCTTATCGGCGACGTAGAGATCGGGGATGGCGCCAGCGTCTGGTTCGGGGCCGTTTTGCGCGCCGACGAGGCCGCCATCCGCATCGGTCCTCGGACGTCGATCCAGGATAATGCCGTCATTCACGTTTACGCCGGGCACGATACCATCATCGAGAGCGATGTGACGGTCGGACACGGCGCGATACTGGAGGCGTGCCATGTCGGACGCGGCGCGCTGATCGGGATGAACGCCGTGGTTCTCGATCGAGCCGAAGTGGGCGAAGGCGCGGTCGTCGCGGCCGGCGCGGTCGTGCTGGAAGATCAGGTAATACCCGCAAACGTCCTGGCCGCCGGAGTTCCTGCTAAAGTAAAAAAACCTCTGGCCGGAAGTTCCAAACAGTGGACGGAAATCGGCGCGGGGGCTTATGTTCGCTTGACAAGCGAATACAGGGCGGCTGGCATCGGCGTCGCGGAAGACCTCATTTCGTAAGCGCCGCGCGGCGCGCTGTGGTGCCTGCCGCATGTAGCGCCGCCGGTTTAACGGCGGCCCAGTCGCAGGCGCGGTGGACTCTTGGGCCGCTTGACCGATGATGGTTTTTATGCCCGTCTTGGCTGTGGCTGCATGCCGTCGACTAGCGCTTGGACGGCCCGCAAATCACCGATCCGGTCCACGTTAACGGCTAATTCGGGCTCGTGGCAGGGGATCGCCCGGCACTCGATTCCGGAGATCGACGTGGCGCGCAGCTCCAATTCCGCGATCGAGACGCTGCCGAGCAACAAACGCAAAGCCAGCCAAGGTGAGAACAACGACGCCAGACGCAGCGGCGATTTGCGCGCCGCGGTAAAC
>JACRUD010000016.1 GCA_014304875.1 Vulcanimicrobiota bacterium
CGCCCGCTGCGCACGTAGCTGCCGGCGATCGTCCCGACTTTGCTGACCTTGAACACCTTGCGAACTTCGGCTTCCCCGACCGCGACCTCCCGCATCTGGGGCTTGAGCATGCCGGTCATGGCAGCGCGCACCTCATCGATGACGTTATAGATGATGTCGTACAGCCGCACGTCAACGCCTTCTTGTTCGGCTTTGCGCGCGATGGTCGCGTCCGGACGGATGTTGAAGCCGATGATGATCGCGCTGGAAGCGCTTGCCAGCATGACGTCCGATTCATTGATGCCGCCCACGCCCGTATGGATGACGCGCGTCCGGACGTCTTCGGCGGCCAACCCGTCGAGTTGTGCGCGCAAAGCCTCGACGGACCCCTGCGCGTCCGCCTTTATGATGAGATTAAGATCCCGGACGCCGCCCTCTTTGGCCTGCGCCAAGAAGCCGTCGAGCGTGACCGGCCGGCGCGCGCTTGCCATCCGCTGCTGCCGTTTGCGCTCGCTGCGTTTGGCCGCCAGCTCGCGCGCATCGCGTTCATCCGAAACGACTTCGAGGATATCGCCCGCGGCCGGGACGCCCGAGAGCCCCATGATCTCGGCCGGGATGGCGGGGCCAGCGCGCTTGATGGCCGCTAGCTTATCGTCGAACAGCGCCCGCACGCGGCCCCAAGTGGATCCGGCCACGACGATATCGCCGGTACGCAAGGTGCCGTTCTTCACGAGAACCGTTGCGACGGGACCGCGGGTGCGGTCAAGCTGAGCTTCGATGATCACTCCCTGGGCGCGGCGGTTCTTATTCGCTTTCAAGTCCAAAAGGTCTGCGTTGAGCAGCACCATCTCCAGCAGCTCATCGATTCCGGTCTTCTGTTTCGCCGAAACGGGGATGAATTGCGTCTGTCCGCCCCACTCTTCCGGCGTCAGTCCGAGGTCCGAAAGTTGTTGCTTCACCCGGTCGACGTTCGCGTTCGGCTTGTCGACCTTGTTCACGGCGACGACGATGGGTACGCCCGCCGCCTTCGCGTGATTCATCGCCTCAACGGTTTGCGGCATGACGCCGTCGTCGGCGGCCACGACCAGGATCGCGACGTCAGTGACCTTCGCGCCGCGCGCCCGCATTTCGGTAAACGCTTCATGACCGGGCGTATCGACGAATGTGACTTTCCGCTCGCCGTATTCGACGGTGTACGCACCGATGCGTTGCGTGATGCCGCCGGCCTCACCGGCCGCGACCTTGGTGGAACGGACCGCGTCGAGAAGCGACGTCTTTCCATGATCGACATGGCCGAGAACCGTCACGACGGGCGGCCTGGAAGTCAGCGAACCGGGCGGGTCGGCATCGGGGACGACGACTTCTGCGGTCTCTTCACCGGCTTCTTTGACGATTGCGTTGAAACCGAACCGCCGGGCGACTTGCGAAGACACGTCGGGAGCAATGTGCTGATTGATGGTCGCCATCGTCCCCATCCGGATGAGCTGGCCGATCACTTGGCCCGCCGGCACATCCATCATCGCCGCCAATTGCTGCACGGTGATGAGGTCGGGTATTTCGAGGTCCTTGAGAACCGCCGGTTCAACGACAGCGCCGGGCGCCGACGGCGCTTTATGCCGAAGCGTCTTTTTAAGCAGGTCCTCGCGCTCGCGCTCCTTGCGAGCGCGCTCCATCTCTTCACGCGACTTCTTGCGGGTGCCGGCGGCCGGCCCGGAACTCGGCGTTGGGCCGCTGGAGCCGGCGCCGGGCAGAGGGCGACCCGGAATGCCGCGCCCGGCAACCGGAGCACGGCCGGGCACGGGTTTTCCCGGAGAGTTCAGCGGACCGCCGCCGAGCGGAGCCTGGCCTGGTCGCAACACGATCGGTTGGCGCGTCGGCCTTGCGACCGGCCCGCTCGGGATCAGTGGGCGCAAAGAAGGAATCGGCGCGCTCGGATCGGCCGATGCCGCAGGAACCACCTTATGATGAGCCGCCGGTCGAACGACCGCCGTCTTTTGGCCGCTTGGGACGGGCTTCAGCTGACGCTGAGGCTCCTCAGCCGACGCGTCAGCCGGCCATCCGGTCGCAGGTTCCGCCGAAGCCTCCGGCTGTGGGCTCGGGAGCGGCGCGGCAGTCGACGCCGCGGACGGCGTGACGGCCGGAGCTTCCTTTACGGCGCTGCCGTTGCCGCCCGCTGCGCTCTTGGGCACCGTCTTGTGCGTCTTGGCCGCTTCGGCCAGGTTACCCGACAGCACACCCTTGACGATGCGCGCGCGATGCTCGTCGATCGCGCTCATGTGAGTGGAAGCGCGAATGCCGACCTTGCCGAGCAGCGCGATCGTTTCTTTACTTGAAAGGTTCAGCTCTTTGGCGAGCTCGTGAACCCTGACCATTACCGTGGCTGGAATCTAGTCATCCCTCCGGGGCCATGCGCCGGTTGCGACCAACGCTTCTGAGAGCGTCTTATAGCGCTTATTCTTCCTCAGGCGTTCGATACATTGCGGCGAACAAAGGTAAGCGCCGCGACCCGGCAGGCGCGCCGCGGAATCGGCCATCCATCCGCCTTGCGCCGTCGGCACAAAACGCAGCAACCTCCGCTTTTCCATACGGCCCCGGCAACCGACGCATTGGCGGACGGGAACGCCGCCGCTGAGCTTACCCTCCGCTGTCGCTATTTTGTGCGCCGTTTCCCGCATCCTCCGCAGGCGGCTCCTCTTCCGTCTCGCCCTCGGGCTCCCCGGACGCTCGCTGGAGCTCCTGCAGCTTGCGAATCAGGTCTTCGTCGGCCGCGAGCAGTTCGGGCGTCAGCTCGACACCGGTTTCGTTTGCCGCCACTTCTGCCATCACGGCGACTTCTTCAAGCTCCTTCGCTTCTTCTGCTCGTTGCTCCACAACCTCGGCCCACTGTTCCTCGTTGTGGATATCGATGCGCCATCCGGTGAGGCGGGCCGCTAAGCGGACGTTTTGGCCCTCCTTGCCGATCGCCAGCGAAAGCTGGTAGTCGGGGACGACCGCCTCGGCTAGGTGCTCCCGCTCGTTGAGATGCACCTGGATCACTTTGGCTGGGGCAAGCGCGTTCGCGACGTACGCTGCGGTGTCGGCCGACCACTGGATCACATCGATCTTTTCGCCATGCAACTCTTCGGTGATGTTGTTGACGCGCGAGCTGCGGGGGCCAAGGCAAGCTCCGACGGCGTCGATGTCCTCCTCGTCGGTCCAGACCGAGACTTTGGAGCGCGAGCCCGGTTCGCGAGCGACGTCTTTAACCTCAACTGAGCCTTGCGCTACCTCCGGAACTTCTTGTTCGAAGAAACGGCGGACGACGTTCGGGTGTGCGCGAGAGACGATGATCTGCGGACCGCGGTTTGTCTTGCGGGCCTCCATCACGTACACTCGGATGCGCTGTCCGATGCGGAACGCCTCATGGGGTACTTGTTCAGAGACCGGCAAGATAGCTTCAGCTTTTCCGAAGTCGATAAACATATTCCGTTGCTCGTAGCGCAGCACCGTCCCGGCGGCTAGTTCTTCGATCTTGTCGTGGAACTCGTCGAAGACCATATCGCGCTCCGCCTCCCGGATGCGCTGGACGATCACTTGCTTGGCCGTCTGAGCCGCGATGCGACCGAACTCTTTCGGCGTTACTTCGACATCGACGTTGTCGCCAAGCTTGTAGGCGCTGCCGGCTTCGGACGGAGAAACTTCGATCAGCGCATCGTTTACTTCTTCGACAACCGTGCGCCGTGCGAAGACGCGATACGATCCGTCGGCCCGGTCGATGACGACCACGGGGTTGCCGACATTTTCGGCCTCACGCGCGAAATTGCGTTTATAAGCCGAGACGAGCGCCGCTTCGAGCGCCTCGATCAGCACGTCGAACGACAAGTTCCTATCGCGCTCCAGGTCGTGCAGAGCCGCGATCAATTCTGGGTTGGGCGCGGTGGGAATGCTGCCGGCAGCCCCGTTTCCGCTTCCCCCCTTCTTTAAAGTTCTTCTCGCAGCCATGTTCCTCTCGCCGTTGCTCCCCCTGACATCATCAGAGGAGTGGGCACGCCCACTCCTCCTTCCGGATTCACACGTTATCCTAACATACGGCGCCCGTCGACCGCAAGGGCGACGACCATTGAGTCCCGGGTCGGGCAGCAACAGGCCCTTTAGTCCAACACTGTAGCCTGGCCAGCCCGTCGAACTGATATGTTCTCAAAGCGACGACGCGAATCAACGTTTTCGGCTCTACGGGCTTGGCGAAGCCGCGTGATCTTGCGTTGTTTGGCCGTGCTATTCCCTTACGACGCCGCACGCGGGAACGACTCGGATTAGCGGTACAGGTCCCGTCGGGTCGCCGGAACGTCGACACGTCCTCGGCCATCGGGTTTGGCCAGTAACGCCTGAAAAATGCCGAGTCTTCCTGATGCGAAGCCCTGTGCGCTGCCGGCCATATACAGCCGCCACACCCGGTACGTTCGTTCACCGGCCGCCTGGATTGCTTCGGTCCGGTTGCGCTCGAGGTTGAGAACCCACTCTCGCAACGTCCGCGCGTAATGCTCCCGCAGGTTCTCCACGTCCCGCACTTCGAAGCCGACTCGTTCGGCGATTCCCAAAGCGTCTGAGAAGGCCACGAGTTCTCCATCTGGAAAGACGAACCGTTCGACGAAACCGCCGATCTTGCCGCCCCGACGGCCGGGGCTTTGGTCGGCGATGCCGTGGTTTGCGAACAAACCCCCGGGACGCAGCATGGCAAAAGCAGCGCCGAAGTATTCCGGCAGCTTCTCGCGGCCCACGTGCTCGAACATGCCGACGCTGACGATTTTGTCGAACGGCTCTTGCGCCGTCAGCTCACGGTAGTCGCACAGCTTGACCGTCGCGCTATCCCGCAGCCCCAATTCGCGAATGCGCCGCTCTCCCTCCGCCTGCTGAACCCTGCTTAACGTCACACCGACGGCCCGCGCCCCGAAGCGTTGAACCGCACGGATGACCAAGGCCCCCCAACCGCAACCGATGTCGAGAAGCCGGTCCCCCGGCTTGAGCCGCAGCTTGCGCAGCAGGTGATCCATCTTCGCCGTCTGCGCCTGCGCGAGCGTCGTCACGCCATCGTCGTAATAGGCACACGAGTAGACCATCTGCGGATCCAAGAAGGAGCCGTAGAATTCGACCGGATGGTCGTAATGAAATCCGATGGCATCGCGATCGCGCGCCAGCGAGTGAATGCGGCCGCGCAGATGAGCTTCGCCGTTTTTCTGGAGCGCGGTCGATTTCGGCAGCTGCGTGATGAGGCCGATGATCGGGGCGAGATCTCGCTTGGACGCCTCGTGCACGCGGCGATAGAGCATGTCGATCAAAGCTTCGATGTTCCCCTCGCAATCGAGCAGACCGGCGACGAATGCCCTTCCGGCATTGATCTCTATGGGGGGAGTCAGAAAAACACGCAGCGCCGCCGGATCATTCACGACCAGGGTGAATCGGTGCTCAGCCGAAGCCGGGATCATGGTTCCGTCCCAAAGCCGGACGGAAAAATCTTGCGCGAAGCGGTTGCCGAAAATCAAGCGGAGCACCGCCACGACCGCATTTTTTTGGAGGTTTGACGGCTCTTTCGGCGTCGCCGCGCTAAGGGTTAATGCCAATGGACGTTCCAGTCTCGATGATGATAGGGTTGTCGCTTTGACCCATGCTAAGTAGCTTAGCGGGCCTTGGAAGCAAGTTCCTTGGGCGCATCGGCCCAAAAGAAGTTGCGCCTTATGTGCGTTTCGTCGGACGGTGGTAGGAAGTCACGCCCACGGGCGCCGCGACCGACGGGCCGAGCTTTGGATCGGGCAGCGGCGCTTCAAAAACCGTTTGGATCGGGATGACCCCGGCCCAGGACGACGATGCATAATCAGCCGGCGCGTCGACCGGCGGACCGCCGCGAATTTTGACGGAGACTTCTTCAAGCGGCAAGCTCATCACGCTCGTGGCGGATAATTCAGTCTCGCTGGGCTGTCGGGCATCGTTCCAGCGGCCCTGAACGAGGTGTTCGGTGATGCGCTTTAGACCGGACCGCTTTTCATCCGTTTCCTGCAACGCACGGGCGCGGCCGAAAATCACGACCGAGCGGTAGTTCATCGAGTGGTTGAACACCGACCGCGCCACGACGAGACCGTCCAGCAGCGTGATGGTTGCGCACACAGCGGCCCCGGTCGCAAGCGTTGTCAGCAACCTGCTTGCCGAAGAACCGTGCAGCAGAAGCCGGTCGCCGTCGCGAGCGTACGCCATCGGGATCACGTACGGCTGTCCCTCACTGACAAAACCGACGTGGGCGACAAGACCTTCATCGAGTATAGCATCGATGGCCGCTTGGTCGTAGCGCGCGCGCGCAGACTGTCGACGGACCGTTGCCCGCGTCGTCGGAGCTGTCCGATTCATAGAGTATCATCTTGCGGCCGGCGCGGGCGCGACCCTTTTAGTCCATCCCGACGCCGCTCAGCCGCGGAGATTCTACCGGCGCACTCAGGCTTTGCTACCCGGGATCACGCCGCGGACCGTTTATCGCCCGGTGTGAGCTTCAGTGCGGCCCACACGGCCAGAGCATCTTCGACGAGAGCGACGGCGAAATCGGGAAGCCCAGTATCGGCAGTCGCCCGGCGCCTGATTTCATACCCTGCGAACGTGCCCGCCAACGCGCCTACCGCTCCGCATATCGCGCCGGCGCGTACGTCGGGCTGACCGGCGGCACGCGAGATCGTCGCCCCCGCAAACCCTCCGGACGCCGTCCGGAACAGCAATGCCGCTGGAACCGTCCTTGCGGGTGTGCGAGGAAGTTTGTCGCCGACCAATTCGCCGATCGCCAGCGCGCAAAGCAGCAGCGAAGCGCCGCCGCCGCGCGAAAGCGCAATGGCGGCCGGTGGCGTGAGGGATCTCAAGCCGCTGACGAAGCCCAGTTCAAGGGCCCTTGATAAGACATCCTTGCTCATACCAGTTCTCCAACAGCTCGAGAGTCTTCTCATGAGTACCACAAAAAAGGACGGCGCAAACGACGCAAGCGCCTGCATGACATGGCGCCTGCGTTTGCGCTGCCCCCACCGCCCCCCAGATCACGGTGCAATGGTCTCAAGCGGGATGCGATTGGTGAGCGGCCCCGCAAAAGCCACCGCGCCCGCGGCCACCAGCATGGCCGCCGCGATCAGTGCGAAAACTCCGGTCACTCCGAACCGGGCCAGGGTTGCGGCGATCCAGAACCCGACGAAGATCGCGCTGAAACGGCTCCAACTGTAGACGAAGCCGATAGCGCGCCCGCGGATCCTCGTCGGATAAAGCTCCGCTTGGTAGGTGTGAAAAGCGCACGAGAACCAATTGTTGGTCACCGTGATCGCGACGCCCGCGATCACGACGAGCGCCGGCGCACGCAGGGCGGCGAAAATGAGCCCCAATGCCGCCATGCCGCAAGCCAATCCGACGACCTGCCACTTCCGCTGCGCGGCGTCGGACAAATACATGGCCACTACGGGCCCGACCGGAGCGGCCAGCGCCATCAAAAACGTGTATTGCAGCGAGTGCATGAACGTCACTCCCCGCGCGAACAGCAGAACCGGAATCCACGAAGCGAAGCCGTAAAATCCGACGGTTTGCACGAGGTTGAAGATCATCAGCATGACTGTCCGACCCCGGTACGTGGGATTCCAGACCTCGCGCAGGCGACCCGAAACCGCCTCGCCGCCGCTGTCGACCGCGACGAGGGTGGGATTCGTCTCAGCCACGGGGCGCCACGCGTCGTCGATCTGCGATAAAGCAGCCGACGCCGCCTCGTTTTCTCCCCTTGATTCCAGCCAGCGCGGCGACTCCGGCATGCCGCGCTGCAGCGGACCGACGAAAAGCGCGCCAAGACCGCCGAACAGCGCGACCCAACGCCAACCCGAAAGCGCGCCGAAACTGTGAGGGACGAGCAGGGCGGACAGCAGCGCGACGACCGGGACCGCGGTATACGTGAGCGCCTGGCTGAGTGCGATGTACTGACCTCGCGCGCTGCGGGGCACGACTTCCGAGACGTAGGCGTCGATCGTGATGGTTTGCACGCCGATGCCCACGCCCGCGAGAAATCGCCATCCGTCGATCCCCTTGGCCGACGGCATGAAAGCCATGATCACCGTCGCGACGGAATAGAACAGCAGCGACCAGCCGAAGGTCGCTCGACGCCCGAAGCGGTCCGATACGAAACCGAAAACCAGCGTCCCGACGAACATCCCGGCGAAGCCCGCAGCGATGAAAGCGGCGAACCCGGCGAAGCCGCTGGCCGTGGCGGAGAAGAGGCCGTCGCGGAACAGCCCCAGCGCGATGTACGCGGTCATGAACAAATCGTAAAACTCGAACCAGCCGCCGAGCGAAACGCGGGCGACAAGCAGCCGAAGCCGGCGGTTCGGCGCTAGGCGATCCAGGCGCGGCCCAATCCCGGAGATCGGTTTCAAAACAGGCGCGGCGCTCCGCCGGTGCGCGAGTCGGTTTCTTCGGCCGAATCCGAGCTCAAACCCAGCATATCGCTGAGCTGCCTGGCGTTAACGGCGGCTTGGCCGAGGTGATGGTTATTGAAAAAGACGTACGTCTCTTTCGCCTGCCGCGAGACATCGGCGATCCGTTCCGTCCACGGGACCAACTCCTCCGGCGAGTACAGATAGGAATACCGTTCGTGAGCGGCGCGCGCTTGTTTCCACCAATTCGCATAGTTGCGGCCGTGAAAGCGCACGTAGCCGATGCCGGAGGTGACCTCCGAACCTGCACGCAGCAGCGAACGGAAGTGAGGCTGGTCGACGTTGCACCAGCCGATGTCGAGCCGTGCCAGGTCTCGCAGCGTCCTTGCATCCTGCCATTCCCGGTTTCGAAATTCGGCGACCAGCGGCAAGTCGGGCCAAAAGCCGCGTAGTTCGTCGAGGCGCTGCCGACTCGCCGAGCCGGGACGGAAGCCGTGCGGAAATTGCGCGAGAACGGCAGCCAGCTTACCAGCGGCGCGCAGCGGTTGCAGGCTGGCGGCAAAAGCGCTGATGTCTTGTGCCGGAGGTCGGACGTCGGCCGGCACGTGCGTGACGCTGCCCGGAACCTTGACCGCGAAACGGAAGCGGTCCGGCGTCCGCTGCGCCATTGCGACGAAAAGCTCCGGCTTGGGCACGGCATAGTAGGTGCTGTCGATTTCAACGACGGGAAAATGACGCGCATAGTACTCGAGCATATCCCGCGCCGCAATGCCGGTCGGGTAGAACGTGCCGATCCAATCACGGTACGAGAAACCGCAAGTGCCGACGTAGATGCTAGGC
>JACRUD010000105.1 GCA_014304875.1 Vulcanimicrobiota bacterium
GCCGTCGCCTATGAAACGCGACTTCGACGGTAAGTATAGCTGGGTGATGTCGCCACGCTGGTACGACGGAAAGGACCACCTTGCGCTTGACACGGGCGGGGGACCGTTGGCCCGCTTGTGGTCGACCGCGTTGTCGGGTTTGGTGGATATCGGATACATCAAGGCCACCGGCAACAGTGTCATCATCAATCTGCCCAAGACCGCGACGAAACCAGAAAAGTCATTCGAATGGAAGGTGCCAACGATCTCCAACACGATCGAGCGCGATCGCGCGCGCACGTATTTCCAGGCTTATGCGGCGGCTTGTGCGCTCCACTTCTTGGACAAAGCGCTGGAAGAGATCAAAGCCGGCCATACCAAGACGTGGGAGCCGTTCACCGTTCCGGACGAAGCTATCGGCTGCGGATTCACCGAAGCCGTGCGCGGCGTTCTGTCGCACCACATGGTCATTCGCGACCGCAAGATCGCGAACTATCACCCTTGGCCGCCGACGCCCTGGAACGGTAACCCTCGCGACAAGTACGGCACGCCCGGACCCTATGAGGATGCGGTTCAAGGATCGCCGATCTTCGAAGAAAACGGACCGGAGAACTTTAAAGGCATCGATATCATGCGGACCGTGCGCAGCTTCGACCCGTGCCTGCCGTGCGGCGTGCACATGTACCTGGGTGGCGGAAAGACGCTCGAGCAGATCCATACCCCATTCGGCAACCCGACGCAGTGATGCTGTGTAGCCACGGACTGAGAGGTCCGTGGCTACATTTTAGTAGGAGTGACGAGGACAATTGAGCGCCATGCCGACCGGGACCGCAGCGCCCGCGCCCGACCTTCGTGCCTTGGGAAATCGCGTCGAAGGCTTGCTGCAAGACCTCGGCGGGGCCCCGAGCCCCGAGCAGACCCGAGCCAAAGCCGAAGAGCTCGTCAGTCTGATGGCGCAGCTTTACGGTGCCGGTCTGGAGCGCATCCTGGGCATCGTCTACGACGAAGGAGGAGAGCCGGCCCAGCGTATCTTCGATCGTTTATGCGACGACGACTTCGTGGCCAGCCTGCTGGTCTTGCACGGCTTACACCCGCTGACCGTCGAAGGACGCATCCAGCGCGCGCTCGACAAGGTGCGCACGTACCTTCACTCCCACGAAGGCGACGTGGCGTTGCTGCGCGTCGAAGGGGAAATCGCGTATTTGCGCATGGCCGGCAGTTGCAACGGCTGCCCGTCTTCGTCCGAGACGATGAAGCTCGCGATTGAAAAGGCCATCTTCGAAGCCGCACCGGAGATCACCGACATCCGAGCAGAAGGAGTCCGAGAAAAAGCCAGCGCTCAAAAAAAGGCGAGCGACTGGGTTTCTCTTTCCGAGGTTCCGGAGCTGACCGAGCGTGGAATCGCGGCCATCGAAGTCGAAGGGACTCCCGTTCTGTTGCTGCAGTCCGGCAACACGCTGCTCGCCTATCGCAACCAGTGTCCTAGTTGTTTCACGTCATTAGCCGATGGGCGGCTGGAATGGCCTCAGCTGCATTGCCCCACTTGCCGGCAAGGGTACGACGTCGTGAAAGCAGGCCGGGCATACGACAAGGACGGTTTGTGGATCGAACCGTTCCCGCTCGTCACGTCGCAAGGCCGGGTGCAGCTCGCGTTGCCGGTCATGGCTTGAAGTCGGCCCCGTGACACCATCCGCAGGCCAGGGAGAGGGCTTCGCCGCTCTCGGCCGTTTTCTGAAGAATTCGCCGGCGAAGAACGCTCCAGGCGAGCGTTGCGAGTTTTGCGCGAGGCCGATCGAGGCTGCTCACGGCCATCTGGTCGATCTCAAGGAGCGGCGGCTCATGTGTTCGTGCCGCCCCTGCTACTTGGTGCTGACGCCGCAGGGGGCTGCGCTGGGGCGTTTCAAGGCGGTGCCCAGCCGTTACGCGGATCTGGGCGACGGCGGGCTGAGCGACGCCCAATGGGATAGCCTGCAGATTCCGATCGGCTTGGCTTTCTTTTTCTACAACAGTTCGAGCAAGAGCATGGTGGGGTTCTATCCCGGTCCCGCGGGCGCTACGGAATCGCAGTTGCCTCTGTCTGTCTGGGAGGATATCTGCAACGCCCATCCACTGTTGCGCAGCATGGAGCCGGATGTCGAGGCGTTTCTTGCGTACCAAACGAAACGCGGTGCCGCGCAGCAGTCGATGATCGTGCCGATCGACTCGTGTTACGAACTGGTCGGCCGCATCCGCAAGAAATGGAAAGGCTTCGACGGCGGTGACGAGGCCTGGCGCGAAATCGACTCGTTCTTCGACGGCTTGCGCGCGCGCAGCGACCCGGGATCAGCGCGGAGAGTGTCGTGAGCCGGCTCGCCTTCGAGATCACGGGCGTGCGCGCGGAGAGGTACGCCGTGGTTCCGCTGCTGACGTTTCGGCTTCGCATCACCGATTTCGACGATCAACCGGTCAACGCGATCGCTCTGCGTGCCCAAATACGGATCGAGACGACGCGGCGCCATTATACGGGCGTCGAGCACGAACGGCTGGAGGATCTTTTCGGAATTCCGCAGCGTTGGGGTGAGACGCTGCGCTCGCTTCTGTGGACGCACGTCTCCGCCATGGTTCCGCGCTTTTGCGGAAGCATTGAAGTGGATCTGCCGGTTCCCTGCACCTACGATTTCGATGTCGCGGCCAGTAAGTACCTGAACGCGCTCGATGACGGTGACGTCCCGCTGCTCATGCTCTTCAGCGGGACCGTTTTCAACGAAGGGCAGAACGGTTTTGCGGTCGCCCAGATCCCGTGGGAGCTGGAAGCCTCGTATCGGATGCCGGCAAGAGTGTGGCGGGACGTCATGGATTTTCACTTTCCGAACACGGCCTGGATCAGGCTGCGCAAAGACACATTCGACGAATTATGTCTTTTCAAGACGAGCCGTACGCTCACGACTTGGGACGACGCGTTAGCCGCGCTGCTGGACGCGGCGAGGGAGAAGCGTTGAGTCAGTTCGATGCCGTCCGTGCCGTGGCCAACGCCGTTTTGTACGAGGGCTATCTGCTGTACCCGTACACGGCATCCGCGACGAAGAATCAGATGCGCTGGCAGTTCGGCGTGCTCGTTCCGCAGGCGTGCAGCGACGACCTGAGCGAGCCGTCGTCGATGCAGACCGAAGTGTTGGTCGAGCCGCGCGGAACGCCGGTCCTCGATGTCGCCGTCCGCTTCCTGGCCGTGCAAACGCGGTCCGTCGAGCGCGACGGGACGGAGGATCGTCCGTACGATGAAGCCATCGAGGAAGAGGTGCGCTGCGGACCGTTTCGCTGGCCCGACGGGCAAGCTTCGCGGCAAACGCACATCTCGATCCCCGCTTCGGAGCGATTCGATCCGGTGCCCGAGGGCAGCCAGAGCGGCGGCCGCTTCGTACGCAGGCGCCGGGCCTTGGACGGCACGATCGCCGTGTCAGGCGAACAGCTCGACGGCTTGATCAAGTATCGCATCCGCATCGAGAACCATTCCCTTCTAGACAGGCAGGGAAAGCCGCTCGTTCGGGCCGATGCATTACGCAGCGCGTTCGTCTCGACGCACACGCTATTGGCCGTCAAAGACGGCGTCTTTTTGTCGCTGATCGATCCGCCCACGGGTGCCGCCGCACCGGCGGCCCGCTGCCAAAACCAGCACACGTGGCCCGTGCTGGTGGGCGGAGGAGCGGAAGATCCGCATCGCGGACCGCTCGTGCTCTCCTCGCCGATCATCCTGTACGATCGTCCGAAGATCGCGGTGCAGAGCGACGGCGACAAGTTCGACGGGACCGAGATCGACGAACTGCTCAACCTCAGCGTCCAGTGCATGACCGACGAAGAGAAGAAAGAAGCGCGCGAAACGGACGACCACGCCCGGACGATCATCGATCGAGCGGACAGCATGGCACCGGAACAGCTAGCGAAGATGCATGGCGTGCTGCAGTATTTGGAAGGGGTCGGCCGTCCTGGCGCGCTCGGGAACGGCGGCACGGAGAGCTTGGGAGCGCACGGCGCCGTCGCGGGAACCGGCTTGGACGTCGATTTCCCCACTTGGGGAACCGGCTCAGATGCGGTCGTCGCCGGCATGACGAAAAGAGCAGCCGGGCCCCCAGCGTCGCTCGAGGAAGACGGCGTTGCAGGTTCCGGGCAGATCTACGTCGCCGGCAAGAAGATCGAGACGGGATCCCGGGTCCGCCTGCGCCCGAAGCGGCGGGCCGACTCTTGGGATATGTTCCTCGCCGGCAAGACCGCAAAGGTGAGCGGCGTCTACGAGGACTTCGAGAACCAGCTTTACGTGGCCGTCAGCGTGGATGATGATCCGGCGACCGAGATGCATGAATGGTACGGTCGTCATCTGTTCTTTTATCCGGATGAAGTCGAGCCGTTGGACGACCGACCGTGAAACGTTCCGTGCTGGTCGCCGGCATAGGGAACATCTTCTTGCGCGACGATGGATGGGGCAGCGAAGTGGCGCGCCGCCTTGCCGCCTCCCCGCCGCCCGGCGCTACGGTCACGGACTTCGGGATCAGCGGCATGCATCTCGCGTACGAAATGCTCTCCGGCTATGAGACCGTCGTGCTGGTGGACGCCGTCTCCCGGGGCGGGGACCCGGGAACCGTCTACCTGATCGAGCCCGAGCTCGATGACGCAGCCGGTCCGGGCGATGCTCACCGAATGGACTTGCAGAGCGTTTTCGGTTTCATGAATCAGATCAAGACCGGGCCGGCGCCCGCGATTTTGGTCGTCGGCTGCGAGCCGGCGGACGTGGGGGAAGGCATGGGGTTGAGTGAAACCGTCACCCACGCGATAGAACCCGCGCTGGCCATGATCCGCGACGTGCTGGTCCGTCGCACAGAGCCGATGGCATCGGCAGCTCACCCGTCATCATAAGGAGAAGCGCAGTGTTTCAAGGGCTGATCTGGGGAGGCGTCGCGTTCGCGGCCGGTTACATGCTTTCGAAGTTACGCCCGGGAATGGGAGCAAAGGTCGGCCTAGCGGCCCTGCCGGCGGTGATCGCGATGATGCCGAGCGTGTCAAGGGATATCGCGCGGTACGTGAAGATCAAACAGATGTGAGCGTGCCCGGCACGTCGACCGTTTAAGGATAGGTGGTAGTCCATGTGTCTTGCGATTCCCGGAAAAATCGTGGAGTTCGACTCGGTCCAGCCGATGCTCGCCAAGGTCGATGTCGCCGGCGTCAAGCGCAACATCAACATCGGTCTCATGGAAGACGAGCAGCTGGCCCTGGGAGACTGGGTGCTCATCCATGTCGGTTTCGCGATGAGCAAGATCGGCGAATCGGAGGCTGCGGATCAGCTGCGAATGCTTAGAGCGTTGGGCGAAGACGAGCTGGCCATCGAAGAAGTGCGCGGCTATTCTTTTGCGGAGCACGCCGCCGGGCAGAACCCGGGATGACCGTCCAACCTCGTAGCGACGTGTTCCTGATCCTTGCCATGCCGGTCCCTGTGGTGAAACGAAGATGAAATACGTCGACGAGTTCCGCGATCCCGAGCTTATCAACAACGTGTCGCGCGAGATCGCGCACAGCGTCGATCCGGGGCGCCATTACCGCATCATGGAGGTCTGCGGCGGCCACACCCATGCCATCTACCGGCATGGGCTTAAGGACGTGCTTCCGGAAAACATAGAGCTGGTCCACGGGCCTGGCTGTCCCGTCTGCGTGCTGCCGATGGGCCGCGTCGACGACGGCTTGTCCATCGCCGATGATCCCGACGTCATCATGACGGCCTTCGGCGACATGATGCGCGTGCCCGGCACGCGCGGAACGCCGCTCGAACTGAAAGCGCGCGGGGCGGATATCCGGATGGTGTATTCGCCGCTCGACGCGTTGCGCATCGCGCAAAACAACCCCAAAAAGCACGTGTGCTTCTTCGCGATCGGGTTCGAGACGACGGCGCCGTCGACGGCCCTGACACTGATGCGCGCCAAGGCGCAAAGCGTCCGTAACTTTTCCGTGTTCTGCAACCACGTGACGATCGTTCCGGGGATCCGCGCGATCCTCGACTCGCCCGACATGCGGCTGGACGGTTTCGTCGGCCCCGGCCACGTGTCGACCGTCATCGGCTGCCGGCCGTACGAGTTCATCGCATGCGACTACCGCAAGCCGGTCGCCGTCTCCGGTTTCGAGCCGCTCGACATCTTAGAAGGCATTTTGCTGATCCTTCGCCAGCTGCGCGCCGGGGAAGCCAAAGTAGAGAATCAGTATCGCCGTATCGTTCCTTGGGAAGGCAACCTGCCGGCCTTGAAAGCCATGGCCGAAGTGTTCCGGTTGCGCCCATATTTCGAGTGGCGCGGTTTGGGATTCATCTCGCAGTCGGCCTTGAAGCTTTCGCCGGATTACGCGGCCTGGGATGCAGAAGTGCAGTTCGAAGTTCCCGGCGTGCGCGTCACCGACCCGAAGGCGGCGCAGTGCGGCGAAGTGCTCAAGGGAGTGCTAAAACCGCCGCAGTGCAAGCTGTTCGGAACGCAGTGCAATCCAGAGCACCCGGTCGGCGCACTGATGGTCTCAAGCGAAGGGGCATGCGCGGCGTACTACCGGTACGCTCGTCACGAAGCCGGCGTTTCCGCGTAGCATGGAGCTGCTCGGACGCAGCGACACCGCCGTCCGGTTCCGGGATCCCCAGATCGAGATGGCGCACGGCGCCGGCGGCAAGGTGTCGCGCAGGCTCATCGAGGGGCTTATCGTGCCGCTGCTCCAAAATCCGGCGCTCGAGCGGCTCTCGGACGCAGCTCTCCTCGATGTCAATGGAAGCTGCGTGGCTACGACCGCCGACGCGTACGTGGTCAAACCGCTGCGCTTTTCCGGCGGCTCCATCGGAGAACTGAGCATCAACGGGACGGTCAACGATCTGGCGGTGTCCGGCGCCCGGCCGCTCGCGCTCATGGCGGCGTTCATCCTGGAAGCGGGTCTCCCCGGAGATGATCTGCGGCGCGAAGTGGAAGCGATGGCTCACGCGGCGCGGCGGGCCGGCGTGGTCGTGGTCGGCGGTGACACGAAGGTGGTCGAGCACGGGTTCGCCGACGGCATGTACGTGACGACATTCGGCATCGGTCTCGTGGATCCGCGGGTGAGTCTTGGGGCCGACAAAGTCCGGGCCGGCGACAAACTGATCCTATCCGGGCCGATCGGCGACCACGGCATCACGATCTTATTGGCTCGCGGAGAGCTTGATCTGGAGGCCGACTTATCGTCCGATACGCGCCCGTTGACGCCGTTCATCGACGCCCTCATCGCGACGGCGGCACCAGGGCTGCGCTGGATGCGCGATCCCACGCGCGGCGGGGTCGCGACCGCGCTGAACGAGTTGGTGCGCGAGTGCAAGCTCGGGGTCGTCCTGCACGAAGATGCGATCCCGGTGCGCGATGAAGTGCGCGGCGCTTGCGAGATCTTGGGTCTGGACCCTTTGCACATCGCTAACGAGGGCCAGTTTCTCGCGGTGGTCGCGCCCGAGTACGCCGACGCCGCGCTGGCCGCGATCCGCAGGACGCCGGGGGGCGAACGATCCTGCTTTCTCGGCGAAATTCGCAGCGAGCCGGCCCGCACTGTTGTGGCGCTTACGGCGTATGGAGGCTCGCGCGTCGTCGACATGCTAGTCGGCGATCCGCTGCCTCGTATATGTTGACCGGCGCGATGAAGGCCTCCGAGCTCGGAGCTTGGATGGGCCGGCGTCTGCGCGATCGTAACGAGATCTCAAAGATCTTCTTTCCGGCGCAATCGTTGCGCCTTGCCAAGGCATGCCGTCTGATGTCGGAACGCTTTTTGGCAGGCGGGCGTCTACTCGCGTTCGGCCGAGGCCCGTACGCAACCGATGCCCAGCACGTGTCCGTCGAATTCGTGCATCCGGTGATCGTCGGAAAGCGGGCGCTGCCGGCTCTTGACCTTAGCATGGCGTACGAGGCGTGGGTACGCACGCTGCTGCTCCCCGAAGACATCGTGATGGCGTTCGGACCGCCCGGCGGCGATGCCGACTGTCTCGGGGTGCTTGCGCAAGCGCGGGCGCGCGGCGCCCTGACTTTTGCGCTGCCTGGCGCCGACGCGGACTACGCAGTCGAACCGCCCACGTCCGATCCATACATCCATCAAGAGCTGATAGAGGTCTTGTACCACACCCTTTGGGAGACCGTGCACGTCTACTTCGAGCACCGGGAGCTCGGTCACGATGTCGGGGCGGCCGGATTTTTGTACCCGTTTCTCGGCGGGCAACGCCAGGATCTCGACCGGGTAGTGGCTGAGGTCGCCGCGTCTATCGAGATGAAGGCTTCCGACGACGAGCGGCTGCGGGAAGGCGTCGCCGTGACCGATACGGACGCCATGGCGGCCGCCGCCGTGGCGATCGGCGAGCGGATCGCAGCGAGCGGCAAGCTCATCATCTTCGGCAACGGCGGTTCTGCGACCGACGCCAACGATTGGGCGCTGGATTGCGTGACACCGCCGGACGGCAGCCTGCCGGTCGCCGCGATCTCTCTAGCTCTCGAGCCGGCCAACATCACGGCGATCGCCAACGATATCGGGCCGGAGGTCATCTTCCTTCGCCAATTCATCGCCCAGGCGCGTCCGGGCGACGTCGCGGTTGGCATTTCCACCAGCGGCGGTTCCAAGAACATCGTCATGGCGCTTGAGGAGGCGCGCAAGCTGGGACTTCTGACGGTCGCTCTTTTAGGCTACGATGGCGGTGAGATCGTGCGGCGCGGCCTGGCCGATTTCGCGGTCGTCGTCAGATCGGATTACATACCGCGCATCCAGGAAGTGCAGGCTTCGGTGTATCACGTGATGCGCGAAGGCATCGGGATCATGAGCCGCCATGCCGCTTGAGCTTTTCGGGACCAAAGCGTGCCCGTATACCGCCGACCTGCGCGACGACTTGGAGTGGCGCGGGAAGCAATACGTCGAGTACGACGTGGAAACGGATGAAGCGGCGCTGCGTCGCATGCTGGCTCTGACGGGCGGCGATCGGACGGTGCCGGTGCTGGCGGAAGACGGCGAAGTGATGCAGGTCGGCTGGCAAGGCCGCGGCTGCATCGTGAAAGCACCCTAGTGG
>JACRUD010000087.1 GCA_014304875.1 Vulcanimicrobiota bacterium
GTGCAAAGCAAGCGCACCGCCGCGCATACCTTGCACGTCGACGAAGCTGACCTCACCGATCTCGTCGCGATGCGCGAGCGCGTCAAGGACAAAGCCGCCGCGCGCGGCGTGAAGCTGACCTACCTGCCTTTTTTCGTCAGAGCCGTCTGTAGCGCGCTGAAGGAATACCCGTACGTCAACGCATCTTTGGATGACGACGCTCACGAGATCGTCCTCAAGAAGGACTGCAACATCGGCATCGCGGCGAACACCGATGCCGGCTTGGTCGTTCCGGTCATCGCGGCTGCCGACCGCATGTCGATCTTCGAGCTGGCCCGTCGCATCGTCGAACTGGCGGACCGCGCGCGCGCCGGCAAGCTCGGGCTCGAAGACATCAGCGGCGGCACGTTTACGATAACCAACGTCGGGTCCATCGGAGGCTTGTTCACGTTCCCGGTCATCAACTATCCTGAGGTGGCGATTTTGGGCACTCATTCCGTCGCGCCCAGGCCGGTCGTGCGTGACGGGCAGATCGTGATTCGGCAGATGATGTACCTGTCGATTTCCTTCGATCACCGCGTCGTCGACGGTGCGCTCGCTGCGCGTTTCGTCAAAGACGTCGCCGAATCGCTGGCGCACCCCGAGTTGCTGCTCATGGAGGGCGCCTGACATGTCAGCCGTTTCGCATGATGCCATCGTGATCGGGGGCGGGCCGGGCGGTTATTCCGCCGCCATCCGCCTGGCGCAGTTGGGGAAACGCGTCCTATGCGTCGAGAAGGAACGGCTGGGCGGAGTTTGCCTCAATTGGGGCTGCATGCCGTCGAAGGCTCTTCTGCACGTCGGTGAAGTGATTTCCGCCGCCCGCGACGTCAAGGCCATGGGCGTCGAGTTCGGGCCGCCCAAAATTGATCTCAACGTTCTCAACAGCTGGAAAGCGAAGATGATCGATGACCTCGTCGGCGGCATCGGAACTCTGTTCAAAGCCAACAAAGTCGAGTGGGTCGCGGGCGTCGCATCGATCGTCGATGACAGAACGGTCAGCGTGAAGAGCGCGGAAGCCGGCGCGCAGGAGCGCTCGGCCGAAAATTTGGTTATCGCGACGGGTTCCGAACCGATCCCTTTACCGGGCTTCGAGCGTAACGGAAAGACGATTCTCAACTCCGACGATTCCGTATCGCTGGCGGAACTGCCGAAAAGCATTTTGATATTGGGCGCGGGCGTCATCGGCTTGGAGTTCGCCACGATCTACCGGCGCCTCGGCGCCGAAGTCACGGTCGTGGAGCTCGCCGACCGGGCGCTGGGAGATACGGATCAGGAGATCTCCACCTTGCTGCTTCGCATTCTCAAAAAGCAAGGAATCGACGTCAACTTGAAGACCAAGGCCGCGAGCGCCCAGGTGAAGGCCGGCAAAGTCACCGTGGTGCTTGAGGGGGAGATCAACGGAAGCCGCGAGTACGAAAAGGTCCTCGTGGCAGTGGGAAGACGGCCGCGCACCGCCGGTTTGGGTCTCGAAAAGCTTGGTCTGAAGACCGATAGGGGCTTCATCGGCGTCGACGAACAGCGCCGTACCAACAAAAAGGGCGTGTATGCCATCGGCGATTGTGCGGGGCCCCCGCTGCTCGCGCACAAGGCGATGAAAGAGGGCGTCGTCGCCGCCGAGGCGATCGCGGGAATGGCATCGGCATACGATCCCATGGCCGTGCCCAACTGCGTCTACACCGATCCGCAAGTCGCAACCGCCGGGTTATCCGAAGAGGCGGCCAAAGCGTCCGGGTACGATGTCTCGATCGGCAAATTCCGCTTGAACGCATTAGGGCGCGCGCGCACGGTCGGCATCTCGGACGGCATGGTCAAGATCGTCGGCGACAAAAAGACCGACTTGGTGCTGGGCGTGCACGTGGTTTCACCGACAGCGGAGTCGATGATCGGCGAAGCGGTCATCGCGATCGAGATGGGTGCCACGGTCGAGGATCTCGGCCTGTCCATTCATCCGCATCCCACTTTTGCGGAGCCGATCATGGAGGCTGCGGAAGCGATGCACGGCCGCGCCATCCACATCGTCAATGCGCCGGTCCACGCCAAGACGTGAACGTCGTCAATTTTCGCGATCTCGGCCTCATCGACTACGCGGCGGCTTGGGAGCTGCAGCGCGCGGTTCACGAGCAGCGCGCCTGCGCAAGGACCCGCGACACGCTGATTTTCTGCGAGCACCCGCCGGTCATCACGATGGGCAAATCCGGCAAGGGAGCCAACCTGCTTGTGGCCGCGGCTGAATTGGCCCGGCGCGGCATCGAGTATTTCGAAGTGGAACGCGGCGGCGACTTGACGTTTCACGGCCCGGGTCAGCTGATCGGCTATCCGATCTTCAAGCTCGCCCGGCTGCGCGAAGTGCAAGGGTTCGTGCGCAAGATGGAAGAGAGCATCGTCAGGGCGCTTGCCGCCTTCGGCGTGCGCGGCGAGCGCCGCACGGACCATCCGGGCGTCTTCGTCTGCGGCGCAAAGATCGCATCCATCGGCGCGGCCGTGCGGCGCGGCGTGACCTTTCATGGGTTTGCGCTGGATGTCTGCACCGACCCGCTCTATTACCGGCTCATCAACCCCTGCGGCATGGCGGACGTCTCCATAACGACGCTCGCCGTCCAAGCTCACGCCGACGTGGTGGTGGACTCTGTGAAACCGCACCTGCGCGATGCGCTCCAGGACGTCTTCCAAATCGAGTTACGCGACGTTGTTGCTTCGGCAACGGATGTCGCGCGCTGCGATGACGGCGCGGCGATACCAGCATGATCGCGCGCAAGCCCGAGTGGCTCAAAGTAAAGCTGCCGGCGGGCGATAATTACCTCAAACTGCGGGAGATCGTCCGGGAGCGCGGGCTGCATACCGTCTGTCAGGAAGCGATGTGTCCCAACATCGCGGAGTGCTGGGGAGTCGGCACGGCGACTTTCATGATCCTGGGGGACACCTGCACTCGCGGCTGCCGCTTCTGCAACGTCAAGACCGGCAAGCCGAACGCGATCGACCCTCTGGAATCGCTGAAGCTGGCCAAGTCGATCGAAGAACTTCGGCTGGAGTACGCCGTCATCACCTGCGTCGACCGCGATGATCTGCCTGACGGCGGCGCGCTCCAGATGGCGGAATCGATCCGCGCCGTTCGCCGTCGCACGCCGCACGTCAAAATCGAAGTTCTGACCTCAGACTATCGGGGTGACGTCAAAGCGCTGCGCACTGTGATCGACGCGGCGCCGGATGTCTTCGCCCACAATATCGAGACGACTCGAGCGCTCACGCGCGGTGTTCGCGATCGGCGCTGCGATTACGATCAGTCGCTCGGCGTACTGGCGGGCGCCAAGAAGATGCGTCCGGACATCTTCACCAAGTCCAGCGTCATGTTGGGGTTGGGAGAGACCGACGCAGACGTCTTGCAGACGGCTCGCGATTTGAGAGCAGCGGGCGTGGGCATCATCACGCTGGGACAATATCTTCAGCCCACTCCCAAACACCTCAAAGTCGTGGAATTCGTCACGCCCGACAAGTTCGCGTGGTTTGCCGAAATGGTGAAACCGATGGGTTTCCACCAAGTGGTGTCCGGGCCGCTCGTGCGCTCTTCGTACCACGCGGAACAAGCCTTCACGACGAAAATGTAGCGCCCGAACCTCCCCGCCGCCCTTGACGAACTAAAGGGTCCGTGACTACATTAGCCTACGCCAGGCATACGCCAAATGTAGCGCCGCGGCTTTAGTCGCGGTCGAACGCTTCGTAAGGGTTCGCTTCGGAGTTGGGCATACGACATGCGGATGAATCCTCGACCGTCCGACGAGCCAGGGGGGTAGAATCTCACAGCGTAGATGTGGTGCGTCGTCTCCACGAAGTGTGTGACGAGGCCGACGTCGTTCGCGAAGATGCCGTCTACCTTATTCAGCATCCGCCCTTCATGCCGAACACCAACACACCGGAGTCGAACTCTCCGCCGTAGACCTGCTCGAAGACGCCATTGCCGATGTTGCCGTTGCCGGCGGGAGCGGTGAACACCAAGCTCGCGGACAAACCCGTGCCCGACGATTGTGTGACAGTCGCCACGAGGATGCGGTTGATGAGTTGGAATGAGCCGCCATTGCTAGGGAAGAGGCGACCCACCGTCGAGGCCTGGCCGCTGTGCGGCCAGCCTTGGGTGCCATCGTCGGTCAGCATCAGGCAGCCCGTGCCGTTGTGGAATTGCGAATGGGTCACGGTGAGCGGGTATCTGCCGCTGTAGCTCAGCGCCATGGCGGCGCTGGCCGAGACAACCGTAGCAAGGGTGGCGGCGGCGGTAATTAGAATCCGTTTTGGAAAGCGCATGATCGGTTCTCCTGTGGGGATCGGAGTGCTTAGGTTTATGTGAGTTGCGATTGCCGATGTCTCTAGCGAACGACCGCGGCCCGCCAAAACCTAGAGTCCCCGTCTCGAACGGACCGTTTTCGGGACCCGTGTCGGCATTTCTCGCGGTTATCGCCGTCGTGATGTGGGCGGGGCGTTCAAACTAACCGCCCATCTGAACTACGCTAGTTCGGAGCTGGAGGATCGACCGCGACCCCGTAGACGGCCGTCTGGCCGTTCGAGATGCTGTACTCGTACTTGCCCAAGGGGTATGCGAACACGGATACTACACCTCCGTGCTGTCCGTCCTCACTGACGTACAGGTTACTGTTCGCTGCGTCTAACTTGCCGTAATAGGCCCCCGTATTCACGGGTATCATGTTCTTCGGATAGCCCTTAAACGGCGGGGTATAGATGAGAATGCTGTTGTTGTCCATGACAAGGAGGTTACCCTTAAGGTCTAACTCGAGACCGGTGGGGATAGGGGTACCACCCAAACCGTTGAGGGGCAGGACTTTGCTGCCCTTTTGGTGCCCTCTCGGGTACTCGACAATGTTGTAGTTTGCCTCGAATACGTTGCCGAAGCTGTCGACTGCGACTCCGGTATTAACGCTTCCGCAAGTTCCGTTCGGGCATTGGGGGTTGTAGAGCGTCCGGGTCGGCGAGGTTGCTCCATTTTCGTATACGTCGATGCCGCCCGTCGAAGAATCGGCGACATAAACCGTGCCGTTCGTATTGTCGAACGCGACGTCCACCGGTTGACCGTTCGGATCGCTGAGCGTGGGACCCGCTGCGCCGCAATTCGGCGCAAAGGTCAGGATTGTGTGGCCGTCGTTGACTGGAACGTAGAGCTCGTGCTGTGCGTTCACGCCGATGCCGTAGAACGCGAATTTACCCGAAAGGCTATCCTTACACTTCGGCGGGCCGTTTTTCTTATCGGGAAGCGCGTACTCGTTGACAAAGAGCGGGTTGATCTGCCCGACATACAATCCACCCGCTACCCTTGTGACATCTTGCCCCGCGCCGCCCAGCAGGTCGGCCGCCGGCGGTCGAACATCTGCGGCAGAAATCGCAGCGGGCACGCCTCGAGAGGGGACGGCCTGCTGAGATTGGGTCTGACCTGGGACCGCAAGACCCTGCTGGCCGGCCCCGGAGCAACCGGCAAGCATGGCGACGATCGCGGCCGCGCTAAGCACAACCCCAAACGAACATAAGTCACGCACACGAATACTCCATTTTCTCACTAACCATTTGGAAACGCCTTTCGGTCGGCAAGCAAAACTGCTTCCGTTACCTCGGCGTGCAGGCGACTGCCGGTCCGCCCGGCGTCCGGTAGATCACGTTGTCGGGATCGATCTGGCCCGCGCCTGGGTATGTGATTTTTTTCCCGCCCAAACCGCCGCCGATGATGCCCTTTTTCTTGAGCATGGCGTAGAACTCGTCGACCGTGTCGAAAAGCGCCGGCTGGAAGGCGAGGTCGTTGGCCGGCCGCGTACCGAGCGCGTGATTGGCCAGCAGCCGGTGTTCGGCTTCCTCGGTCGCGAACTGGAAGTTCGCCTTTAGAAGATCGAACCGCCGCTCTCGCGTGAATGTCAGCATCGAGGCCATCACGGCCGCGATCGCCGCGTCTTCGAGGGCCACCAGGTCGGTGAAGAGGGTGTGGGGATCCCTTAACAGCTTCGGGTCCGCCAAGTAGAAGGTATCCGTTCGTAGATGCCCGCCGGCGCGCGTCAGGAAGTCGAGGTGGAATTGCTCTTGCGCCCGCACTCCCGTCAGAACTTTCAACACCTTGTGTGGGATGGCTGGGCTGTAAGCGCCGTGCATGGCGTAGTCGAGTACCGTGCCCACGAGCGTCACCCCGAAGGCTTCGTTTGTCGCGAGGATGTCGAGTATTTCCTGGACGCCCTCCGTCTCACCAGCGCTGGCCGTCGCTCGCATGAACCCCATTTGGGCCAGCATCAGGCTTGCGCCGGCCGCTCCGGCACTCTTGAGCAGAGCGCTCCTCGAAAACTGGGCGCTCACCATCGTCTTGAGTTCGTTCATCGACTTCTTCCTCTCCCTATCAACAATTATGGCTTGAGGTGCTTTACGCCGGTGTAGTCAATCTTGCCGGGTCCGGGGTAGGTGATGTGCGCGCCGCTGCCGTCGATAAAACCCAGTTCTCGGAGTGCGGCCGCTGCTTCGCCGACGCTGGCGAACTTGGATTTCTCGAAGGCGATGTCGTTGGGAAGTCCGGCAAGCACGCCCGCCTCGATCGCAAAAAAGCGCAGGGCCACCCGATGCTCGGCTTCGACGGCGGCGGTGGCAAGCGCGATCTGGACCAGCTTCGGCTGGCCGAGAATGCCGAACTCCTGGGCCGCGGCCAGGTAGGCCGCGACGAACGCCTCTTCCAGGACGATCAGGGTCTTGAGGAAGGTCGGCACATCGGTCACGAGCTTTGGATCGGGTACGGTGAACGTCGTGGTCAACGGGCGCGCGCCGGCACCGGTTAAGAAGAGGTAGTGCGCCTGTTCCTCCGCCCGCGCCGCCCGCAACGCCTGCTTGTGCTCGGCGTTGAGCGCGAGTTTGCCGTTCTCGGCACTTTCCAAGGCAACGCCGAGAAACGTCACTGCCAACGCTTCGGCCGTCGCCGCTATGTTGATGATGTCCCGAACCGACTCGCAGCCGGCCGATCCACCGTTGAGGATGGAGAGCTCCAAGGGCGTGAGCGCTGCTACTGCTGATGGCATCTCTTAGGTCCCTCTTTTCGTCGTTGGGCGCTTGAGAATCGATTGATATGCACCCGGTACGCCTCGCGAGCATGCCTGGATTGGTGCGAGAAAAGAAAATCTTTGGGCGACGCTTGAATCCGATTCGCGAATGTCGCTCGTCGGAGTCATCCAGGCACCGTCTCCAAGCGTACAGGTACAGAATGGAAACAAAAAGATTAGCATGTGTCAAGCAAAACGAACCAGGCTTGCGACCCTGAATCGGGGATAGCGGGCATGTTGTTCTTGCGCAAGAGGGAGGACGAATCCGACGACGACCGTGACCTGATCGCGGACTTTTTAGCGCGCAAGCCGGCCGCTCTGGAAAAGGTCTATAAGCGTCATGGGAACGCGATGTATTCAGTTGCGCGCAGAGTACTGGGAAGCGGCAATGACGCGGAAGATTGCGTGCATGACGTGCTCATGCGCGTCTGGGTGAGACCCCAGTCGTATCGCCGCGAACGAGGCGACATCCGGGCGTACCTTCTCTCAAGCGTTCGCAATGAAGCAATTAGCCGGCAGCGAACATTTGCGCGGCATGCCCGCATCGATGCATCCATCTCGGAGGTGGGGACGTTCGGGCAGCCGGATCCCGAGGTCGTCGATCACATCGAACTCGCACGGCTCCACGAGGCTATCAAGCAATTGCCGCTCGACCAGCGCACCGCTCTCGAACGAGCCTTCTTCGGCCGCCAAACGCACGGCCAAATATCGACCACGCTGGGCGTGCCGCTCGGAACGATCAAGAGCCGCATATCCATGGCCATCCGCAAACTCGATTCGCTCATGCGGTCGGGGGAGAAGGTCCGAACATGACCGATCACATCGAAGAGCTAGCCGAACTTCATGCCTTAGGGATTCTGGATCCGGTGGAACGTGATCTGGTCGACACGCACGTTGCCCAATGTCGCGTGTGCCTGCGGCGCTTAGGACGGGCGGAGCAAGTAGTGGCAAAACTAGAAAGCGTCAACGAGCCGAGCGAAGCGCCTTCAACGCTGTCCGCCCGGTTGAAAGACTCCTTGCGCGTCGCAACCATGGTGACGACGCCCCGGCGAAGACCGGATGTCAGCATGCCGCTCTCTTTGGCTCTTGCGTTCGCCCTAGCGTTAGGCTTGCTGGCCGCCGGGTCGCTGTGGCAGGGCTCGCGCATGCGGTCTGCCATGGACAGCGACGACATGGCATTTAGCGCGATCGCCGGTAGCCATTTTCAGCACGCGCCCTTTCTAAAGATGCAGACGGACGCTCCAACGGCCAAAGTTCTCTACTCCAAAAAAGCCGGCTCGTGGCTGTACGTCGTCGCCGACAGCGCTAACCCGAATTTGACCGTCTTCGCTCAAGGCGACGGTGTAAACCGGGAGTTGGGTACCTTACGAGTGCATCAGCGAGCGGCGACGCTGTTCATCGATCATCCGGGCAAGCTTGCAGTGCTGACCATCGTGGACCAGAGCTCGAAGCCGCTCGAGCGCGCCCGCTTACGCTAATGGCTTCCCGTTAGGCATTGAGCTCTGACGCCACACCCAACCGGGCGTCGCCTCTAACGGGTCATGTAGTCCGCGGCCTTAGTCGCGCCTCTCCCGTCAGTCTTGACCTTTAAGGTCTGCGGCTACATTACGCTTTGCACGGCCAATGCCGCGCCTAATGTAAAGCCGCGGCTTTAATCGCGGCTCCCACCGCGATGCCGCGCATACTACGAAAGCGCCTCGACATCGCCCAGCGTGATACGCTGGATTCCGCTGCTCGTACCGACCAAGAGCGTGCCGTCCGAAGGATCGACGCCGCGCGCGATTCCTTCGCAAAGGTGACGGC
>JACRUD010000151.1 GCA_014304875.1 Vulcanimicrobiota bacterium
CGGCGGATCAGATCGACAGCAATCAGGCATTTATCGCCCACGTCGGAGACTCGCGCGCGTATTTGTTGCGGCGCGGAGAGCTGGTCTCGCTGACTAGCGACGAGTCGCTGTTGCCTGACCTCGTGCGCAGCGGTAGCGGACAGACCACTGCCTTTCGCCGCGGTAAATTGCGGCCGCTGTTGACCCGTGCTTTGGGAATCGAAACGGCCCAGGCCGTGCCTCCCAAGATCACCCACTATACGCTTCAGGCTCACGACGCGATGCTGTTATGCACCGACGGCGCCTACCGAGGCGTCGCGCTGGCAGACCTTCAGGCCGCAGTGCTGCAAAAAGAGCGACCGGAGTGGATCAGCGACCGTGTCGTCGCTTTGGGTCGCATGGCCGGCAGCAACGACAATGCGACCGCTATATTCGCCCGCGATGCGACCCTTCATGGTGCGCCGGCCGAGGCACCGGCTCACCGCCAGCGGCCCCGCCGATCCTTCGTCGCCTTGACGGCCGCCGTCGCTTTGTTCTGGGCGGCGACTCTTGGGCTTATGGCAATGTGGGGCGGATCGTCCCGTCTGTATCTTGGGACCGATGGAGCCGGCGCAGTCACGCTGTACGCGGGAGAACCGGCTTCGGTCTTGGGCGTGCCGCTTCATTTGGCGCGCCAGACGTACGGCATCTCGCAAGCCGACCTACCGCAGGCTATCCGGCGGGAGCTGGCCGACGGCGTGCCGGTGGGGTCTGCAGAAGTCGCCGACTCCGTCGTCGCAAAGTGGCAAGCGCACAGACGTCGCTAACCGCGTCCGACCGTAGCGCTCCGCTGCTCTCACCTCCGCTTGCTCTTGCTCTCGTCGGAGCCGCGCTCTTCCTCGCGCTGCTATTGCCGCTCGATGGCCGATTCCCGTGGTGGCTCTTAGCTTGCCTGGGCGCCGCGTTCGCGGCGTGGCCATCGGTGACGCCCGGACGCGGCACCAAAGATCGGGTTCTTCAGCCGCTGGTCGTCGTGCTCTGCGTGCTCGGGCTGCTCACCGTGACACGTCTGGACTTGAAGCTGGGGACGCGCCAGGCCCTGGCGATGTTGGTGGGACTGATCATCGTCATCGCAGGTCAGCGCTGGTTCGCGCAGTACCGCCGCTTGGCGAATGTGAAGTACGCATGGGTCATCGCTTCACTGGCGCTGTTCGTTCTTTTGCGTCTATTCGGCCAAGAAATCAACGGCGCTCGCCTGTGGTTCAGTTTTGGTTCGTTCAACGTGCAGCCGGTCGAGATCATAAAGTTGTTCATGGTCTTTTTCATGGCCTCGTATCTGGCCGAAAATGGAGAAGCGATCGCCGTCCTTCGACTGCGATCCTTGGGAGCCAATATCCGGCTGCTCGGTCCGCTGCTGTTGGGCTGGGGAGTGTCGATTCTGAGCTTGGTGCTTGAGCGCGACGTCGGCATGGCGGTGTTGTTCTTGGGCGTCTTCATCGTCATGCTGTACGCGGCGTCCCGGCGCCTCGACCTCGTGATAGCGGCCGCGACCATCTTCGCCGCAGGAACCTGGTTCGTCGCCCAGCATTTCCCCTACATCGGGGCGCGCATCGCGGTGTGGCAAAATCCGTGGACCGATCCTTTGGGAAGCGGATATCAAGCCGAGCAAGCGTTTTTCTCGCTGTCGGCCGGCGGTCTGCTCGGAACCGGTTATCATTTAGGATACCCAACCCTCATACCCGGAGCGGCGACGGATTACGTGTTTGCCGCCGTCGCGGAAGAACTCGGCTTGCTCGGTGGACTCGCGGTGCTGGCTTTGTACTTGGCGCTCGTCGTGCGCGGATTGCGCATCGCCTTTTTCGCTGAGGATCGCTTTACGGGACTCTTGGCGACCGGGTTCGCCGCCACGCTCGGCATACAGGTTTGGGTGATTGTCGGCGGCGTGGTCGGCTTGCTTCCGCTGACTGGGATTACGCTGCCCTTTTTTTCGTATGGCGGTTCCAGCTTGGTGGCGAATCTATTGATGCTGAACCTGCTCTGGCTTTTTAGCGGTCCGTCAAAAGCTGTGGAGGGGAGCCGCTAGCCCGGCAGGCCACGGTCCGGGCGTGGGGGAAATCCGCGCGTCCGGTTTGCACCACGAAAGGCGGGTTTTTTCTCAGGTGAAGCTCTTGCGCCCGCCGGTTCGGCTCTTTTCATGGATCGTGGCTGCGGGCTGCGTCGTGGCCCTCGGTGGAGCGCCGGCGGCCGCGCAGAACAACGCGGCCGTTCAGCTCGAGTCGGTTCAGTCGCAGCAGTTGGCAAACGGCCATACCCGCATCTTGCTGCAGTTCAACGGAAACGTCGTCATCCGGCCGAACGACCGCGGCGTCACCAGCAGTTACGTCCTGCAGATACCCAATGCCAACCTCGCGCCGAGCGTGGCGGGCATCATTCCCGTCAACCAAGGATCGGTCCAGACCGTGACCGTCGGTCAGTTCGGTACGGTCTTGAATATCCAGGTCGCGACTTCCGTGCCCGTGCACCCGACGCTCGTGGCGGGTCCCTCGCGCGGCTTGTACATGATCGACTTCCCGGCAGCGCCGGCGCCGAACGCTTCAGTCAATCCCTTCGCGCAGCAACAGGCGCCGGTCGCCAATCCCGCCGCCCAACAAACCAGGATTATCCGTTTGCGCTACGCCGACGTCTCCGAAGCCGTCGGCATATTGACCAATAACGGCGCCATCGCGCCCACCAGTTCGTTTAATCCTCAGCCCAGCCAGCTCGGTTCGAGCGGCGTTTCGGGCATCGGCGGCACCGAATTGAATCAGTTGAACCAACCTGGAATAGGCCAGCAGTTTCAACAGTTCAACCAGTTTCCGCAACAGCAGTTCGGACAGCAATACGGCGAGCAGGGCCAGGCGCTCGGCCAGCGCATCAGCGACACCCTTGCGGTCGACCGGCGGCTCAACGCGGTCATCGTCACCGGGACTCCCGAGCAGATCGCTCAAGCTGAATCTCTCATCCGCATGATCGACGTTCCGGTTGAGAGCGTGCTGCTCGACACGCAGGTTCTCGAAGTGACCGAGACCGGCGCAAAGGCGCTCGGCTTGGACTACAACCAGTCGACGACCACACCCCTCACGCGGCTTTACAACACGCAGGCCCAGATCCTCAATAGTGCGGCGGGAACGGTGGGCAGCAATGCGATCGCGCTTCAGACCAATCTCTTCTTGCTGGTCAGCAAGGGTCAGGCCCGGGTTTTGGCAGCGCCCAAGATCTTGACGCAAAACGGAGTACCGGCTTCGATTCTCACCGGCGACTCGCTGCCGATCCGGGTGACGACGCCGGTGGGCGTCGGCGGCGTCGGAACCGTGTCCAGTCAGGTCGAATACATCAACGTCGGTGTGAATCTGCAAATACTGCCGCGCGTCACCGGGGATGGCGGAGTCGATACCAACGTCTTTTCGCAGGTCTCCTCCGTGACCGGCTTTACGTCGAGCAACGATCCCCAGATATCGACCCGCCAAGCCCAGACGAAGGTCAATGTCGTCGAAGGCCAGACGCTGGTCATCGGAGGCTTGCTGCAGCAACGGGATATCCGCAACTTGCAGAAGATCCCCGTCTTGGGCGACCTGCCACTTATCGGCGCTCTATTCCGTTTCTATACGGAGACGCGTCAGGACACCAATCTGATCATCACGATCACGCCGCACGTCGTCGCGGCGCCCATCCCGCGGTCCGTGACGCCGTAGGCGGACAGTCCGCCGACGCCGCTCTCCGGAGAAAGCGATGCCCTTGCGCCCGATTCTGATTGCCGTCACCCTGGCCGCGGCGCTAGCCGCCGCAGCGTGTAACGACCACTCGCTGTCTTTGACGCTGACGCCCAACCCGCTCGTCGTGGGGTTGCTTGACAGACAGGTGACGGTCCACGCGCGCGCCGTCGCCAAAGGCTTCGGCAGCGTGCCGTTGTCATCGGTCCAGTTCGCCGCGTATACCGGCGCGGGCGGTTTGATCGCGAGCCAGAGCGAACCGATCAATCGAAGCTTGCCAGCCTCGCCGACCGGGTTCGTCGTCGATAAAGACTACACGATTCCGATCAACGGCGCGGCCGTCGCCTTGTCGGGCGCCCGTTACATCATCGTGAAAGTCTTAGATCCAGGCGGCCGTGAGATAGCGCAGCAGCGCCTCGATATCGTCGTCCACGCGCTCAAGGACTTGCCCATCCCGACTGTGATCCACGAAGCGACGCCTTCGGCGCAGCCCTAAGAGCGCGTCGCGGCGATCGAGCCGCACGGGAAGCAAAGCGCGGCTCGCTGAACCATCGGCACAATGCCAACGCATCGACGGCGGCGCTCGCGCAAGGTCTCGGCTCGCCGTCCTTCCGGGTTGCTGGCCGCACTGCTCGTCGTTGTGGCCTTCGGCGCGATCGCCGTCTACGCCGGCTTGGCCCTAAAGAGGCAGATCGCGGGGTATTTTCAAGCCGCGCACCATCACGTCTCCGGCGCAGCGCGCAAGACAGCCGCTACGCGTTCGCGGGGAACGGGCGCAACCCTGAGCGCCGCCTCACGAGCGCCATACCCGCCGCCCACGGGCGCGGCATCCGCTGAGCCGTCGGTAGCGCTCGCGACATCGCATCCGGCCTCACTTCCTGCCGCGAGCGCCCCGCCTGCGGTGCGCGCAGGCGCTCGCCTTGCGATCATCATCGACGACTGCGGCAACAGCATGGAGCGCGACGGGCGATTTTTGAAATTACCGATTCCGGTCACGATGTCGGTTTTACCGATGACCCCGCACGCGCAGGAGATAACGCAAGCGGCACAGTCCGCCGGCAAGGCCGTCATCTTGCACCTTCCCATGGAACCTGAGTCCGCTCAGGCCCATCCGGGGCCGGGCGCGGTCACGACCTCGATGAGCGACGATCAAGTGCAGTCCCAAGTCAGAACCGATCTCGCCGCGCTGCCATACGTGCCGGGCGCGAACAATCATATGGGAAGCAAGGCCACAAGCGATCCGCGCGTTATGCGCGACGTCATGGAAGTCTTGAGGCAGGATGACCGTTTCTTCATCGACTCGATGACGAGCGGTTCCTCCGTCGGGTCCTCGACGGCGCGCGAGATGGGCGTTCCGACCGCCGCGCGGGATGTCTTCTTGGACAACAGCGCGACGGTGCCATACGTGGAAGGGCAGTTGCGCGCCGCCATGGATGTGGCGTTGAAGCAAGGCAAGGCGATCGCAATAGGACATCCCAACCCGGCGACTGCTCAGGCGTTAGAGAACCTGATCCCTCAGATGGAAGCGTCCGGCGTGACCTTCGTTCCGGCGCAGACGCTCGTCCGTTAACGCGGGCGGCAGCTCGCTTCGCCAAGCAGCCGCGGCTCTTCTTGGGGTTTTTTCGCCGCTCGTCTCAGCGGACGATGCCACGGACGTGATTTCGTCACAAAGCGGCAACGTGCATACCCCACACTGCCGCAGTGGCCCATTGTCGCGTTACGCTGGCGGACCTGCGCAACGTTCCCGATACGTCGCTCCTTCAACCCTGCAGCGACGCCGACACCGCCGCGCACATCGAAAGCGTACGCGCACGGCTGTTGCGACGCCACAGGATGCTTGTCGAGCGCGGGTCGTGCTCAGCCAGCGCCGCATCCCGGCGCGGTCATGAGCAAATCGTCGCAGCACTGCGACGCCTCCAGAATCCACAATTGGGTGCCTTTCATAAAGGGACCAACACGATCGTGCTTTCGGAGCCTTTCAAGGGCGTGCCAAGCGCGATCCGGCCGGCGCCTCTGCGTGCGGCGCGCAAGCACGTCGCCGCCATGGCGGGAGTGCCTCCGCCCACAGCGCTGGTGCGCGCGCTGGCTGCATTCGGAGAGTCGGCCCTAGTCGCGGCCGAAAGAGCCGGCGTAAAGATCGGAATTATGGAACCTTGTCAAAGCTTTGCTGATCTGTCGCCTGCGGTGGCGCGTTGCTTACCGGGAGTCGATGGGTGGCCGGCTCCGCCGGCCGGTCTCTTCGTCGTTGAAGAACGGCGCTTGCTTCTGCGCGGCGAAGCGATGCGCATGACGGCTGCTCACGAATTCGCTCACGCGCTCGATGCGGTGCTCGCAGCGGGGGAGCGATCGTACTTTTCCTTCGAAAGCGCAGAGCTTCGTCACTATTTTTCCACCGCGACCGGATTCATCAATGAGTATGCGGCCAGCGGGCTCGACGAATACTTCGCCGAGAGCGTGCGCGCCTACGTCGAAATAAACGACCCCCTGTGCACTTGGCTGCCGCTGACCCGCCGCGATCTCTTGTCCAAAGATCCGCGCTTGTTCGCCTTGATCGAACGCATATTCTTGGCGGATTTTAACGTGGGCGCAGCGGCATTGCGACGCCGCGCATCATAGCATCCACGACACAGTCTCGCTTTTACGTTATGCCGGGGCACCATGGGCGGCTAGGACGGCTGCCAGCAAGGCCCAGTTGATCAGGTGGCCGGTCCAGCAGTACGCGCACGGCATGCGCGTCACGAAGGCAAGGCTGTAGGCCAGGTACGCGGACAAAAGAGCGGCCGCCACCGCGGCGATACAGGCCGCCGGCCATACAGCGGGCGACGTCAGAAAGAACGATGCAACGCCTAAGGCGACGTAGTACGCGATCCCGGCAGTGGAATTCGACATGCGTCCGAACACCCGCGCACGCCTTGTCTGCACGACGCTTGCTTCCATCAGCGCGCCTCTTGCGGCTTTTCGTGACTTGCGCTCCATGTGTGCGGCCGGTATCAGTCCGACAAGGCACAGAACCAAGACCAGGACGTGCACGATCCTACGCCGAGCGGCCCAAAAACTCACCGATGCGCGCGAACCCTTCGCGAACGTCGGCCGGCGAGGCCGACCAACTGACGCGCAGATAGTCGCCCGCTCCGCTGCCGAAGACCTCGCCCGCGGCCGTGACGACGTCGAACTCGTCGAGCAGCGAGATGGCGGCGTCAGCCGAGCGTCCGCGCCAAGAGTGCGGCAGCCGCACCATGGTGTAGAATGCGCCTTGCGGCTCGACGAAGTCCAGGCGCGCGGCTAAGGCGGCTTCTCGCATCAGCCGACTCTGTGCGACGTAGAAGCCGTGGTGCGCGCGCAGGCGGTCCGGCGAGCGCATGAACTCGAGCGCTACCCTCTGCCCGAATATGCTCACGGACATGAGCATCAGTCCGTGAGCACGCACCGCGATATCCAAGATCTCCTGCGGAGCCATGAGAAAGCCGAGGCGCAAGCCCGTGAGCGCGCAAGACTTCGACAGGCTGTGCACGCACATGCCATACGGATACACGTCGGTTATGGAACGGTAGGGAAGACCGTCGTAGATCAATTCGCGATAGACTTCGTCGAAGAGAACCCACGGGGCCGCGAGGCGGTGGTCGAGCAATCCGCGCGCCAGCTCGTCGACTTCAGCGGCGGCCATGACGGCGCCCGTGGGGTTCGAAGGTGAGCCGATTATCACAAGGCGGGTCGCGGGTCGGACCGCTTCCAGCACGTCCCGGGCGCGGATTTGAAAGCCGTCTTCCGGTCGCAGCGCGAACTCCCGTCGCGCTATCCCTTCGAGATCGCAGCAGCGAGCGTACGACGGGTAGCCGGGATTGCAGATCAGAACCTCGCCTTTCCCGGGTTCGACAAGCGTCTTGATCGCAAGGTAGATGGCTTCTTGAGAACCGTTGGTGACGCACACGTTTTTCGCGTCGGAGAGCCGCGCCCCGCCGTAGATCTGCGCCGCTCGTTCGCGCAACTCCGGGATTCCCGCGTACGGCGCGTACGGACATCCGTGTTCGCGGATCCAATCCGTCGCCGCCTCGAACGGCGCGATCTCGGGGCGCAGGCTCGGCTGGCCGATGCTGAGATCGATCGAGGTCGGGCGCTTGCGATCGGAAATCGTGCGGATGCCCGATGGGGGCAAAGCGCTGACGCGGGCGCTGGCGGCCCCCGCCATCAGACCGCTATGCCGTAGGAGCGCAGTGCGGTGTTCAGCGATGTCTTACGGTCGGTAGAGTCGGAGCGCCGTCCGATGATCAAAGCGCAGGGCGTGCCGAATGTTCCGGCCGGGAAATCTTTCGGTTGGGTCGCCGGAATGACGACCGAGCGCGCCGGCACGCTGCCTTTGTGCTGTACCGGCGGCTGCGTTGTAGCGTCGATGATGGGAGTCGACGACGTGAGCACGACGCCTGCCCCCAGAACGGCTTCGCGTTCCACGACGATGCCTTCGACGATGACGCAGCGAGAGCCGATGAAGGCCCCGTCTTCGACGATGACCGGGCGCGCGCCGGGCGGTTCCAATACTCCGCCGATTCCGACTCCGCCGGATATATGAACGCCTTCACCTATTTGAGCGCAGCTGCCGACCGTCGCCCAGGTGTCGACCATCGTGCCGGCTCCGACGTACGCACCGATATTCACAAAGGACGGCATCAAAATCGCGCCGGGCGCGACGTAGCTGCCGAAGCGCGCGGTGGCCGGCGGTACGACGCGCACACCGGACCGCTCCCAATCCGTCTTGAGCGGGATCTTATCGTAGAAATGCAAGCCGCCGGCTTCCAGCGCGCTGCTTTCCCGCAAGACGAAGTAGAGCAAGATCGCCTGCTTGACCCATTCGCGAACCGACCAGCTGCCGGCTTGCGGCTCGGCGACACGCAAAGCTCCCGTATCGAGCGCTGCGATGGTCTGCTCGACGGCGCTGCGGGTCGCCGGCTGCGCGAGTTTCTCGCGATCGGTAAACGCCGCGCTGATGAGACCGGGAACGTCAGCCGAAATGACGGGCGGCACGAGCGGTTCGTTCGCTAGGCGACCGCGCTCTTCCGCCGTTTGAAAACGCAACGCGACGCGCCGACCCGATAGCCAATGAAGCCGGTAGTGCTCCGCCGGCGTGAGAAGTGAATTGGTAGCCCTAACGGGATTCGAACCCGTGTCACCGCCTTGAGAG
>JACRUD010000039.1 GCA_014304875.1 Vulcanimicrobiota bacterium
CTGGTATTGGGCCAATCACATCGGCAGCGTCAAGCTCTTCGACAACGGGAACTAGGGCACGTGGCAGCAGTGAGCCGCAATGCCGCTCGCGAGCGCCGCAAGCACGAGCGCGTGGAGACCGTCATGGCGGTTCACATCCGGGTGGACGGGCAGACGCACCGGCATCCGGCGCAGATCGTCAATATCGGAGCGGGCGGTGTCCTCATGAAGACGAGTCTGAAGATGGAGGCGAACGAATCGCTGGCCATCGACTTGGACTTAGAGGGCGAGCGGGAACCTATCTGCGTCTACGGGACGGTTGTTCGTGCGGACCCCCGCGGGTACGGCGTTTCGTTCGTTCGCATCACCCCGATCACCGCGGATCTCATCGCCTATCTCATCCGCAAGTCGCAGCGCGAGGGCGTGCCCCAAAGCTGAGGGAATTGGCGGCCGATGGAAGCCGTCGACGACAAGCAACAAGCCGGCGCGCGGGCCCGCGAACTGAGCGTGTTGCTGCACCGCTACAGTCACGAGTACTATATCGAAGACGCGCCAAGCGTCAGCGACGCCGACTACGATGGACTCATGCGCGAATTGCAGCGCATCGAGGAACGCTTCCCCGAACTACGCCGCGCGGATAGCCCGACCCAACGCGTCGGCGCCGCTCCATCCGCCGCCTTCGCGCCCTACCATCATGTGGCGCCGATGCTGTCCCTGAGCAACGCTTTCGGAGGCGACGAACTGCGGGCATGGCACGCCAGGATAAAGCGTTTGCTCGACGGAGCCGACGCAAGTTTCGTCGCCGAGCTGAAAATCGACGGGCTCGCCATCTCGCTGAAATACGAGGACGGCGCCTTCGTCGCCGGCGGAACGCGCGGCGATGGAGTTATTGGGGAGGACGTCTCGCCCAATCTGAGGACGATCGGGTCGATACCTTTGCGCCTGAGATCGGCTGCATCGCGGCTGCTGGAAGTGCGCGGCGAAGTGTATATGCGGCGCAGCGATTTCGAGATTCTCAACGAACGGCGCACCGCCGAAGGCAAGCCGAACTTCGCCAATCCGCGCAATTCCGCGGCCGGCGGAGTCAGACAGTTGGACCCTCGCGAGACGGCCCGCCGCGGACTGCGCTTTTTCGCCTACGCGCTGGGGGCCTGCGAACCCGCCTTACCCGTGAAGACGCAGTGGGAGTTGCTGAGTTCGTTCGCCGCTATGGGTCTGCCGGTGAACCGCGAAGCCAGGCGTTTCGATGACTTCGACGAGCTCGTCGAGTTTTGCGAGTCCTGGAGCGACAAGCGAGCTCAGTTGGACTTTGGGATCGACGGCGTCGTCATAAAGATCGATTCGTTGGAGCAGCAACGCCGTCTCGGCTTCATCGGCAAGGATCCGCGCTGGGCGGTGGCTTTCAAGTTTCCGCCGGAAGAGGCGGTGACGCAGTTGCGCTCGATCGAGGTCAACGTCGGCCGAACGGGCAGCGTGAACCCGTACGCCGTTTTGGAACCCGTCGCCGTCGGCGGCGTGACGGTCGCGACCGCCAGCTTGCACAACGCCGACTTCATCAAGGCCAAGGATATTCGGGCCGGAGACTTCGTCGTCGTCCGGCGGGCCGGCGAAGTGATTCCCGAAGTCGTCGGGCCGCTCTTGGAAAGACGCACCGGCAAACGTCTGCGGCGGTACGAGCTGCCGGCGCGATGTCCGGCCTGCGGCGCCGGCGTGTATCGAGCTCAAGGCGAGGCGGTGGCCTACTGCGAGAACGCCGCCTGCCCGGCGCAGCGAAAGGAGCGGCTCCATCACTTCGCCTCGCGCGGCGCCATGGACATCGAGGGGCTTGGCGATCGGCTGTGCGAGGCGCTGGTGGACGCGGGTCTGGTCAGCGACGTCGGCGACATCTATGCGCTGACCGCGCAGACGCTGCGCGCTTTGCCGCGCATGGGCGACAAACTGACGTCGAACATCGTCAGCAACATCGCCGCGAGCAAAGGGCGTCCGTTCGAGCGGCTTCTGTACGCGCTCGGCATCCGTTTCGTCGGCGGCCAGACCGCCGCGCTGCTTGGGCTTGAGTTTCCCGACATCGACGCGCTGGCGATCGCGACCCAAGCCGATTTGATCCGCATCGAGCAGATCGGACCCAAAGTGGCCGCCGGCATCGTTCAATTTTTCGCCGAACCGCAAAATCTGACGATTATCGAAAAGCTGCGCGTCGCCGGCGTCAACATGCGCGGCGCCGGCCGCCAGCGCAAGGCTGAGGCTCCGGGACCGCTGAGCGGCAAGACTTTCGTGCTCACCGGGACGCTTGCCGATCTGTCGCGCGACGAAGCCGCCGCCCTCATCAAAAATGCCGGCGGCAAAGTGAGCGGGTCAGTCAGCAAGAAGACCGACTACCTGGTGGCTGGTTCCGAGCCGGGCACCAAACTGAGAAAAGCCGAGGAGCTTTCGGTGCCGGTCATCGACGAGGCGAAGCTGCGCGATCTCGCCCAAGCGGCGACGCAGCAAGAATAGTGCCGCTGGGCAATGCCGCTCCGCCGCGACTGATCGCCGTCGATCTGGACGGCACCTTGCTCGACGATAGAGGGCGCATCTCGCAGCGAAACAAAGCGGCGATCGCCGCCGTGCGACGACGCAACTGCGACGTCGTCATCGTGACCTATCGGGCCTATCTTTCATCCAAGCCTTATGCGCGCGAGCTGGGGCTGCACTTGCCGCTGCTTTGCTGTAACGGTGCCTTGGTCAAAGACGCGACCGACGATCACGTGTTGGAATCGTTTCCATTGACCCGGGCCGCGGCGACGGCCGCGGTCGAGTACGGCATGGCCAACGGCTTCGAGCAGTGTCTCTACATCGGAGAGCACTACATCGGCCATCCGGCCATCGTCAATAAGTACGGCGAGCAGTGGCGTTTCCAATGGGAGGAATGCGACGATCTGCGCGAGCGGTTGCACGAACCGACGTTGATGGTCCGCTACTTCATCGACGAGCACGTCGGAGCGCGCGTCGCGCGCGATTTAGATCACCTCGGCGTCGAGCACGTCGCCGACCGCTTCGGCGACTCGGTTCAGGTGACGCTGATGCAGAAAGGGGTCTCCAAACGCTCCGCTTTGGAACGCTTCGCGCGCGACTTAGGCATCGAACGCCGCGACGTGATCGCTCTCGGCGACGGCGCTCTCGATGCCGGGATGCTGGCCTACGCGGGGCATGGGATCGCCATGGCGAACGCGCATCCGGCCGCACTGGCTGCGGCGGACGAAGTGACTTCTAGCAATGAAGATGACGGCGTCGCCATAGCCCTGGAACGCCTCTTCGCGCTCTCCCCGCCGACAAACAGGTAGCCTCATGCCATTCTACAAGCCGAGGAACTACATCGCGTCTACAAAGGTGCATGTAGGACAGCGCGCTGCCAAGACCGGCGCTACACGACTCGCGTCAGGTAACCGTCGTCGTCTTCTTCGCGTTCGTTCAGCCAGTGCAGCGCGTCTTGGAGAGACCGCGCGATATCGCTCGCGACGATGCTGTGCTTGTTCTCATGCAAAAGGTAGTCGGCCGCAATGCCGTGCCAGTACGCGGCGATGGCCGCGCTCTGGCGGGCGCTGCAGCCTGCCGCCATGACGGCCGCGATCATGCCCGACAGAACGTCGCCCGTTCCGGCCGTCGCCAGCAGCTCGTTCCCCGTCAGATTGACGTAGGATGCCTCCTTGGTGGCGATGATCGAGCGCGGACCTTTCAGCAGCAGCGTGACGTCGAGCAACGCCGCGAAATCATCGGCGGCTTTCATCCTGTTGGCGATTGCGTCTTGGGAATGCTCGCCCAGCAATCGGGTGAACTCGCCGTCATGCGGCGTGAGCACCGCTTTCTTGCCACGCAACACATCGGTGTGCCCGGCGATCGCGAATAATCCGTCCGCGTCCACGACGAGCGGCCGGGTCGTCTGCTCGATGAAGCGTCTGACGATGCGCTGAGTGGTCTCTTCGCGGCCCAAGCCTGGCCCGATGACCACCGTGCCGGCATGGCGCGTGATCTCCAGCAGTGCACCGACGACTGTCTCGACATCGCTTGTATCCGGCCAGGGGGCGACGATCTGCTCCAGCAGATGATGTCCGACCGCGCTTGCGGCTGCAGCGGGGCAAGCGACCGTCACGTAGCCCGCGCCGGCGTGTTGCGCTCCCAAAGCGGTCAGCACAGGTGCGCCGGCATACTGGGCGCTGCCGCCGATGATCACCACATCGCCGGCAGTCCGCTTGTCGGCGAGCGGACTACGATGCGGCAGCCAGTAGAAGAATTGCTGCTTGGCCATCACGTGATAGCGGCCGCCGACATCGGCGAGAATGGACGGCGGAATCCCGATATGCGCGACCCACAGCTCGCCGACGTAGGAGGCGGCGGGGTACAGCAGCATTCCGACCTTCGGAGCCGCCATCGTCACCGTCGCGTCGGCGCTGACGGCGGGGCCCGGCACCATCCCCGAGCTTGCGTCGATGCCCGTCGGGATGTCGACCGCGATCACGTCGCGAGATGCGATGTTGATCTCGTTGACCCACGCGCGATACGGCTCGCGCAGCGCGCCCGATGTGCCGGTGCCCAGCAGGCCGTCGATGATCAGCGCGGCCGAACGAAGTCCGGAGCGAAAAAATTCGGGCGATTGCTCGCGCAAGACGCTGACCGACGCGCCCAAGGCTTCGATGATCTCCAACTGAGTGCGGCACAGTTCATTGCAATCTTTTGCTTTGGCCGCTAGGTACACGTCCGGCTCGAAACCCAACTGCATGAGGTTGCGGGCGGCCACCAGCGCGTCCGCGCCGTTGTTGCCGGGACCCGCCACGATAGCGATGCGCACCGGATCGTCGTCGAGGTCGTCGACGAAATCGCGAGCGATGTCCGCCACCGCGCGACCCGCGGACTCCATGAGCACGAGCGGCGGTATGCCGACGTCTTCGACGGTGCGCAGATCGGCAGTCCGCATCTCTTCCGATGTCAGAGCGTTCATCGCGCCGCCACCTCATCGAACTCGGGCGGCACGGACGACAGGCCGCCTACCGCATCGTCCGATTCCAAAAGAACCGTCGCCAGCGCGCTGTTGCGCGTGTGCGCTATGGTGAGATGCATGCGGCGCACGCCGCGTGCGCCGACCAGTGCTTGCGCGCTGCCCCGCAATTCGATGTACGGCCGGCCGCTTGGTTCGTGACGCACCCCGATGAGCCGCCACGGAATGGGGTCGCCGAACGCTTTGCGGGTCGCTTCCTTTACCGCAAAAGCCGCCGCCAGATGCTGCGCTGCTTGATGCCGCGAGCGCGCATACGCCATCTCCGTGTCGGTGAATATCTTGCTTGCGAAGCGCTCCATTTTCGTAGCGTCGAATTTGAAGCGCGCCACATCGACGACATCCGTTCCCAGCCCGACGATCATGCCCGGAACCGTTTCGCAAGCGGCAGCGCCGGAGGACTTGCCCCGGGCAGGTTGAAGGTCGCGCAGGTCTTGGAGAAGGTCAGTCTCGTTCCCATCAACGGCGTTAGCACGGGCTTCTGTGAGCGCCTAGCTCCGTGCCTGGAAGAGAGATTCTTTCAAAAGTTCGCAGTTGAGAAGCCGCTCACCCTCTCGGCGACCCAGGCGAACTCCGTCCGCCATCAGTTCTTTCTCAATACCGTCTTCAACCGTATGATTTCCGCCTATCCGAGGCACGACGGGCTCCTGTTGGGCATCCTCGCCGGCGATCTTTACAAGACGTCGCACGCCTTTATCTTCGGCGACGCGAGCGAGTCCGATCGGGTCGCCGTCGTTTCGACCTTCCGCCTGCGCAACGAATTCCACAACGAGCCGCCCGACGACACGCTTTTGTTCAATCGCACGCTGAAAGAATGCGTGCACGCGCTCGGCCACGCGTCAGGTCTCAAGCACTGTTACGATGCGCGCTGCGCGATGTACTTGAGCCACTCGGTCTACGACACGGACGCGAAGCGGACGTACTTTTGCGACGCCTGCGACAAACGCATGCGCGCCAGCCGCTAGCATCGCCCACATCTAGCATCGCAGCCATTCTATTGTAGCCATGGACCTTTAAGGCCGTCCGATCGCCCCTGCAGCCACCGCAGCGTTTCCGCGCAGCCACGCGAGCGCGATCTGGCTCTTCGCATCCGGCAATTCATCGCGCTCCACGAGCGCCCACGCTTCGGCGACCTTGAAGATCTCGACGGTGATGTCTTCATGCTCGTCCGGCGAAGGTTCGCCGCGCGACAACCCTTGGGCCTGAAACAGATGCAAAAGCTCGCTGCAGAAACCGGGCGCCGTATAGAAACTCCACAGCTTCTGGAGGACGGCGGCACGGTAACCCGTCTCTTCTTGCAGCTCTCGGCCCGCGCAGGCAGCCGGTTCTTCTCCGCGCTCCAATTTGCCGGCCGGGATCTCCCAAAGCCGGCGCCCCGTCGACGGCCGGAATTGCCGTACTAAGATGATTGAATCGGCCGCCGGTTGCGCGATGATCGCCACGCCGCCGCCATGTTCGACGATTTCGATGTCCCCATGCTTTCCGGCTTGGAACTCCATGTCGTCGACGCGCAAGTTGACCACCCGCCCTTCGTAGATCCGGCGGGTACCGCGTACCTTCACGTTGAAATCTCCATTGGATTCGCTCTTTAGGCATCATCGGAATTCTGCCGGCGGCCTGCGTCCGGTTCTCACGGGAATCCTGCATGCGTGAAGTTGTTGTCGTCGCCGCGGCGCGAACGCCGATCGGCAAGTACGGCGGTGCTCTGCGGTCCGTTCGGCCCGATGACCTTTCGGCCGTCGTTCTCAACGCCTTGGTCGAACGCAGCCGCATCAAAGCGGCCGACGTCGAGGACGTTATGTGGGGCTGCAGCAATCAGGCCGGCGAGGACAACCGAAACGTGGCGCGGATGGCGCTTTTGGCAGCCGGCTTTGCGGACTCCGTCGCCGGCACGACGCTGAACCGCCTGTGCGGATCTGGATTGCAGGCGATCAACAGCGCGGCTCACGCCATCGCGTGCGATTGCGGCGATGTCATGATCGCCGGAGGCGTCGAAAGCATGACGCGCGCGCCGTACGTCATGCCCAAGCCCGACGAGGGATTCGCGCGCGCTCCGCAACTGTTCGACACGACGCTGGGGGCCCGCATGTACAACCCGAAGCTGACCGCGCGCGGCTTCCCGCCACTTGCCATGGGCGAGACGGCGGAAAATGTCGCCGACCGCTACGGTCTCTCGCGCGTTCAACAAGATGAGTTTGCCGTCGCCAGCCAGCAAAAGACAGCTGCGGCCCAAAAGAGCGGCGCGTTCGACGCGGAGATCGTCGGCGTTGCGGTCGCGCAAAACGGCAAATCCAAGCGGAACGAGCCGCCGACGATCGTGGCGCGCGACGAGCCTCCTCGGCCCGGCGTCACGCTCGACGACCTCGCGAAGCTGAAACCTGTTTTTCGTGAGGGCGGCACGGTGACCGCGGGCAACTCGAGCGGCATCAACGACGGGGCTGCGGGCATCGTGATGATGTCGGCGAACGAGGCAAAGAGTCGCGGCCTCGAACCGTTGGCCCGCATCGTCACATCCGCGGTCGCCGGAGTCGACCCCAACGTGATGGGACTTGGACCTATTCCGGCGACGCAGAAAGCGCTGCTGCGCGCCGGTTTGCGCATCGACGACATAGACGTGGTGGAACTGAACGAAGCTTTCGCGGCGCAGTCGATCGCCTGCGCGCGCGAACTCGAGATACCCATGGAGCGGGTCAACGTCCACGGCGGAGCCATCGCTCTGGGCCATCCGCTCGGCTGCAGCGGCGCACGCCTTATGGTGACGCTCTTGCACGCGATGCAGGCGCGCAGCGCCAAACGCGGCCTAGCGACTATGTGCATCGGCGTCGGGCAAGGAATAACGACCATCGTGGAACGGGTCTAAAGCCCTGAGCTAGCGCGGGCCGGCACCGCCGACAGCGCTAAAACGTCAAGCTGAAGAGGATCTAGCATGGCCATCGCCCTGGATCAAAAGACGTACGAACTCTTCATCGACGGGAAATTCGTCGCACCCGAATCGGGCGACTACGTCGATGTCATAAACCCGGCCACCAACGAGGCTTTTGCCAGAGTTGCCGCTGCCGGCATCCACGATGCCGATGCGGCCGTCGGCGCAGCCCAAAGGGCCTTTAACGGCAAATGGTCGGCGATGCCGCCCGCCCGGCGGGCGCGCACCATGTTCAAGATCGCGTCGCTGATCGGCGAGCGGCTGGGAGATTTGGCCAAACTCGAAGTGATGAACAGCGGCAAGACGTTGGCTGCGGCCAAGGCGGAAATCGGTCAGGTCGTCGAAGATTTCGAGTTCTACGGAGGCGCCGTCACCAAGCACGGCGGCAGCACGATCCCGGCCCTTCCCGGATTCTTCAATTATACGCTCAAAGAGCCCATCGGGGTTTGCGTGCAGATCGTGCCGTGGAATTACCCGCTTCTGATGGCCGCTTGGAAGGTCGCGCCGGCGATCGCGGCAGGCAATACCGTCGTCCTCAAGCCGGCGAGCGCGACGCCGCTGACCGCGCTCCTGTTGGGCGAGATCTGCTTGGAAGCCGGCTGTCCGCCCGGCGTCGTCAACGTCTTACCCGGCCCGGGCGCGACGATCGGCGCCTACCTGGCCGGACATCCCGACGTCGCGAAGGTCGCCTTCACCGGTGAGACGTCAACCGGCCGCTCCATCATGGAGATCGCCTCGGGGACCATCAAGCGCGTGACGCTCGAGCTGGGCGGAAAATCGCCCAACGTCGTGTTCGATGACGCGGATTTGGAGGCGGCCGTCGCCGGCGCGCTGCACGCGATCTTTTAC
>JACRUD010000098.1 GCA_014304875.1 Vulcanimicrobiota bacterium
GTACTTGGCGTTAGCCCAATAATTGCCTTAAACCAAACCTCGATCGGCGGCATGATGGAAGGCTGTTATTCGTCGCATGACGACACGAGCCCCAAACCTCGGGGTGGCACTTGGGTTGCCTACGAAAACACGGAAATTGCGATGGCCCAGCAGCAGAAGTCATTCTTGTGCATCGCCGGAAACATGTCGCCCGCCGCTAGCTCCATCGATTTGCGGACCTACTACACGGCCTCGTACCTAATGACCTACGATCTTGGCACGACGGTCCTTGGCGAAAAGTTCGCGACGCCGAGCGGTTTCCACGCAGAGCCCGAGTCAGAGCTGGTCGCCACAAACCCTGTGGTTCCAACCCCCTCCGACATCAGCAGCTTGATGATCTCCACCAACGTCTACGGCCGTGAATACGGCGCTTGTTACATCGCCGGAGTATCGGTCGGCCCGTGTGCTGTCGCTGTCAACACGGACGCTGCGGCGTATTCGCATCCTTTCCCATGGGGATCGAAATACCAACATACGTTGGCCTTGTCCGGTGGCGGCATTCTGGATGGCGGCACGATTTCTGCAGACGGCCCCGCTCCGGCAAGCAGCATCCCGGGCAATGGCGCTGTGATCGCCTTTGGAATCGCCACGGTAAACACCCAACCAACCCTGGGCTTCACTCCGGGAACCCAGACTGCGCCTACCAGCCTGTTTTATAAGATGACCGGGGAGACGGGCGCGATCTCGCAAGAGATGGACCCCACCGCCACGGGCACCTTGACGAACGAAGCCCTCAACTACAAAGGACTATTCGCAGGCAGCTTTGGCTGGGTGAGCGGGCCAGGCCAGCCAGGCCTGACCCCGTGGGCTGCTGCCAAGTACAACATCACGTTGAACGTCACCCAACCAAATGCGGCCCTACAAATCACCGACGTGAGAATCTACCGCGTGGATGCAAACGGCGGTCCCAATACGTCGGGTCTCGCACTGGTCGGTGAGCTACCTGCACTATCCCAATCTCTGGGCACCGCAGGCTCTCTCAGCTTCAGCGTTGTCGGATCGACTCAACTCGCCGGCTTGACCGATCGGCTAGCCGTTCGGTTCCAAGTAAAGAACGTCAGCACCCATCCGCAAAGCTTCTCCTACGATGCGGGAACCGGAGCACTCTCTACGCTCAGCATTACACCACAATAACAAAGCGTCCGCAGCAGTCCGCAAGGAGACTCTGGCACAGGGAGGCTCGTTTAGACGAGACTCCCTGTTCTTTTTAACCTGCTCCTCACGACCGTTCTACCCAACATGTGAAGCTGATTCAACTGTGGAAAGCGCTGTTAGTAATCGTCGTCCGGCTTGCTCCCAGCCTCTTGCTGACGTAAAACGGAAGTTGGGAGCGAACCGGATACCCGCTTGAATGGCAGCGGTGAAGCGGCGAAGTTGAAGCAGTCGGCCAGATTGTCCGCCCGCACGTCGGTCGTCCCAAGCTGAGGCAAAGAGAAGTTCTCCTCGGTGAACCGAAGTATACTGGCAAACTCGTGCTGCGTATGAGAGACGTAGGCAGGTTTTGCGTACGGAGAGACGACGATCAAGGGCACCCGGAAGCCCAACCCCATTAAGTCAAGCTGCGGCGGCGTTACCGGATCGAACCAGCCGCCCCAGTCGTCCCATGTGATAAATATGGCGGTGGAGCTCCAAAACTTGCTGGCGCCTACCGCATCGACCACCGAAGCGACCCACGCGGGACCGCCGTTCGTGCCGTTGCCCGGATGATCCGACGTCCTATAATAGGGAGTGATCCAGGTAACCTCGGCAAGTTGGCCATTACCGACGTCCGTCAAAAACTGCGAGGCGGGCGCGATGACGTCTTGGCTCCAGTATGTCGAGTTTCGAATGTGCCGAACGGCATCGTACGCTGAAAAAACGTGCGTTGGAGCGGCGGCGTAATAATGCCATTTTAAACCGGCTTGGTCCAGCGAGTCGGCTATGGTAGTGTAATCGTAGCAGGGGAACGGACCGGGGATAAGGTTGCCGTTGTTATCCAGTTGTTGAACGGTGGTGCCGACAGGCGAATCACAGCCCCAAATGCGACCGTAATTTGGATTCATTGCTGCAAGGTCAGAAGTACCGGCTATAAGATATTGATGTGCCGGATAGCTTGGGCCGGTATTCGACTGGAAGAAATGGTCCGCTAACGTGTATTGGGACGCCAGTTGCCAGTACGGTGCAATCTCAGACTGAGGGACGTAAGAGTAGGGATACGTCGGCCCTTGCGTCGTGATAAAACCACCTTCGTTGTTGAACCCATCCATTTTGCCGCTATCGTATGCCGACTCCCAGGCCTTATGACCATGCCCGAGGTCTGGAACGGCCTCGAGCGGCTGGGGTTTGAGGGCGACTACAGTGCCGTTGGACATGGTGCCCTGGGTCGCAGTAAGCGCTCCGGGAAAGTTCATAAACAGGTTATTAAAGCTGCGGTTTTCCTGAATGATGATCACCACGTGTTTGATCGGCGTCGTCGTCGGCGGCAATGACGGAGAAGGAGACGGTGACGGACTGAGAGCGAAAGCCGGCGTCGCGATCAACTCAGAAACCGCTCCAGCGCCGGCATCGTAAGAAAAACTTTGGACCGTGGAAGATGAGTTCTTAATGAATACCTTAACCGCCAGACGATCTCCGACGTTGGCCGTCTGGGCCGCACCGGTGATCGTGAACTGCAGCGTTCCAACATTTGCCAATGATTCCACCGCGTTCGTCTGACCCACGAGGGCTAGCCCGTAGGCGTTCGGACCGCCATTTGCGTCAACGCGATAGATCTTTACCGTTGAGATACTAAGCGCTGGGTTCGCGACGGTGACATTTAGCGTTATGGTATATGTGGCGCCCGGCCATGAGGTCCCGCCCGGTTCGTTCGAACCCGACACCCATCCCCATGTACCGGTCGCATTCGCACCGATGCTTAGCGTTTCGTTCGTCAGCGACGCCGTTGTCGACAAATCCATCTCTTGCGATATAGCACCGGTTTCGTTCTGAAATGAATACAACGTTTTGGGTGCCGCCGTTGGCGTCGGATAGTACACATCCTGAGATCCTGCCGTCGAAAGCCGGGTTGACGCCGGCTTGTGGACTGTGTCGCTCGATGGAATTGAACCGTTACGAATGGCGTGACAACCCGCTAGAGGGAGCAAACATACTAAGACTGCGGGGACGATGAGGCCAAAACGTTTCATATATGGTTTTCCTACTTAAAACTTAAGGGTCTTGCACCGCAAGTGCGAAACAGCCAGCAATGCCGGCAACACCATACGGGCCGCTTGAGTGTGGTTTTTCTTCTTTGGGCCTTTTAGCCGGGCCTTTTAAACGTCTCAGGACACCTTAGGTCATGCCACCTAGGCAGGCAACCGAGCGGATTCTTAGCGCTCGACAATTGTGACGCTGCTGCCCTAGTATATAGGTTGTTGAAGCGTTGGTTTAGTGAAAGCTATGCCTTTGCACGCTTCACGTAAACGCTTTGGCTCAGCTTAGTGAGCTGAATTAAGGCGTTTTTGCTCGCCGGATAAAAGATCGCCCAATCCGCCGGCGGAGCGGGGGAAAACACCGTTGGGGTGAATCGCACGGACCAGCGTGCGTAGCGCAATATTCCTGCGCGAACCCGTCAGCTAACCTCGCAGGCGTAGGAAGAATGAAACCTTGAACAGGTTCGGTCTTTTTCGCTATTTCACAAGATTAGGGAACTTCGCTAAAGCCCTGATCACCGTCACCGCGCTAGCAGCTTTGGGCTGTGGTGGCCCTAGCGGCCTTAGCGGTCCAGCGTCTGCGGCGTACCCCGATGGCGCGGACCGCTCAGGAATTCCGCCTGTTACAGACACGGCGAAGAGCGCCGGGGTATCAGCAATGCCGGCGGCATCCACGGCCATAGGCAAGCACGTTCTGACGTATGACTATTTTGCCGACGGTGCTCCCTCCGTGTCTTTCTCGCAAGCGGCACAGTGGGTCAGCTGGGTAGTCGCTACTGCTCCTCAATCGGTCGGACTAAAAGCCCTAGGCGTAAGAACCAGTCTATACACAGATCCGAATCGAATAAAGCCGGGCGAACCGATGTACTCAAAAGATGAATCCACATTCGCCCATGACTGCAGCGGCAGACGCATCTTAGGCACTAACCCACACCAGCCCGGCCAATACCTCATGGATCCGCATTCTGCGCATCTGGCGACGCTGTGGCATAGCCATGTCAGTTCCGTCGGCGGCCAGTTCGATGCGGTCTTCGAAGACGAATCGGATCGAGTCCTCAACGCGACAGCGGTTCCATGCAAGTGGACCGAGAGCGACTGGACAACGGCGAGCAATCAGATGGCGACAAACGCCACCTTGGGCCACGGAGTCATCTATAACGAGCTGGCGGAGCTTACGAAAAACGGCAAAGTGATTAGCGTTAGCCCGATTATCGCCTTGAACCAAACCTCGATCGGCGGCATGATGGAAGGCTGTTACCTTGCACCGGGCAACACGTCATCGTCCAAGGTTGACGGCGCGGTTTGGGCTGCCTATGAAAACACGGAAATCGCGATGGCTCAACAGCACAAGTTATTCTTCTGCGTAGCCGGAAGTTCGTCGGATGCCGCCAGCTCCGTCGATTGGCGGACGTACTACACGGCCTCGTACCTCATGCCCTACGATTTCGGCCCCACGATCCTGGGCGAAAAGTTCGCGACCCCCAGCCGTTTCCATGAAGAGCCCGAGTCAGAGCTCGTCGCCACCAACCCCTTGGTTTCAACCCCTTCCGACGTCAGCAGCTTGATGATCTCTCCCAACGTCTACGGCCGTGAATACGCTGCTTGCTACATCGCCGGAGTATCGGTCGGCGCATGCGCTGTGGCCGTAAATGCAGACGCTCCCGGCTACACCCATCCTTTCCCTTGGGCATCCAAATACCAACATACCCTGGTCTTGTCCGGCGGCGGAATCCTAGACGGCGGCACGATTTCTGCTCACGGGCCTGCTCCGCCGAAGAAGATAGCCGGTAATGACGCCGTGGTCGCCTTCCGCTAGCTATTTTCTTACAGATCTCAACGCCCGACCGAGGACCACGTTCTAGCGTGGTCCCCCTTTACGCGCTTCGCCGTTCATAGCATCCGGGCCCCGGAGGGGCTCACGGCAATGTTGTTGTAGCGTAGACCTGCCAGACGGCCTCGTACTCCTTCGGCTCGGGGCAGTTGGTGCACACGTATGCGCTTTCCATCATGCCCCCACGGCGTGAGCGTTCAAACCGATTACGGTACTCATTTTTGGTTTGCCCACGTGCCGTGAAACTGCCCCAGGCCATTGTAAATTATCGGAAACTTCAAGCTTGCGTCCATCGCGTCAGTCGCGCTGAACCAAGCCGACGAGGAAAAGTTGCAAGGACGTGCCGACGTGTAGGTCAGATTGTCGGCCTGATCCTCGAGGACCGCGTCGAGATGGCCCCAGGTGGTGGCAGTATCGACCTCTTGTCTCCACCGAGCGTGTAGCTGACTGGACGGGTCCATTAAAAACTCAGAAGGGTCATTGTTGCCAATGATGCGCGAGCCATCGCACGTGTGGGCGAACGTTCTCGTCAGTACTATACTGCCAACCACCCGGTTTTTGACAGTTGGGATCTGTGTATAAGATCGTCTCAATGCCGTACGAAGATACCGCCTTTAGCTCCGGCATTGTCACGTCGGCCCAGGACAGCCACGGCGCCATCTGCGCCAGCGTCGCATTTGGAAAGCGGTCAGCAAAGTAATCGTACGTCAGAACGTGAGCGGGGACAACGATCGGCGCAACAAGGGCGACGGTTAGCGGATCGCTTTGCTTTAGCTCGGCAGCCTGCGAATTTATAAAACTTGGCCGAGATATACTATATGAGTCGGGAGCCAACACGCTCTGACCGCCGCCGCAGCCGATTAAGGCGCCCCGCGACTACCCAAATACCCAGCCACAGAGGTCCTGCGGCAAGGCGTTATGCCAAGTCCGACATAATGGGCCTCCTTTTATAAGCACTCAGCTAGAAGATAGTTGCGCCAGGATCATGCTGCCCTGAGCGCCGCAACTGCCGCCTATGAGTTCGAAAATCAGCCGATTGCGGTTGCTTCATTACGCAGCGCTTAGAGTTCCTTGCACAGCGACCATATATCCCGGGACGATTTCGGCCAGGCCGACCACGGCGATAGCGGCGTCGCAGCTTTCGGCAAAGCGCGCCAACGGCAGACGCAACGACTGTGCGCAGACGACGGCCGGACGCCAGTCGCCGCTTTCGCCCGCCAAGCTGCGAGCTTTTCTGCCAGCCGCTGGGCCGCAGGGACATCGAGCCCGAGCATCGGACCGCGATCGGTCGCCACCGTCGCAGACGCCAGGGCTGCTTCCAACTCGTTGTCGAGCGCGTGCACGTGAATCGAGCCGTTTGGGTCGGCAAGCGACGCGCAAATCGCCGGCGCCAGCCGGCGGCGCGCGGCTTCGCCGATCACCGCAGGATCCTTGGTCCACTCCGCCTCGTCGGCGATCGTCTCCAAGATCGCGACGATGTCGCGGATGGAAACGCTTTCCCGGACCAAATGCTGCAGCACGCGCTGCAGAACTCCCAAACCGACCAACTCGGGAACGACGCCCTTCACCGCTGCCGGATGCGTTCGCCGCACGTGGTCGAGCAGCACTTGAACTTCTTGGCGGCCTAGCAGCGCTGGAGCATGCGCTCGGGCGACGCTGCCCAGCTTGCTCGTCAGCACCGCGACCGGATCGACCACGATCGTGCCGGCGGGCGCGTCGACTTCACCGCCGACGGCATCGGTCTGAGGCGAAATCCATAAGGCCGACGCGCCGGTCACCGGATCTTTCGCCGCGTCCCCCGTCAGGCCGCCTAGCGCCGTTGGCGGGCCGATCGCCAAAGCGCGGTTCGGGTGCAGTTGCGCCTGCGCGACAACCCGATCGCGAACGCGAATGGCAAAGCCGCGCGGCGGCAGACGCAGATCATCGCGCACGCGCACAGCTGGGATGACCAGACCCAGCTCCAGCGCCAAAGCTCGGCGCAGATTGGAGATGCGCGCGAGCAGCGCCGAGCCGGCCGGCTCGTCGAGCAGCGGCAGGAGCGCTTCGCCGACATCGATGGCGAGGTGGTCCACTCCCAAGAGGGCGACCGCGCTTTCCGGCTTGCGTTCCAAGACCCGCTTGCGCTGAGCGTCCTCGGCTTGACGGCTCAAAACGCGCCTGTCTCTCTCTTTGGCCGCGTAGTTGCCGCCGGCGAACCCCGCCACGCCGAGCAAACCGAAAGCGGCGTGCGGCAGACCAGGCACCAGCGCTAAGAGCACCATCGCGCCGCCGACCGTCCGCAACGCGGAGGGATGGGCCAAAAGCTGGCGCGCCAGATCGGACCCCAAGCCGACATCGGAAGCGGCGCGGGTCACCATAACTCCCATCGCCGTCGACAGCAAGAAGGCCGGCAAAGTCGTGGCCAGCGCGTTGCCGATGGACAGCAGCGCGAAGGTCTGCGTCGCGCCTGCGACGTCGAGATGCTTTGCCATGACGCCGATCGCGATGCCGGCGATGAGATTGATGGAAACGATGATTATCGCGGCCAGCGCGTCCCCTCTGACGAACTTGCCGGCGCCGTCCATCGCCCCGTAGAAATCCGCCTCCGCCTGAACCGCGCGGCGACGGGCGCGAGCCCCGCTCGCGTCGATCAGCCCGGCATGCAAATCGGCGTCGATCGCCATCTGCTTTCCCGGCATGCCGTCTAGCGTGAATCGCGCCGCGACTTCGGCCACGCGCTGGGCGCCGTTGGTCACGACCACGAGTTGAACGACGATAAGGATGACGAACAGCAGCAAGCCGACGACGATGTTGCCGCGCATGACGAACTGCCCGAAGGCCGGGATAACGCTGCCGACGCCGCCCGCGATATCGCCTTGCGTGAGAATAAGCCGGGTGGCCGAGACATCGAGACTCAGACGGAACAACGTCGCGACCAAGAGCAGGGACGGGAACGCGGACAGCTCCAGCGGATCTTGGACCGAAAGCGCGACGACGAGCACGGCTGAAGCGCCGAACACATCGAGGGCGAGCAGCCCGTCGAGCAGAGGCGGCGGTAAAGGCACGACCAGCATGGCTATGATGGCGAGCACGGCCACGGCGAGCCCGCCTGCACCCGCACGGATGGCGGGCGGCCGCATCATCGCGGCGATGCCTCTTCGGCCCCGCCGAGGCGGCCTCGTGTGCGCAATATCCATGCAAAGACGGCCGCCACTGCGACGTAGCACTCCTCGGGGATCGGACCGTCCACGTCAACTCGCGCGTAGAGAGCTCTCGCCAGGTCGGGCGATTCCATGATCGGGACGTCGTGCATCTCGGCCGCGGCTCGCACCATGCCAGCCGCCAAGCCGGCGCCGCGGGCGACGACGACCGGGACGTCCAACCGAGGAGGCGCGTAGCGCAGTGCCACGGCGACGTGCGTCGGGTTGGTGACCACGGCCGTCGCCCGGCGGATCGCCGCGATGCTGAGCGCTCGCACTCGCCGCGCTCCCACGGCGCGCCTGCGTGCTTTTGTCTCCGGCTTGCCGTCGGTTTCGATCCGCTCGTCGCGCACTTCGCGGGGCGTCATGCGCAGCTTCGTCGTGAAGCGGCGGCGCTGCAGCGCGACGTCGGCAACGGCGATCAGCCCGGCGACCGCGACGATGCGCCACCACAGGCCGGCCAGAGTCGTGGCTGCCGCAGCCGCCACGGATGGAAACGGCAAATCGAGCACGCCGGTCG
>JACRUD010000001.1 GCA_014304875.1 Vulcanimicrobiota bacterium
CGTTGGACTATATGATCTATGCACAGCGCCACGGCGTTTCCGTGTTGGTCGTCGACAAGTTTGCGAAGGACAGCCTCGCGGTCAGCCCATTGCACTTGGAATACTCGATTGCGACGTATTTGATGGCCAATGAGCAAGGTGCCGCCCTTTTCGTCACTCCCGACAATGGTCCCGGCTCTGGTTATGGCATGGAGCAGTACCATGCGGAGTACAAGTCGGCACTTGGGGCGCCGTGCGCCGATTACTACGGCGGTTCAGGCTACGACTCGAAGAATCCGGACATCTATTACCGCAGGTTCAACGGCGGTCTCGTCGTCGTGAACTCCGGATCGAGGTCGAAAACGAGCGAGCTTGCGAGTCTGCCTTCGGGGCACAAGTACACGGACATCGACGGCCGCCCGCTGACAAACCCGCTCAGCGTGAACGCGAACGACGCATACGTGTTGCTCGCGCCCAACGGCTGCATGTGAGTGCGGCTGGCGCGCCCGTCGCTCGAATGAAGCGCATGGTATCGCCACGGGTTTGACGCCTGCGAGCGGTTAGCCAGGTCCCGCAGCGAGGGGATAGGCACGGCCAAAGGGGCCGGACGCTCGTGCGCCACCGGGCTACGATTCTAAATCCCGCTGTGACGATCAGCACAGCGCCAATCCGCGGCGTCTTTTATGCATGCTAGGCAGCAGTGGGGGTTGTGCAGGTCTCGCTTAGCCGGCGTGGTTAGCACCGTCCCGCGCTTGACGCGTGCGATGTTGTTCGTTACGATCCTTTTTCTGCGCCGAAATATTGAATCAGTTTCAGAGTGAGCGCCGGATAGGTGAACTCCGCATTGGCATCGCCGTACGCAAAATAGACTTCGGCGTGCGCCGAGCGGTGATGGAATGCGAAGGAAGCGTTCGAACCGGGAGCAATTTGAATGCCGCCGCCGATATTAGGCCCGTCACCGACCACGCGACGGATCCCGGCGGACAAAGAATCCTGCCGCGTCAACAGCATCGTTAAGCCGGTGCGTACGAGGTCCTGGCTAAAAAACTGTCGGTCAGGGGTGACATAACGCGAACTGTCCGACTCTATGTCTACAACTGCGCGCTGGCCGACTCTGAACGCGGCATTGCGCAGCCATGTTTGCAAGAAGCCGCCCGCGAAGGATCCCGACGTGTGAACGAGCGATAGCGGCGTTGCGCTGTTGGCATTGTACGTCAGCCCGATCACATTTTCATCGAACAATCCACCGGGAGCGTCAGCCGGCAGCAAAAAATGCGAACCGGTGGTGAAGCCGAGCGTAAAGAGATTTTTGGCAGCAATCGCGACGTCGAGCGACTGATCGGCCTGGTTCGTTCGAAAGAGAAGCGGACAAAAAGCACCCGTAGGGCACGTCGGGCTGTTCTTGCCTTGGACATCCTTGTAGCGCTCCAGGTCACCGCTGAGCTCGATAGACTGGAGCCACGATTTCGCGGTGAAATCGTAGCGTCGGAAGCCCTCGATCGCATAGCCGGCTATGTCTGGATGATCGACGATCCCGTCCGCGGGAGTGTATTGTGGCCCTATTTTTCGAATTCCGGCCGCCAGTTTGGACGTCGGTGAATAGATACCGGCGCCGGTCTCTTCCCAATTCCCGAGTTTGGGTTCGGTGACGTTGGTCCCACGGTCCGTTCCATAACTAAGATAGGTGTAAAAATTTCTCAGGTTATCGTAGCGGAGCGTTGCGGCCTGCGCTAAGTCGTAAAAGTCCGCTTGCGCCACCGCTACGCGCTGATAGCCGGCGCGCCAACGTTTGTCGCTGCTATTCCAAAAGACGGCGTCTGCCGCATCCGTAGAACCGTTCGAGACAGAATTGAAGCCGGCGTAGTTGACGTTGCCTTCGTGCCCTTCGATTGCTTCGCCCACGCGCGGCGTTGGAATATTCGGCGTGTACAACATAATGTTGTTCGTGTTGCCGATCTGATCAAAGATGTTGTAGTAGAGCGCGCCTTGGACAAAGAACGGCCGCACCTCTTGGAGAACGCGCACGAACTCCGTCGGCTGAATCGCCTGCTGATCCAGTTCGACGTTCGAATAGTCGGGATGCGCCGTCAGCAAGACCGACGAGCCGCGCGAGACTGGCAGCGCGACGTCCACACCCATGCGCGATGTCGAACCACCGACGCTTTGGCTGACGAGCGTGCCGAGCTCATAGAAGGAGACCCGCGGACGAGTGCGCGTGGTTTGCGAAATACCGATCACGCCGCGCAGGTAGCCTGCGTGTTGCCCCTGGTCGTCTTCGGTCATGGCCGGGTCCGTCGCCCAGATGAAAAGTTCGCCCGTTTTCTGCCGCAGTCGCTGAAAATTTATACGCCATTCCTCGCGGCCGTCGCCGCGCATGACGTCAAGTCGAATGCGCATCATGATGGTAAAGCCGTCCTTGTCGATGCGGCCCACGGCATCCCATTGGGGAGCGTAGCTTTCATTTTCCGAGGACTCTTGATAGCGTGTCCCGATCGCCGTTGAGGTGAATTTGTAGCGGAGGCCGTTGGGGCCCGACGGCCACAGATTCACCGCGAAATTATCGTCCAAATCGTCGCCGACGTCGTTTGTGTGCTGGGTTGCGACGACGGGCGATTTCTGTTTCGCGACGCAGAGGATGTAGACGTAGCGGGCATCGTACAGAAGTCGCACGGTGGTCCGTTCTGTTGCCGCACGGTGGAATGTGAAATCCCATTTGAGAGTGGCGCTGCCGGCGCGCTGCCATTGCGGTGCGTCCGGGGAGGCAACCAGCGGCGGTGGTATATCCGTGCGCACCGCGTTCAAAATGAACGCCCCCGCCGGTGGCGTGGCCGCGTGGGCCTGCGTGGAGGCCAGCACGGCGAACAGCGCGATTGAGATTAGGGCCTTAGCGGTCATGCCCATGCCCAAAGCATGACGGACAGCTATTTGGGGTCGGTTGGGACGGTTTTTACGAGGTTCATCACCTCAGTCGCACCCGTTGCGGCGAGCTCCCTTACGACGCCGAGGCCCTTCACGTAGTACTTCGCGTCGATGCTGCCGGGGTCATCGGGCGACCATTCCATGGTAAGCTGAACGTTTCTATACGAACCGATTGGAACCGTGATGGGTTCGGAGAGCGAGAGTACGACGGCGGAATCGCCCGCATGTCCTTGGTAGAACTCTTGCATGTAGGCGTCGCCGACCTTGGGCTGTCCCTGCATGTAGATTCCCGGCTTTGCGCCCGCTACGCCGGCCTGCCACGATCCTTCGGTCGTCCACTTACCCTTATCTAGCGCCCGGGTCTGCTCGCCGAAATACCAGACGTTCCCGGCTTTGTCTTGGGCGAACCAGTCGTACGTCTCTTCCACCAACTTGCCGTTCTGCTGCATCACGTCGTATACGACCGTCGTGTCAACGCCCAAAATCTTCTTCCGATCCCTCGTGATCGCAAAGTCTTCACTTGTCTTCTCGCCATCCTTAATGCCCGCATACTTCATCGTCTTCCCGACCTCTAACGGATAGTACGGATTGTCGATCTTAGATCCGAAGTTAGCGGCATCGAAGGCCGGTGCGAAATTCGGGGTCGGTTTCGGCGCGTCGACTGCTTTTTGCAAGGCTTCCGGCAAGTCGGCGGCCCCAGCTGCCAGCGCAAACATCCCCACCAATAGCGCCGCGCAGCAACTGATCCATTTGGCTAATGACATAGTGTATGCTCCTTCGATTGCGTAGCAAAGAGTCACTAGGCCCGACGATGTTCCAGGGGAACCAATGTTCGCTCGAGCTTATCCAAGACGGCGAGTACGGCAAGGCCTGCTTCCCAAGCTGTGCGAAATCGCCGCCCCGAGGCGAGGCAATTGGTCCCCGGTGACATTGTAGGCGTCCGAAATGACAGGACCATGACAGCGGCTAGGTCGGAGTAGATCCGTCACAGCACGAACCTCGGTCTTTAGAGCTGTCAGATTCGCGCTTCGGACTCGGATCATAGTAATCGAGAGGGTAATAATTCCCGGATATCCGTGACACGTGGTCGCCAAACGTCTGCACAGACAGCCCTGTAATCTTGCAGAAGTACCACGTCTCTACTGCCGGTTCAATCGCATAAGTCAGCGTTGACGCCCAGGCCGCTCCCACGAGGCCGAATTTTGGAATCAGAGCCAAACCAGCTCCGATCTGAACGACCAGCAACGCTGCCCCAAGGTAAAAGACGATTGCCGGGCGCCCCAGTTGGTACCGGGCGCCCCAGTTGGTAGGTGAAGAACTGCGCGAAGATGCCGGTTGAAGAAAAGAGCACGACACCTGGGATCAATATGCGCAGCGGAAGGCCGGCGCCCGCAAAGCGGGGTCCGTAGAACTGCTGGATTAGTATTGGTCCGATGGAAAACGCCCCCACGGCAGCGCCCAATACGGTCACCGTGCTCAGACGAATCGCTTTCGCGGTCAGCTCGGCTGCCAAAGGGGCCGGGCTTGAACTTATTTTGAGCACGGAGGCCGTGGCGACCGATCGAGAGATCTTGAACAATAATTCCCCTGCAGACACCGCGACGGAATAAACGCCGAACGATGCGACGCCCAGCAGGCCGGCGACTAAGATGGAGTCTGTTCGGTACGTGAGAAAAGCCATCAAGCCTAAAATGGTCCAACGTAACCCTAAGCTCGTAAGCTCGCGAAGCCGCGCATGCCATGAGCCGGCAACCTTCATGTATTTCGGGTGTAAAACCTGAGCGCCGATAACCGCAGCTGCTGCATTCAGACATAGCGCCCACGCGACAATAACCCCAACGGTTCCCTTGTGGAGTACCTGAACGGCGATAACTACGGCGACCATCATACCGGCGGCCAGCCCTAGCGTCTGGTAGTTTAGGACCCGGACGCGGTTTAGTCCGGTGTAGAAAGCTGTCTGCAGTGCTAGGATCAGGCTGGCCGGCACGGCGACCATGCAGATGATCCACGCCGCCGAAATGCCCCGAACGGCACCCCAGACCGATAGCCCCGCCCACACTATAACGGATAGTCCCGCGATGACTTGGACCAGCGGCAAAGCGAGCTCTGTAAGCGTTCGCCCCTTCTTGGCAAATTGGTACGTCACCGCAGCGCCGAGGCCCCCGGTGAAAGCCGACACCGTACTCCGCAAAAGTTCAAGCCCGGAGAGTTGCCCTTTTCCGGTGGGGCCCAACCAGCGCACCACCATGATACCCGTGGCGACAGAGATTCCCGTCACCAAGCTGCCGGATATGAACGTCCGCAGAGCATCTTTCGGCAACGAAGCCATAGGTTCGGGTTAAGATTCCGAGGCCGTATCAGCCGGATGAGAGCGCGTTACAATTAGTGAAGGACCAGCGAGCTGGAGTTATGGTGAAGTTCGGGGTTTGCGGCCGGAGGCCAGTAGATGCAGGCCGAAGTTCGCTTTGCATGCCGCGGACGTCCAGGCTTTTGCAAGCCCGACCGTTTTCAATGCCTGCCGAACCTTCGTCGAATTGACGACCCGATACAAACCGGCACTTCCCAACCCAAGGATCATTGAGTCTAGCTTAACTTCTGTAAAGTAACGCATCAGGAGTGATCTCAAAGCGGATTGTGACATGTAGTTCTCCACGGGTTGATTCGTCCAGGCGCGGCGCACGTGTTCCGGCGTCGCTTTCATCGTTCTCGCATTCGGGGTCGTGAGGATCAGCGATCCTCCAGGACGTAGCATTTCATAAGCCATGGAGATGTGTCGCTCGTGGTCCGACAGATGTTCAACGACCTCCTGACTGACGATGATGTCAAATTTGTTCTTCGGCGGTCTCCACGAAAGGATGTCGGCGCACGCAAAATGAGCAAGGGGATACCTTGCTGCGGCTTGCTTCGTTGCGACATCGGAAAGATCGACGCCGACCGTTGGTCCGAAGACACCAAGCACGGCGGTGAACCAGCCGGGTCCGGAGCCCAGGTCACAAATCTTCGGCGAGCGGATGCCAGTGGAACGGATCACCTCTAGAATCCTCGTGGCTCGCTCGAGCTGAAGAAGGTTGGGATACGCGAAGTCCTCGTGCGCCGCGTTGTAATAATCGGTGTGGCTACCGATGTCCGACATCGCGAGCTCAAGCACCGATGGATTCCGCTTTTCGAGGTCCAAGGCGAACCCATTTACTATCGAACAGCAGAGGCGCGTTTGCCGCCAAGAGCCCTATGCGCAGGGCTTTGCCGATCATAGCGAGCAAACCGGGACGTGGGCGCGTCCCGCTGGCCAGGATGCCGCGACTAATGTCGGCCACCTTTTTCGTTCCGGCCGAGCAACGACTCAACATAGAACGCATTGTAGTCGTTTCATATGACAGGAGGATGACGGAATGCGGATTCTGGTCGTTGAGGACGACACGCACCTGAGGCTTTTGCTCGAGCGCATTTTCCTCGAAGCCGGCTACGACGTTGAAGCAGCGCAAGACGGCACCGCAGCCGATGCACTTGCCGCGAGAGGAGGCTTCGATGCCTTGGTCCTCGATTGGATGCTTCCAGGCATGGACGGCAGCGAGATATGCCGGCGATTGCGGGATGCAAACGATGCGACTCCGGTGATACTTTTCACGGCTAAGGACGCGGTGCACGATCGCGTTGCCGGCCTCGACGTCGGAGCGGATGACTATATCGTCAAGCCTTTTCACGTAGACGAACTGCTGGCTCGGGTGCGCACGGTCATCAGGCGCGCCGGCACGCAGCGACGCGCTCTCTATAAGGCCGGTGCGCTGCAACTGGACGTCGGCGCGCGGACTGCAAAAGTGGGCGAGGATGACGTCGACCTCACCGCGCGGGAGTTCGGGCTTTTGGAGTATCTCGTGAGAAACACCGGATTGGGGCTCTCTCGCGCTCAAATAGAAGAGCACGTGTGGGGCTCTCAGTTCGTATCGTCCTCCAATGTCGTGGACGTCTTCGTTCGCAGGCTCCGGCGGAAGCTCGGGTCCTTTGGGCGCAAAGGAATAGAGACGCTTCGAGGTTACGGTTACCGGCTCAAGAACTGAGAGGGAGAAGGGCAGTAAAACGAGCGCCACCGTGCTCGTTTTCACTGGCCCGAAGATGTCCGCCGCAGGCTTCGGCGATGGCGGCTGCGATAGGCAATCCCAAGCCCGTTCCGCCGGAAGACACATCGCGGCGAACGAAACGCCGGAAAATCAGCTCCCGTTCTGACTTCGGAATACCCGGTCCGTCGTCATCGACTGTGATCTGCGCATGGTCCCGAATCGCGGCGACGCTGATTGAAACTTGGGACTTGGCTGCGCGGAACGCGTTCATCAACAGGTTGGATATCAATCGTTCGAGCAAAGGAGCGCTCAAAGGGACTCGAACGGGATTCTTGCAGAGCCGAACGAGCAAGGCCGCTCCGGCTCGACGCGTCCGCATGTCGGCGCATGCTTCGGACACCGCTTCATTGGCTTCGCATCGGCCCAGCTTATCAGCGAGAGCACCGGCGTCTGCACGCGCGAGCAAGAGCATATCGCTGATCGTGCCTGACAGCTGATGCGTGCGGCTCAAGATCGCGCGCAGGGCGCTTTCATAATCGACGTGCTGTCGGGGACGGGATAGGGTCGATTCGGCTTCGGCCGCGATTGCGGCGAGGGGTTGACGAAGTTCGTGGGAGACATCGCCGATAAACGCACGTTCACGCTGGAATGATAATTCAATCCGGTCCAACATCTCATTAAACGTGAGCGCCAAGCGCCCTAGTTCGTCATGCGTCGACACGTTGAAGCGATTCGAAAGCCGACCGGAGCGCGCAACGGCGCGAGCAGTTTGAACCATCCGGTCGACGGGTGCCAAAGATGTTCGCGCGATAAGCCAGCCTAAAAACGCGCTCAACAGCACAATGGGAACGATCGCTTTGGCGAATGATCTGTGGAGGACTTGCATGGAGTCGTAGATCGGCTGTTGGTATGCGAACGCAGCGACGATAGTCCCGGGCACGTCGGGCGATGCCACTTTGAACACCCGGTACGGCGTGGGCCCTTCGATGGTGGCCGGGACGTTTTCGGGGAGCGCGGCCGCCCGCTTGATGGCCGCAGGCGTTGGATGTAATCCCTCGATCTGTATCGGCTCACCGGTACGATAGAGGATCAAGCAAAACCCTCGTATGCGTAAGACCACGGCGTCGGTATCTAGTCGACTCGTTGCGCCGTCTATAGAGGTGGAAGCCACGCGTGCCTGCGCGCTAAGTTTGGTATCGAGAGCCGCTTGCCTGGCGTTCAGAACAAAGGATGATGCCAGAGCGGAAAAAATCGTCAATGAGATAAGGAAAAGCAGTACCCACAACAGCGTGATGCGTAAACTGATATTTCGCCACGTGGTCATTTGAAAAGGGACACTTTAGAGAGCGCAAGTTCGCAGAGCGCTATAGTATGACGAGGTCCGAGCACCCTACGGATCCTTGGTGGCTTGGGACAATAAGCATATACCCCGGAATTGTCCAAACAGCATCGCGTCGCGCATCGATAGTGAGCACAGCCTACAACCCGTTACGACGACCGACTGTCAAATAGTGGTTTACCGGGCAATGCCATAAATCTTTTGAGGCCGCGGGAATGCGTCAGTGCGTCCGCCCTATTTTATGCGCTTGAGCAGTTGCTGGATGTTGCCCTTATAGTTCAAGAGCGCCCCATTTTGCATGGTTTTAGGAATTATGTGGGCAACGACACCACACGTTCCAGTTGAGCCTATCCGAAACGCTATTCGTGCCCATGCACCAGCTGAAGCCGGGCGTCTGTACTTCGTA
>JACRUD010000146.1 GCA_014304875.1 Vulcanimicrobiota bacterium
ACCCGGCGCCCCCGCGCCCCGTACAGCCCAAGCACCACCGCCCCGATCACAACGATGGCGACGATCGACAGCGCGCTGGCGGGTGCAGTCACGGACGCCGCGTCATCTCCTGCAAAATCGCAGCGCTGACCGCAGCAGGGATCGTCGCTCGATCATGACGGACGCTCGACGTTTCGGCGCTTTGCGAACCGGCCATGCGCCCGTCCTTCAAGGACGAAAACGCCGTAGAGAAAAAGCGGCGTTAGGATGATCCAGCCGACGATCCAACACAGCAGAAAAGGCAGACCCAAAATGCGCGGCTCGACTCGATTCGCAAGCGGCACGCCCAGCGTCAGCATGACGGCCGGGATGGCGGCCAATACCGCCGGCCAGCCGCGCACGGCCGGTCCGCGCACCTCTGCCAATCGCGGCCCTCAGCGGTGGACGGAGCTCATGTCGGCGTAGCGATCCCCGGCCGCGGCGCCGCGCGGGGCCGCATCGTCAAGTTCCTGCAGATCCTTCGTCGACAGCACGACGTCGACGGACGAGATATTCTCCGCTAACCGAGCGCGGCGCTTCGTTCCGGGTATGGGCACTATGTCATCGCCTTGGTGCAACAGCCATGCCAAAGCTATTTGGCCGGACGTCAGGTCTTTGGCCGCCGCAACGCTCTTGACGCGCTCGACAAGCTCGAGATTGCGCGCAAGATTTGCGCCGGAAAAGCGCGGGAACCGCTGACGCCGCGAATCGCCTTCCGCCAATTGGTCGGGCGACGTGATGGTGCCGGTCAATAGCCCCCGACCGAGCGGGCTGTAGGCGACAAAGCCGATGCCAAGCTCGCGGCAGGTCGGCAAGATGTCCTCTTCGACATCGCGGGTGAACAAGGAGTACTCGGTCTGCAAGGCGCTGATCGGGTGGACCGCGTGCGCGCGTCGGATCGTCGCCGGAGCGGCCTCGCTGAGTCCCAGATAGCGAACCTTACCGGCCGAAACAAGTTCCCCCATCGCCCCGACGGTCTCTTCGATCGGCACGGACGCATCGACTCGATGCTGATAGTAGAGATCGATGCAGTCGACGCCGAGCCGCTGAAGCGAGGCATCGCAGGCGCGGCGGACGTACTCGGGGCGGCCGTTTATGCCGAGGAACGACCCGTCTTGACCGCGCTCGTTGCCGAACTTCGTCGCTAGGACGACGCTATCACGGCGCCCTTGAATCGCTCGTCCGACGAGCCGCTCGTTGGTGAAGGGCCCGTACATATCGGCTGTATCCAAAAAAGTACATCCTAGTTTCACGGAGCGGCGGATGGTGGCGATCGACTCATCATCGTCGCGCTCGCCGTAGAATTCCGACATGCCCATGCATCCCAAGCCAAGAGCCGAAACTTGGAGTCCTTGCCGAGCGAGCGTCCGCTGTCTCATCGTTTCACCTTTCTTGCAGTTCAGGAGTCGGCGCGTCGAAAAGCTCCGCATCAGCGCGCCCGACGTCGTCGAATGCGACGTCTTCCCAATCCAGCACTTCAACCAAGACGACGTCCCCGCTTTCGTAAAGTCGCGCTGCGGGCGGGACGCTCACCAGGCAGTTCGCTCTCGCCGCGGTTGCGACGAGCGCCGAGCATTGATCGGGCAGCGGCTCGACCGCGAGCGCCCCGTCGCGCTGGCGAAGTTTCGCGAAAACAAAGTAGTGACGATCGGCTTTCCCAACGATCCGCCCTCGGAGCGTTGCCGCGACGGTGTGCTCGCGGGGTGCCGCGCCCGCAAGGCGGCTCAGCAAAGGTGCGACCAACTGCGAAAAGGCGACGAAGGCAGCCGCCGGGTTTCCCGGCAGCACCGCGACGAAGACGGGTCCGATCTCGGCAAAGCCGGTCGGCCTGCCGGGCCGCAGGGCTACCGATTGGAACAGGAACCGCGCGCCAAGGTCGGTCAAAGCCTCTTTGACCCGATCGCGAGGGCCGGCGGACGCGCCACCGGTCGTCACCAGTAGATCGACATTCCCAAGAGCTCGTTCCAGCGCTGAGCGGAGATCCGTCGGGTCGTCGCCGCAACGGCCGCACGAAACCAAACGGGCGCCCGAGGACGTCACGATCGATGCGATGAGGGTGGCGTTGCTGTTGCGGATTTGACCGTAGCGCGGCGTCTGCCAAACGTCCACGAGCTCTTCGCCGGTGCAAAGCAAGCCGACTCTAGGCCGCTCGAAAACCAAGAGCGACGACGTACCTGCGGCCGCAAGCAGAGCCAGCCTTGCGGCGTTTAGCCGGTCTCCTCGGAATGCGAGAACGTCTCCGCGTCGCGCGTCTTCACCGGGGGGAAAAACGTGGTCGCCGCGAGCGACAGGTCCTTTGATCACGATGGAGCGGTCCTTGGACAGCACGTCTTCAATAGGAACGACGGCGTCTGCACCGAGCGGCAAGGGCGCTCCGGTCGCGACTGCGGTTGCGGTGCCGCTTCGGTGCACAGCCAGTGCGTCGCCTGCGAAGACGGCGCCGCTCAGCGGCAGCTCTTGGGGAGGTTCGCCGTCGCGCAAGTCTCCCGCGGCGACCGCGAATCCGTCCATGGCGGATCGTGGAAACGGCACGAGGTCTTCAGCCGCGTGCACCGTTTCGGCCGCGACCCGACCAAGCGCGTCAGCCAAAGCGATCGTCTCCGTGCCGCGCGGCTTGCCCCGCGAAGCGATCAGACGCCGGGCTTGGTCAAAGATCATGCCTGCGTGCCGGCGGCCCAGGGGTTTGCGCTTTTTCCGGCAGGCGTGATTCTTTGGCGGCCGGCATAGACGTTGAAGCGAGATCCGCGGATGAAGCCGATCAGCGTCATTGAAAACTCGTCCGCTAGGGAAACCGCTAGGCTGCTGGGGGCCGAAACGGCGCACACGATGGGGATGCCGGCGACCAAAGCCTTCTGCACGATCTCGAAACTCGCTCGGCCGCTCACCACCAGGATCGTCTCGCGTAGTGGCAGCCTGTCGTTCAGCAGTGCCCAGCCGACGGCTTTGTCGACGGCGTTGTGACGCCCCACGTCTTCACGCACCGCAAGCGTGACGCCGGCGGCATCGAACAGCCCGGCCGCATGCAAGCCGCCGGTCGCCGCGAAAACACCCTGAGCCTTGCGCAGCTTTTCAGTGAGCGTGGAGATCAACTCCGGGGCGACTTGCGGACCCCGCGCCGGCGGCCCGACGCTGCGCCCCCGCAAGGCTTCCAAGCCGGCTTTTCCGCAAACACCGCAGGCGCTGGATGTGAAGAAGTGCCGCTCGAGTTGCGGCAGCGAGAGCTGCAGACCGGGCCGCAGTTCGGCGCTGACGATGTTGTATCTCTGAACGGCATCGAAGGTCGAATCGATGCAATACTTCATCGCGACGATGTCTTGACGTTGTCCGATCAGACCTTCGGTATGCAAAAATCCGGCCGTCAGTTCAAAGTCCGCGCCCGGCGTCCGCATCGTGACTGCGATCGTTTGCGAGATGCCCCGTGCCAGCGCGCGCATCTCCATAGGTTCTTCCGTCGCGACGCGGTCGACACGCTCGCGGTCCTGGCCGTCTTCGAACGTCAGGATACCGACCGCCGCCTGGCTCTTAGGACGAGAATCAGGCCGCATGGCGGTCGGCGGAACTTGTTGTCTCATGTCGTTTAGAAGGCGGTGCGTTTCAGTGATGCGCTTGCATCACCTTGCAAGAGGGCTGCCCGGGCGAGCTCGTGAACGCCGCCGCCCATGAACCCAAAGATCACACGTTCAGCTTGGATCGCCCTCCTGCTGAGCGCAGGGTGCTCCCATCAAGGCGGTTCGGGCCAGGCGCCGCAGGCGCACCCCACGGCGACGATCGCGCTTGCCAATCAAACCGGTTTTCCGCTGCCGGCCGGGGCCACGGTGATCGCCGCGAGGAGCTTTTCCCAGACCGTGAGCGCGGGACAAGCGGGCAGATCTCCGCTGACGGCCGGGAGCGCCGGTACTTATGCCGGGCAGGAAGTCATCGCCCGCACTCCAGATTCCTTTTCCACCGCCGCTGCGTGGCTGCGCGGTCAGGCGGCAAACCCGCCGGCGGGAATCGGGTACAACGCGGCTGCGGCATCCAAGACCGGCAACGTGCAGAAGATGATGAACCGCGACGGTCTCGATTACGGGGTTTTTCAAGACCGCAACGGCGACAAACGGCGCGTCATCTTAGTCATCGTCATGGATCCGGCGGCTGCGAAGCAGAAGCTCGGCTTCGCTTTGGACATGGCGGCCCGCTATCGCGCTTTGCCGGCAGCGCTGCGGGGACCGCTCGACGCGCAGGTAAAGGACAGAACCGGTTTTTCGATCGAGGAAGCGCTGGCGCCCGAAAGTCCGACCGGCATTGCGCTATCGGCCATCGACCAATTCGCCGAGAAAGACCAGCGCGCCGTCATCCTGGTCGACGCCCGACGCCAGTAGATCCCAGGCGCACTAGCTTCGCCGTGGCGACATCGCGCGACGACATCGGGGTCGTCATCTTAGCCGGGGGATTGAGCCGGCGGCTGCCGGGCAAGCTGGCCATGGAAGTCGACGGTCAGCCGCTTTTGCTGCGCGTCTGCGAAAATCTCGCGCGGGGACGGCCCGCGGTCGTCTCCTGTCACGATACGTTGCCGCCGACGCTTCGGGCGTCGTTGCCATGTCCGGTCGTGCGCGATCGATTCGGGAGGCGCGGTCCGCTCGGCGGCATATTGAGCGCCATAGAACATCTGCAAAACGCCTTGGTGTTCGTTGCCGCAGGCGACGCGCCGTTTGCCGACGCATCGTTGATCGATCGCTTGTCCGCGCTGTGGCGCGAAGGCGATGAAGCGCTGATCTCGGTTTGCCGCGGCCAGGCTCAGCCGCTCGCGAGCCTGTACGATCGGAGTGCCCTTAGGCGCGAAGCGCCGGCGTTGCTGCATCGCAGCGCCGGAGTGAGAGTAGCCATCGCCAAACTCAAGCATCGCCTCGTCGACATCGAAGACGAGCGGCTCTTTCTCGATCTAGACACGCCGCAAGATTTCGGGTCGCTTTTCGGACGAGCGCCGATGCCGCCGTCGACGGCCGACAAGCGGTCTGCGCAAGCGCGCGAGGTCTGACTTCGGCCGCCGATGCAGGGCCGGCTCGTCTTATGTCCTACCCCGCTTGGCAATCTCGCCGACATCACGTTGCGCGTGCTAGGTGCGCTTCGCAGCTGCGATGTCATCTTCGTCGAAGACACGCGCGTCAGCGGCCCATTGCTGCGCCATTACGAGATCGATAAGCCGATGCGGTCATACCATGCCAAGGTCGAGCCGGTGCGCTTGCGTGAGCTGCGCGCGCTGATGGCGCAAGGGAAGACCGTGGCTGCAGTCACGGACGCGGGCATGCCCGGCATCTCCGACCCCGGGCGCGAATTGGTTCGCTTGGCACGAGAGTGCGGCGCAGCGGTTGAGTGCCTGCCGGGGCCAGCCGCTTTTACGGGCGCAATCGTGCTGTCCGGCTTCGACGTCAGCAGGTTTCGGTTCGAAGGATTCCCACCGCGCAAGCCGGGCGCTCGACGGGCATACCTCAGCGCGCTCCGCGCTGAGACGGCAGCCGTCGCGTGGTACGAAGCCCCCAGCCGGGTCAGCGCGTTGCTGACCGATATCGCGGCGGTTTTGCCCGGCCGGACGGTCTTCGCGCTGCGCGAGTACACCAAAAAGTTCGAACAGCAGGCGCTGGGAACGCCGACCGAGGTCAGCAGGCAGATCGGTCCGGAGCCGCGTGGCGAATTCGTCATCGTGTTGGAAGGCGCATCGCCGAAGCGACCGAACGACGACCTACCGGAGGCCGTGAAGGCTGCACTGAGCGTGCTGATCGCACACGATGTCAGCATCAAGGCGGCGGTGGAAGCCATGCGGGCCGTCAGCGGCCTGCCCAGAAACCTATTGTACGAAACGGCGCAGCGCCTCAAATCGCGCTAGACCGCAGCTTTACAGTCTGCACGCCTATCGCTCGCAACATGCCGACCCGCGCGAAACCGCCGGCAGGCCTCGCGCGCGCGCCGCGTCAAAGACCAAATCGGCGATGCAAAAAGATACGTACTACGTGACGACGCCGCTGTATTACACCAACGGCACTCCTCACATCGGCCACGCCTACAGCACGATCGCTGCCGATGTCTTGGCACGTTTCCATCGCGTCACGGGCAACGGGCGCGCGCATTTCTTGACCGGAACGGACGAGCACGGCCAGCGCATCGCCGACGTCGCCGCCGCCGCCCAAAAGACTCCCAAGGAATTTTGCGACGAGATCGTGGGGCGCTGGAAAGAGCAGTGGCGAGAGCTCGATATCGCCTACGATCAGTTCATTCGCACGACGGATCCGGACCACGAAGCTGCCGTCCAGCGTATCTTCGCGATGCTTCGCGAACGGGGCGACATCGGCCCGGGGAAGTACGAGGGCTGGTACTGCCGCAACGACGAGACGTTTTGGCCCGCATCGAAGCTGATCGACGGCAAGTGTCCGAACCCCGAGTGCGGCAGGCCCGTGGAGTGGGTATCCGAGGACGCGTGGTTTTTCAAGATGTCGCGTTACCGAGACCGGCTTCTCGATCACTTCCGGAGCAAGCCGCACTGGGTGCGGCCGCAAAGCGCTTGGAACGAGATGATGGCCATCTTGGAAAGCGGCCTGGAAGACCTTTGCGTCTCGCGCACCTCGGTCGAGTGGGGCATCCCGCTTCCTCAGGGCGGCGGGACGATTTACGTGTGGTTCGACGCCATCTGCAACTACATTACCGCAGCAGGCTATCCTCACGACATGGTGCGCGTCGCCAGGCTCTGGCCTGCCGACGTGCACCTCATCGGCAAAGAGATCTTGCGCTTTCATACCATCATCTGGCCGGCGATCCTGATGGCGCTCGACTTGCCGCTTCCCGAACTCGTCTTCGCCAACGGGTGGATCACGACGCAGGGCCGCAAGATGAGCAAGAGCGTGGGCAACATCACGCGCCCGGGCGAACTGATCGACGTGTTCTCGGTCGATTCCGTCCGCTATGCGCTTTTGTCGCAGGCTCCGTTTGGATCCGACTTCACGCTCAGCGAAGAAGGTCTCGTGCGGCGGCACAACGCGGATTTGGCCAACGATTTGGGCAATTTGGTGCAGCGCAGCCTATCGATGCTGGCGCGCTACCGCCAGGGCGCCGTGCCTGGGCGCCCGCAACGCAGCGGACTGGCGGCGGGGTTTGAGACCCTGCCGGCGTCGGTCAAGAGCGCCCTGGATGTGCTTGACTTTCGCGGTTGCCTCGCGACTATTTGGGAGAGTGTCGGGGTGCTCAACCGCTACGTCGAAGAGACCAAGCCGTGGGTTCTCGATAAGAGCGGTGACGCTGCAGCACTGGACGCGGCGCTCTACGAAGTCTGCGAGGGCATACGCTGGATCGCGGCGCTCATCTACCCGTTCATGCCGACAACGGCCGGCGCTATTTGGCAAGCTCTCGGTCAAGAAGGCGTGCCCGGGCAGATGTGGGAGGAGAGTCTGCGCTGGGGCGTGCTGCTTCCTCAGACGATTACCAACGTGCCGGCCCCGCTTTTCCCTCGCATCGAAGCCGCGGCAGCGGCCGGTTAGAATGCTGGTCGACACGCATGCGCATCTCGACGGCGGCGAGTACGCGACCGATCTGGCCGCCGTGCTCGATCGAGCTCGAACAGCCGGCGTCGCGCTGACGGTCACGGCCGGCCAAGACCGAGCCACAAGCGCAGCGTCGATCGGCTTAACCCGTCGTTTTGCGGGCGTTGCCGCAGCCGTTGGCGTTCATCCTCATGAAGCGGCGTCGGCCGGCGATCTGCAATGGTTGGACGCGCTGGGCCAGGATGCCGCGGTCGTGGCGGCTGGAGAGATGGGTCTGGACTATCACTACGACTTTTCGCCGCGGACCGTCCAGCGCGAGGTCTTCGCACGTCAATTGGACTTCGCGCGTCGGCAACGCCTGCCCGCCGTCATCCACTGTCGCGAAGCGCACGCCGACGCCGCAGCGATCCTGCGGCGCCACCTGGCTGCCGCCGGCGGCGCCGTCATGCATTGCTTCACCGGGACGTACGATTTGGGGAAGACGCTCATCGGCGACTTCGATGTCTATCTGGGGATCGGGGGAGCGGTCACGTTCAAAAACGCGCACGATCTGCACGATGCCGTCGCGCGCTTGCCTTTGGAGCGGCTCCTGCTCGAGACCGATTGCCCCTATATGACGCCGGCCCCGCATCGCGGCAAGCGCAACGAGCCCGCGCATGTGGCGCTGGTCTGCGAGCGCATCGCGCAGCTGCGCAAACAGCCCGTCTCGCGCATCGCGCAAGCGACGTCCGCCAACGCGCTGCGGCTCTTCCCGCGGCTGTCGCCGTTTTTGGCGGCGGCGGGCGGTGGGACTGATGCCGTGTCGAGTGTCGGCAGCGTTGAGTAAGAGCGTCGCCGTCCGAGAGATGTTCGATCGCATCGCCGAGCGTTACGACTCTGTCAACACGATCATGACCGGCGGCGTCGACGTGCTCTGGCGCGCCCGAGCAGTCGCGCAGTTACGAGCGCCGGTCGGCGCTCGAGTGCTC
>JACRUD010000167.1 GCA_014304875.1 Vulcanimicrobiota bacterium
GGGTAAGGGTGCTCCGCCGGCGTTGAGGGTTCAGCCTGGCGTGCCAAAGGATCTCGTCGGAATATGCGGTTCCGATTCCGGCGACCGCGGCCGGATTGCGGAGCAGGCTCTTGAGTTCGCCGCGGTGCTTGGCGATCCGGGCCGAAAACGCGTCGTAGGTAAGGTCGGGATCCAGCGCGTCGGGGCCCATCTCCGCGTAGGTCGGGATGTCGAGCGCGGGTTCGGTCGTGAGGTAGACGCGCGCCATTTGCGACGAATCCAAAAAGCGCAGATCGGTTCCCCCGGAAAGTTGAAACGTGAAGCAGGTGGCCGCCAAAGGCGGTGCGGCTCGGCTGCAGTACGCGAAGCGGCCGCCCAACATCGGGTGCACGAACAGAGCGTCGGGGCGAGCCTCAAAAGTGAACCGGACGAACTTTCCTAGCCTCCGGACCGAAGCGAACACCCGTCCCGTCAGGTCGGGGCCGAAACGATCGGCCGGGTAGCGCAAAAGAAAGGAGCGTTTCGGGTCGATGACGACAGCGATGACCTTGCGGCCGACGACGTACTCCGACAGCGCGCTCTCTAGGAGTTCTAGTTCGGGAAGCTCGGGCACGCGGCAAGCATACGGATCAACCGTTCGACGGCGACATTGGAATCGATACGGTAGCGGACTGGTTTTCAATCACCGTCGTCGAAACCGGGCCGCCCTGCAGGCCGGCAGCCGCGGCCGAAACCGACTGAGGTCCGACCGGTACCTGCTGGATGGTGCACTTGCCGTCCGAGTCCGTGCGGCAGGTCTGGATAGAATTGACCGTGACTAGGGCGTCGACGACCGGCTGATTGTTGGATGCGAGCAAGCAGCGGGCGTTGATCGTCCCCGTCTGTTGCACCCCGATCGCGTTGGGGTTCGGACAGCCGGTCAATCCGAGCGAGGCGGCGCAGAGCGCGACCAAGACCATGCCGCGGACGACCCCAGGAGTGCCCATCGGCCCTAGATTCGCGCGTGCCCGCGCCAGCCCTGTGAGCCCGGACGCGATTGCGTCGCGCATTGCGGCGAGGTATACTAACGTTGCGGCCAGCTCGCTGCGCTGCCGACGTTTTGAAAGTACCGGGTTGACTCCCATGCGTACATTTTTCGTCTTGTTGGCCATCGTGATCTCTCAGGTCGCGCTCGGTCCCTCCCAACAAGCCTCCGCCGGCCCAATGGCCGTGACCGCGCCGGGGTCTCAAGGCGCTCAAAAGTCGGTCAAAGATCTGCTGGCCAAAGCCCAGCTGCTCGCAGCGCGAGGCCAAAATGAAGCGGCTCGGGACACCCTGAGGCGCGCCGTTGCGGCGGATCCGCGGGATGTCGACGTCCAGAAGCTGCTCGGCGATGTCGAATACCGGCTCGCGCACTACTCTGCCGCTGAGGCCGCTTATCGGGCGGTCCTGGCGGTCAATCCGGGCGATCACGACGTCCGCAACCGCCTTGGCGGGGTGTATGCGGCCGAAGACAACTATCAGGCTGCCATCAATGAGTTCCGCAGCAGCCTGCCTTCGAAGGAGGCATTCGCGAGCCTCGTCCAGGTCTACGCCGACCAAGGGCGGCTGCCCGAATTAGAGTCAGAATACCAAATGGAGGAAAATCGCCAGCCGTACGAGCCGGTCTCCCACTACAATTTGGGCGTCATCTACGAGGCCGAGCATCGCTACGACGCTGCAGTCATGCAATATGACGCAGCGATTCAGTCAGCGCCGAGATTCACCGACGCGCACAACGCTTTGGGGATCGTCTACGGCGAACTCGGGCGCTATCGCGATGCGATCGATCAGTATAAGACCGCGCTCGCTGAAGATGACAAGTATTACTATGCATGGATGAATTGGGGCGTCGAGCTCATCAACTCCGGCGACTATGCGGGAGCCATGGAGAAAATAAATAGAGCGGTCGCTCTCGCGCCTGATTTTCCGCTAGCGTACGAAAATCTAGGCGTCGCGTACGAATCCATGGGGGACTTTACCCGGGCGGTTGAGATGTATCAGCGAACCATCTCGCTCGACCCGCGCGAACGCCATATTTACGAGAACCTAGGCGGGATTTATTTGAGCCACGGTCTGCTCAATCTAGCGGAGGCGGCCTTTATCAAGGGCTTGGCTGTTTTGCCGCCCAGTTCGACGTTGCACTTCGACCTCGGCGATGTCTATCAGGAAGAACACAAATACCGGCTCGCCGCGGAACAGTACAAAAGCGCCCTCGCCATGGCGCCGGGCGACGCGCCAACGCGCAAGAAGCTTTCCGAAGTGGAGGCTTTTCTAAAGCGCTAGGCCGGCACCGGCGCTAGCGGCGTATCGCGATCGCCTCAACTTCGATCAACGCTCCGCGCGGCAAGGCCACAACGCCGACCGTCGTCCGAGCGGGCCTGTGATTCCCGACGTATCTTTCGTACACCCGGTTGACCGTTGCGAACTGCGCCATATCGGTGAGGAACATGGTCACCTTCGCGACGTCGGCGTAGCCGAGGCCGGCTTCGCGCAGGATCGCCGCGATGTTGGTGAAGCAGAGCTCGGCTTGCGAGTCTACGTCGTCGGGAAGCGCGCCGCCGGCTGGGTCGCTGCCGACCTGCCCAGCCGTGAAGACGAGGCCGCCTGCTTCTATCGCCTGGCTGTACGCCGCGACGGGGCTGGGGGCCGAGCTGGTTGAAATAATCCGCATCGAGCATCCTTTGCCTGGAAAGGCATTTGCCGCAAAGGTTGGCGCAATGGCAGACACCCTCATCTATACCAAACCCGGTTGCCCGTACTGCGCCGCGGCCATGGCGGACATGCGAAAGCGTTCCGTCCGTTTTGTGCAGATCGATGTCGAGGCCGACTTAACTGCTCGCAAGGAGATGGAGCGCCTTTCGGGCGCGCTACGCGTCCCGACGATCGTCGAGCCTGACGGTTCGGTGATCGTCGGCTTCGATGGTTTCTGAACGGTGCACTGACCGGCGTGCCGGTCGTCAGGCTTCGCGGATGGCGCGCTCCAAAATGTCAAGCGCGCGGTCGATCTGCTCGCGCTCGACGACGAGTGCCGGCGTGAAGCGAAGCGCCGAGAAGCCACACGGCAGCACCATGAGGCCGTGCCGAAAGCATCCCGCCAGAACGCGATCGCGGTAGGCGGGGTCGGGCGTGCGCGACGCCCGATCGCTGACGAAGTCGACGCCGATCATTAAACCCTTTCCGCGCACGTCCCCGATCGCAGGAAAGCGCTCTTGCAGTTCGCGCAACTTGCTGCTGAAGTAGTCGCCCTGCACGGCCGCGCATTCCACCAACCCCTCATCTTCGATCACATCTAGCGTCGCCTTGGCGGCTGCAAGCGCGACGCCGTTTCCACCGAACGTGTTAGAGTGTGCGCCCTGAGCTCCGAAGTCGAGATCCGCATCGACGACGAGCGCGCCGACGGCGACGCCGGACCCCAGCGCTTTGGCAAGCGGCGTGGCGTTGGCCGATACGCCGAAGTGCTCGATCGCAAGCATCTTGCCCGTCTTGCCGATGCCCGCTTGCACCTCATCGTCGACGTAAGCGATGCCGTGGCGCTCGGCGATGTCGCGGATGATCTCGATGAACTCCGGCGGCGGGACGATGTAGCCGCCTTCTCCTTGGATGGGCTCGACGAAGATCGCGGCCACTTCATCGGGCGGGATGAACTGCTTGAAGTACAACTCCTCCAGGATGCGGGCGCACCAGATGTCACAGCTGGGGTACGTCATCTTGTATGGGCAGCGGTAACATGTCGCGTACGGCAGATGGTGAACGTCGGGCATGTTGGGGGTGTAGCGGGCCCGATGCGCGAGCTTGCTCGCGGTCAAGGAAAGCGCTCCCATCGTCCGGCCATGGAAAGCGCCGATGAATGCTAGTAAGCGCTTGCGGGTGGGCTTGTTCCAGCGAGCCGCCTTGATGGCGGCCTCGTTGGCCTCGGTGCCGCTGTTGCACAGGAAAACTTTTTTCGCCTTACTTCCCGGCACGAGCTTGATGATTTTTTCCGCCACTTCGGCTTGCAGAGGCGAATAAAAATCCGGGCTGTTGATGAACAGCCATTTTTCGGCTTGCTCGGCGATCGCGGCCACGACCTTGGGATGTGAATGGCCGGTAGCAGTGATCATGCCGCTCGTGAAATCCAGAAATAGGTTGCCGTCGACGTCTTCGACGATCAGGCCCTTTGCGCGCTTGACGACGATCGGGGCCGTTTTCGTCCCGGTCGTGAGCGCGGCCGTTTCTCGGGCGACAACGGAGGAGCCCTCGGGCCCCGGAATGGCGACCTCGGTTATATCCGGCTTCGTCTCTAGCATAATAGGCGAAGTTTCGGTGCATGCAAGAGCTATTCCTTAAATATCCAACGTCCAAGCTAAATGCAGCGCACACCTAGCATCGAAATATGGCCACAACCAGATGTAGCCACGGACCCTTAGACCAATGCAGGCGAAACCAAATAAAGCCACGGACCTTCAGGTCCCTCCCTCGAACGGTATCGGTACGATGGCTCCGAATGATAAGTGACCGTCTTGCGATCGCCGAAGACGCGGCCCGGTTGGCCGGCGCGCTGCTGCGCGACAGGCTGGGAACCGATCTCCATGCGCGCGCCAAAGACATCTCCACCAATCTTGTGACCGAAGCAGATACCGCAAGCGAGACATTGATTCGCCAAGTCATCGCAAGTGAGTTACCGGAAGAAGCCGTGCTCGGCGAGGAGCAGGGCGAGGGGGCCGGACTTGGCGGCCGGCGCTGGATCGTCGATCCGCTGGACGGCACGACGAATTACGCTCATGGGTACCGCTGCTTTTGCGTCTCCATCGCCTACGAGGAAGACGGCGTTCTGCAACTTGGGGTGGTGTACGATCCGATGGCCGGTGAGATGTTCCGCGCTAGGCGCGGCAAAGGCGCCGACTGCAACGGTCGCGCTCTTCAGGTCTCCGACTGCCGCCATCTGCGCGATGCGCTGCTGGTGACCGGTTTCCCGGCCCACGATGTCAGCAAGCCGCTCGCGAACCTTGGGCCCTTCGCCGATTTCATGCGCCAAGCGCAGGCTCTGCGGCGCGACGGATCCGCCGCGCTCGATCTGTGTTACGTCGCGGCCGGCCGCATGGACGGCTTTTGGGAACCGGGTTTGCACGCGTGGGATATCGCGGCCGGAGCTTTGATCGTCGAAGAGGCGGGCGGCCGCACGAGCGATTATCGCGGGGGCCCGCTCGTCATCGATGGCGAGCAGATAGTGGCGTCCAACGGGCGCATCCACGACGATATGCTTGGCATATTGCGCCCGCATGCATGAAGCCGGATCGGTTTGCTGAGCCGGGACTGCTCAGCATGCCGGGGCCCGAGAGTAGCCGCACGGTAGCGGGCGCCGCATGGTAAACCGCATCGGCTGCGTCGTGCTGGCCGCCGGCGAGGGCCGCCGTTTCGGCCGGCATGCACACAAGCTGGCCGCGCATGTCGGCGGCAAGTCGCTGCTGGCGCGCGCCGTCGACGCGGCGTGCGCCTCGCAAGCGCTGAGCTGCACGCTGGTCGTTGGGGCTAGGTTCGAATCGCTGCTATGCGAAGTCGACAGCCGTCGCTGCGCGATCGTCGTAAACCGTGATTGGAAAGAGGGCATCGCATCTTCGGTTCGACGGGGCCTCGCGGCGCATCGAAAAGACGATGCCTGCATGTTTTTGGTCGCCGACCAGCCTTTCGTCAGTGCGGCGGATTTAGACGGTTTGATCGAGTCTTTTCGCCGGGTTCCGGGCTCCATCGTGGCGCTGCGCGCGGGGGAGGTGTGGGGCACGCCGACCTTATTTCCGCGAAGGGATTTTGCGCAGCTTTCTAAGCTGCAGGGGGACGATGGGGCGAAGAGCTACGCGGTCGGCAGTCAAGAGCGCGTCACGTTTGTCGATGCCTGCCGTGCCGAAGCATTCCGCGACGTCGACACGCAGCAAGATTTGGAAGCTTTGGACGCGGTGCTTTAGTTCTCGAGCTGGTCGGCGAGCACCGAAAAACGGCGAAATTCGCCGGTACCGTTTTGTCGCGCCGCCTTCCACTCTCGTACAAGCGCCCCCGGCGGTCCGTGCTTGCACCACTCGAACAGCTCCGCCAGCTTGTCTGCCGGCCCCTCGGCGGTGATCTCCACGCTACCGTCGGCTCGGTTACGAATCCAGCCAGCGACCCCAAGCCGGCGCGCTTCCTCGGCGGCGGACGCGCGATAGAAGACGCCTTGGACGCGTCCGCTGACCACGAGGTGCAACCGTTGCATCAGGCTGAAAGAAACCTGGCGGACCGCGACCGACGAAGATGAGCACTACGTCTACGCCATAGCCCTATGACATCCACGGAGTGATTCGTGGACATGTGAACGGCCCACCGAGACGACCATAGCTTACCCACCGGAGACGCCAAAGCCAGGAAACATTGATGACGGTGATCCGCATCGTGACCAACATTGCGACAAAGCACGTCGAAAAGGCCCAGGCGTTTTACGCGGATGTGCTTGGATTGCGTTTGGTGATGGACCACGGCTGGATCTTGACGTTCGCCTCTGAAGGCAGCGCTGCGCCGCAGATCAGCATTGCAAGCGAGGGCGGATCAGGCACTCCCGTTCCGGACCTCTCCATTGAGGTCGATGACCTCCAAGGCGTCTACGACCGTGTCATGGCTGGAGGGTTCGCTGTCGAGTATGGGCCGGCCAACGAGCCTTGGGGTGTTCGCCGTTTCTACGTTCGCGATCCCTTCGGCCGTTTGCTCAACATTCTCGCTCACTAGTAGCCCTCAAAATTGTTCGGCGTCGTTTATGGCGATTCGTGCTGCGTCGCACTCTGGCGCAGATTTGGCGGAGGAGGTGAGATTCGAACTCACGAGAGGCTTGCGCCCCTAACGGTTTTCAAGACCGCCGCATTCAACCGCTCTGCCACCCCTCCGCGATTTCCCGAGTGCCGGCGCAGTTGTTCCTCCAATATCGTCCGGCTCAAGCGTTGTCCTTGCGAGCCAAGCTTAGTCGCACGCGGTTTGATCGGACGAAACAAAACCAATGGGACGACGTGCCAAAGATGTGGCTCGCGCTGGCGCTCTGGAGGATTTCAAATGGAGGCCGTCGCCTTAAGGAACCATGAGATATTTGCGTTTTAGCCTAGCGGGTTTACTGCTGTGCGGGCCGGCCAGGGTCACGGTATCGGGAATTCGTTCGATCAACAGGTTCAAGAGGGACGGAAGCTGACGTTTTCTTTGAAAGCCAGTTACGCTGACGTCAGAGAACTGCAACGGCTCCGAGGGCATGGCTCTAAGGGCACGGCGAAAGCGAGCCAAAGGCCGATGAGATTCATCCGTCCGACCGGCGCAAAACCCACGTGGAAAAGTTGCGCATGAGCGAGGATAACCGGGGGCGGGTCGCCGTCCTGCGCCACTCGTCCCAACTGCTGCGAGGAAATGTGCTCGGCGACCCGTACGAGCGCGATGTCTTCTGTTACCTGCCGCCGTCGTACGATTCTTCGCAGCGCCGCTACCCCGTCGTCTACTTTCTGTCGGGCTTTACCGGAACGGGCCAGATGCTCTTCAATTTCGACCCGTTCGCCGAAGCGTTGAACCGTCGTCTCGATCGTCTCATCGCGCAGCAAGCCATGCCCGAGATCATCTGCGTCGCTACGGCTTGCTTCACGCGACTGGGTGGCAGTCAGTATTGCGATTCGAGCGCGACCGGCGACTACCAAAGCTACGTCGTGCAAGAGATCGTGCCGTTCGTCGACGACAAGCTGCGGACGCAAGCCGGCCGAGAGCACCGTGGAGTGACCGGAAAATCGAGCGGCGGATACGGTGCCATGCGTTTGGCGATGCGCCATCCCGACGTCTTCGGCGCTTTCGGATCGCACGCCGGAGACGCGTATTTCGCTTTTTGCTATCTGCCCGACTTTCCGAAGTTCGTCATGGGCATCGAGAAGTTCGGCGGTGTGGAAGCGTTCTTTCACGCATTCGAAGCCATGCCGAAGAAGACCAAAGAGGCCATGGAGATCCTCAATATTTTGGCGATGGCGGCATGCTACTCTCCACTTCCGGGCGCCCCCCTAGGCATCGACCTTCCGGTGACCCTTCCCAGCGGCGAGATCCGCGCCGACGTGTGGGAACGATGGCTCGCCAACGATCCCGTCCACATGGTCAAGCGCCACGCCGAGTCGCTGCGCTCGATGAAGACCATCTATCTCGACGCCGGCCTGCGTGATGAATGGAACTTGCAACTGGGCGCGCGCATCTTCTGTTCGCGGCTGGGGGCGCTCGGCATCCAGTACATCCACGAGGAGTTCGACGACGGCCACATGGGCATCGTGTATCGTTACGATCGCTCCTTCGTGGAGTTGGCCAAGGTCTTGGGCTGAAATGGACCTGCGCGCACGATCCCCTCGGGCTGCGGCGCCATATCGCC
>JACRUD010000021.1 GCA_014304875.1 Vulcanimicrobiota bacterium
GCAGCACGCCGCGCTCGCCCATGGCGGCGCGGATCATCTTGAGGATGGCCAGCGCTTGCGCATCGCTCCAATCGTGCAGCACTTGCTTGAGGATATACGCGTCCGCGCCGGGCGGCACCGCCGAAAAGAAGTCTCCCCCAATGACCTGACAGCGGCGCGTCAGCTTCTGCTTCCGCAGATTGAAGGCGGCCGCTTCCACGACGTGCGGAAGATCGTAAAGGGTGCCTCGAAGACGCGGGTTGCGCCGCAAGATCGCAGCCAGCAAATTTCCGGTGCCGCCGCCGACGTCCACCAGCGACCGCAACCGGCTGAAATCGTACGATCGCACGAGCACCCCATTGAGAGCTCGAGCCAGCGAGCCCATCGCCGAATCGAAAACCTTAGCAGCGGACGGGTCGAAGTCGAGCAGCGTGAAAAACGGCTTCTGGGAAATTTGCTCTATCCCGGTCGTGCCGTCTCTGACCGCGTCCAGCAATCGTCCCCATGCGCGCCAATGGAAATCGTAGCCGTTGTAGATGGCCCACGGTGCCAACGAGAGCGAATCGTCGGAACGCAACGCTTGACCGAGCGGTGCCAGGGCAAAACGACCATCCCGGCGCAGCTTGAATATCCCAACGGATGAGAGCGCACGCAACAGCCGATAGAGCGAGCTTTCGTCGGCATGGACAGCAAGGGCAAGCTCGTGCGCGTTCTTTGGGACCGCGCCGATCGCATCGGCTAATCGCAGATTGGCGGCCACGGAGATCGCTTGGGTCAAGTAGTAGCCGCTGATCATGCCGTGCAGACGCAGCAGACGGCGGTACCTCAGCGGAATGAAAAGATACGCTAAGGCCGCGCGAAGATCAGAGATCAGCCCCGTCAGCTAATATGCCTCGACGATGCCAGCGATACCCTGCCCGCCTCCGATGCACGCGCTTGCGACGCCGTATTTCTTTTTCTTGCGGCGCAGCTCGTTTAAAAGCGTGTATGCGAGCCGCGCGCCGCTCGCACCAAGCGGGTGGCCGAGCGCTATGGCTCCGCCATTCGGGTTGAGGCGCTGCCCATCCAGATGGAGGGCATGGACGCAGGCCAGCACTTGGGGAGCGAACGCCTCGTTGATCTCCACGACATCGATGTCATCCAGCGACATCTTCGCCCGCTCCAGCGCCGCCGGGATGGCAAAGGCGGGGCCGATCCCCATGACGTCCGGATCCACGCCGACGATGCCCCACGCGACCAGACGACCCAACGGCTTCAGTCCGTCCTTTTCGGCCCGCGCGGCCGACGTGAGGACCACTGCGGCCGCCCCGTCCGTGATGCCGCTCGCATTACCGGGCGTCACGATACCATCTTTTTTAAAGCGCGGCGGCAGCTTCGCCAACTGTTCCATCGTGACGCCGGAACGCGGCCCTTCGTCCTTTTCGACGGAGAGAGTCGCCCCTTTCGGCCCTTTGACGTCCACGGCCGCGATCTCGGCCGCGAAAAAGCCGTCCGAAGCTGCTGCTGCGGCTCCGCGTTGCGACGTCAAGCTGAATTCGTCGGCCTCCTCGCGCGTTATTTCGTATCGCTCCGCGAGGTTTTCGGCTGTCATCGCCATCGGCAGCCCGTTGTAGGAATCGGTCAGGCCTTCCCACAGGGCATCCTCAAGCTTGCCTTGCCCGAGCGTGAGGCCCCAGCGCGCCCCACGGATCACGTGCGGCGATTGGCTCATGTTCTCCATCCCGCCGGCCAACACGAAATCCGCCTCGCCCAGCAAGATCTGTTGAGCTCCGGTGATGATCGCCTGCAGCCCCGACCCGCAGAGACGGTTCACCGTGAGCGCCGGCACGTCTTCGCGGCAGCCGGCTTTGAGGCCGACGTGACGCGCGCCGTAGATCGCATCCGCACTGGTGTGCATGACGTTGCCGAAGATGACGTGATCGATTTTCTCCGGCGCCACACCGGAGCGTTTCATCGCCGCTCGGCCCGCGACAACGGCAAGATCGATAGCGCTCACGTCGCGCAGCGCGCCGCCGAAATTACCGAACGGGGTGCGCGCTCCGTCAACGATGACGATGTCTTTTCCGATGGTGCTCTCCTGACATGCTGACCGGCTGAAAAGGTGTGGGCCTGGAATCATTCGCACTTGGCCGCCTGGCGCTCCTATCACACCGGCGGCGGCGTCGGACTAATCAGACCTTTGCGGCCCCGGCGTGGCGCTTCAACCCGTCGGCAACCATGTCGCCGATTTCCGACGTCTTCAGTCCGCTCGACGCGTCGAGCGAAGGGATACGCCGGCTTACCAGCAGGTCGGCGATGCAGCGCTCGACGGCGTGGGCCGCCTCTTCTTCTCCGATGTAGTCGAGCATCATACTCACCGCCGCTATGGCGGCGATCGGACTGACCGCGTTCATCCCTTTATACTTGGGTGCGGACCCGTGGATGGGTTCAAAAAGCGAAACGCGTCCCGGATGGATATTTCCCGATGCCGCCACGCCCATGCCGCCCTGGACCATCGCTCCCAAGTCCGTGATGATATCGCCGAAGAGATTCGGCGTCACGATGACGTCGAACGCCTCGGGGTTCTTCACCATCCACATGCAGGCTGCGTCGATATAGGCAAAATCGTACGTGACGTCGAGATAATCGGGCGAGGCTTCTTCCACGGTGCGGCGCCACAACTGCTGGACTTCGATCGCGTTGGACTTATCGACCAGCGTGAGCTTCTTGCGTTTACCGCGCCGACGCGCCAAATCGAAGGCGTAGCGGACGGCGCGCTCGCAGCCTTTGCGAGTGAAGATCTGGTTGGCGATCACGACCTCGTCGGGCGTGCCTTTTTTGAAGTGCCCTCCCATGCCCGTGTAGAGATCTTCCGTGTTCTCGCGGATGACGACCATATCGACGTCGTCGGGCTTTTTGCCCTTGAGCGGGCATAGATGCTCGGCGTACAGCTTGATCGGGCGCAAATTGATGTACAGATCGAGACCGAACCGCATGGCCGCGATGACGCCGCGCTCCACCAAGCCGGCGGGCAGGCGCGGATCTCCAATCGCTCCCAACAATATAGCATCCATGGAGCGAAATCGGTCTAGCTGATCCGCAGGCATGAGCTCGTGGGTCGCCAGGTAGTGATCCGCCCCGAAAGGATACACGACGGTGTCGTAGGAGAACCCGAAAAGCTCTGACGCGCGCGCCAGGATCTTCAGCGCTTCGTCCGTTACTTCGGGCCCCACCCCGTCGCCCGGGATGACGGCGATACGGTATGGTTTGCGCACTAGGCGACTTGAGGTTTGTCGCTCAGGCGCCGTTCCACGTAGCGCAGCAGGCCGCCCATTTCGATGAGCTCCTGCATGAACGGGGGCAGCTGGGTCGACTTGTATTGCTTGCCGCTGGTCTCGTTCGTCACGACTCCACTGTCCGCGTCCACCGTGATCTTATCGCCGTCGCTTATGCCATCGACCCCCTCGGGACATTCGAAAATCGGCAGACCGGTGTTGATGCAGTTGCGATAAAAGATGCGCGCGAACGACTTGGCGACGACGCCTGAGACGCCCGCGCCCTTCAAAGCGACGGCGGCCACTTCCCGTGACGACCCGCAGCCGAAATTTGTATCGGCGACGATGAGGTCTCCGGGTTTCACCTTCTTGATGAAGTTCACGTCTAGGTCTTCGAGTGCGTGCTTGCCGAGTTCGACCGGATCGATGAGATTGCAGTAGCGGCCCGGTATGATGACATCGGTGTCCACGTTCTTGCCGTACTTATGGGCCGTCCCTCTTAATATCATCTCATCCCTTTGTCAAAAATTGCTCGCCTGAAGCCTACGCCGGCACTTCGGCTGCGAGTTGTTCGGGGCCGCAGATATGCCCGGCGATCGCCGAGGCGGCGGCCACATAGGGCCCCGCCAAGTAGACTTCGCTTTGCACGTGCCCCATCCGACCGCGGAAATTCCGGTTGGTGGTCGAGATACAGCGCTCTCCGGCGCTCAGTACGCCCATGTGGCCTCCGACGCAGGGTCCGCAAGTCGGAGTCGACAGCACGCAGCCCGCCTCCACAAAAATTTCGGCCAAACCTTCCTTGATGCACTGCATGTAGACTTTCTGGCTGCCGGGGATGACGATCGCCCGCACGTCCGGGTGGACCTTGCGGCCTTTCAGTATCTCCGCCGCCTGGCGCATGTCCTCGATGCGCCCGTTGGTGCAGGTCCCGATGACGGCTTGGCTGATCGTGATGTCGCTGAGGTCGGATGCGTTTTTTTGATTCTCCGGTAAGAACGGCACTGCCACCTGCGGTTCTATCTTGCTGCAGTCGATCGTGATCGTGCGCGTGTACTGAGCGTCGGGATCGGCTCGGAAGATGGTGTAGTTCTTTTTTCCCACGGCCGCGCAGTACGCTTCTGTGGTCGCGTCGACGGGGAATATGCCGTTCTTCGCCCCGGCTTCGATGGACATATTGGCCATCGTGAAGCGCCCGCTCATCGGTAGCTCTTTGATAACCGGTCCGGTGAACTCGATCGCCGCGTAGGTGGCGCCGTCGACGCCGATCTCGGCGATCGTATGCAGGATGAGATCCTTGCCGTGCACGTAAGGCCGAAGGTGACCCTCGTACACGACCTTGAGCGACGGCGGGACGCGCAGCCACATCTCGCCGATCGCGAATGCAGCCGCGATGTCGGTGCTTCCCACTCCAGTCGCGAACGCGCCGATCCCTCCGTAGGTCGTCGTATGGCTGTCGCCGCCGATGATCGTTTCTCCCGGCCCGACCATGCCGTTTTCCGGCAGAACGACGTGTTCGATGCCACCGCGCCCGACTTCGAAATAGTTGGTGATCTTTTGCTCTTTCGCGAAGTCGCGCATCAGGGTCGAGAGCGTCGCCGTGGCGATATCCTTGTTCGGCGTGAAGTGGCTCGGCACGAGCGCGATTTTTTCTGGGTCGTGGACTCTGGTCGCGCCTTTGATCTTGCGAAACTCCGTGATGGCGACCGCGGCCGACAACTCGTTGGCCATCACTAAATCCAGGGTTATCGAAACGATGTCGCCCGGCGCCAATTCGGCTTTGCCGGCATGAGCGGCGAGGATCTTTTCGGTCATGGTCATAGGGCGTGCCATCGTGGAGCCTCCGAAGATCGGGCCTGAGATGTGGTCCGCTAGCTTGTTCGCTAGGGGCTCGGAACTTACTGCTTGCGCTTCATCGTTGCCGCTGTTAGGAGGCAGACATGAGTGGATTTCTGGCAAGCCTTGCGGCCGCGACCACCCTTACGCTGGCATCCCCCGGCCCCGCTTCAATGGCGCCGGGAGTGTCATGGGACCATCCAGCGACCGGTGACCGGGCACGTCTTTTGCAACCCTTCACGGTCGACGGCCTTGACGTGCGAGTCGACTCCCTCAAGCCGGTCGATGCGTTCGCCGATGGAACCGCCCCCGACGACGGCACCCGCGTTCTGCAAGTCGAATTTTGGGCGCGCAACCCGGGCCAAAGCGACATCGACTTCTTCGATCGCTTCTACGCTTTTGCGGTGATGAGCGACGGCAGCGATACCGACGGAGAAGGTTTGAGCTTTTATCCGCTTGATTCCGGGAAAGAGTTCGGGGACGTCACTCTCAAGCCAGGCCAGACACAACATGCGCGCTTCGATTTGGAGGTCCCGGCAAACGTCAGCGTGGCGAAGCTCGTCGTCTTCGGGCCCGTCGACGGCGCAAAGGTGACGATCCCGCTTCCACCGCCGAACTCCGACCAGCACCGATGACTTATTCCCGCTTCGACGAATGTGTAGCGGTGCGACTTCAGTCGCGCGTTCCCCCGGGTCCGTACGAGCAGCGCCTAATGTAGTGCCGCGGCTTTATTCGGGGCGGCTTCGTCAAAGCAACCGGTCCACGAACTGGCGCACCTGGTTATCGTGGTAGCGCAACATGGCGTCGATTCGAAGCGGCACGTCGTGGAAGGTCAGCGGGCCATTCACCGTTTGCACGACCTGCGCGAACAACTTGCCGGGATCACCAAGCAGCGGTTCGATGGTCACAAAAGTCTGGCCGGCGCCCCCTAAAATGACCCTGATGCCGGCAGCGGCTCGGCCTGGTCCCAGCTCGTTGAGCGCATCCGGCTTGCGCAAGACGCTGCGGTCGAATAGCTCCATCGCTGTTTCGCCGGTCACGGGAACATGTGAGACGATGGTTATGGTGTAGCTAAGGTACTGTTCGACTGGGAAACGCGCCTGAGTTTTGGCGAGGATGTCCACCACTTCTTCGACCGCCTTCGCGGCCGTCAACTCAACGCTCATCTGAACTTGCCGAATCGCCGGCCCGATGACCACTTGGCGCTGGAGCGCAGGGTTGCTCAACATCGCACCGCCATCGGGGGTGGAGTTGAATACGGGGAGTTGACGCGGGAGGGAGAGATCGCTGAATAGCAGACGTAGCGACTGCTGTTCTTACAGCGGCTGAGGCGGCGGCACGAGACTAACCTGTATCAGCTTGGGGCTCAGATTTACGGTGTCGACGGGCATGCGCGCTAGTTAGGCGCCGCCCGAAGGCGACCTCCGCCGGGCGGTGCAGATTGGCATGCAAGCTCGGGCTTTACAAGGTCGGCGGGCTCATGGTGCCGCGGCTAAAGCCGCGGCACTACATCGGCGCAGTGCCGCGCATGCGCGTTACGGCGTCTGCTGGAGAGCATGGAAGGCGTTGATGCGCCCGTGGCCTTGTTTTGCGTCCCCGATATTGTCAGCCGTCGCGTCGATGATCTGGCGTGCCTGGGCCGGTGTCAAGGACCGCCCGCCAGCCATGGCTTTGCTGACCATCAGTGCCGCCAAGCCGGAGACGTGCGGCGTGGCCTGAGATGTGCCGGCGAATAGGGCCAGCTGGGACCCGCCCCCCGAGATTGCGGTGGTCGTGTACAAGTTCAGTATCCACTGCAAGTAGTCGATGCAAGAACGGCTGTTGCAATTTGTTTGCTGAGTCGATGGATCACCGCCCGGCGCTACAACATCAAGTGGTTCGTTTGCATTTCCGTAGTTTGAGTAGCTTGCCACATACTCGGTCCCGCCGGCCAGCGTATTGGGTGCGATGTCATGCAGAGCGGATGCGCCTACCGAGATGACGCCAATATCAGCCCCTGGGAAGACAAGTGTCGGCTGGCCCACTTTACTCGCGTTGCCGTTGCCCGCGGCGGCAACCACGATGACTCCATGAGCGATGGCCCGTGCTACAGCCGGCTCCTCTGAGACCGGGTCAGCTTGATCTGAGCCCAAGCTCAAATTTATGACGTTGGCACCATTGCTGACTGCCCAGTCGATGGCAGCGCCCACATCGTTGGAGGCGGCCGATGGGCAGCCATTTATGGTAGTGTCTAGCGGGAAAACCCGCGCCTCTAGCAGACCGACGTTCCAACCTGTCCCCGCCACATCTATGGTATTGTTGGTGTCTGCCGCTGCGATGCCGCTAACATTCGTGCCGTGGCCGTCATTGTCTTGCGCGGTGGCGGCCGCATCCGCTTGACCCGTCCCTTTATCGAAGACAATGGATTGTGTTACCTTTCCAGTAAGGTCCTGATTTTGTGCATCATAGCCGGTATCGATGACAGCGATTTTGACTGTCGGGCTGCCTTCGGTAATGGACCACGCGTCGGGCATGTGTATAATGTTCATATCCCACTGATGCCCCGCTAGATACTCCTGATCATTCGGCGTCGTCGAAAGCGTGTAACGTTGGAAGATAGGCGAGGAGGCTGCGACACCCGGCACCCCGCGAATTAATGCGGCCGCCCGGTACGGATTCTGCGTGGGGCTTATTGCGAAGGTGATGGCGCCCTGCACGTTCATGACTCCAATGGGCGAGGCTCCGAGCTGGTGCAGAACCTTGCTCACCGCCGAGTTGTACATTTCGGGGTTATTGAAGCGCACCGCTACCTTGCCGCCGACAATGCCGCTACCCCTACTGTGGGGGCCGCGAATGGTGAGACCGCGACCGTTCGCATCTATAACGGTTCGCGCTGTGCTGGCGCAATTCGAGGCGGTCGGGCTGGGACTTGGACTGGGCGGCGGCGGTGCCGGCATGCTGCTTCCGCCGCCTCCGCCTCCGCAAGCGGCCAAGGCCAAACAACCGGTGACGAGCGCTGCGGACAGAACGGACGACGCGATCGCAGTATGGCGCACTAGATGATCTCCTTTGCTGGTCTGTGCCAGCTATAGGTGCGGTCGAAAGCACGCCGCTCCATTGGGTCGAGTAAGGTTGCAACGCTGCGAAGCGTTCCGAAAGTACCGTAACGTTAGGT
>JACRUD010000052.1 GCA_014304875.1 Vulcanimicrobiota bacterium
CTCAGATCGCGTAATGTCCAATCACCAACCGTCTACGAAAGCGGTACAGCTTCACTCAGGTCCAAAAGCGACGACTAAAAGCGCAAGCACGGCAAAAGCAAGGATTCTCTTGAAAACAGCATCACCCAATAAAGCCACGGCGAGCAGTGCTAAACAACAGAGCAAAGTTAAGGCTCGAATATATATTGGTCTCTCCACGGGTGGGATAGCTGTTCGTCTGCCGTTGGAGCCCGGCCTCGTTTCCATCTCTGCCGCTATTCTAAAGGCTCTTATGAGGCCGTTCGGCATTGTATTGGGCACGCCAACGCTCGAAGATAGCGCTCAGCTCATCCAGCGACGTAAATCATGCTAGTTCAGGCATTCGTCTCGTAAGCGTTCGTCGAAGCTCTCGATGAATGCGTTTTGCGCTGGCCTTGCCAGACTCGATGTGATGCAGCCGGACGCTGCGTTCCTTGCGCCCAGCGGAGCAGCGCAAGGATATCGGGGAGCCGCGCAATTTGGTCGTGTCCCCGATTTTACTCCGCGCTAGTCTTAGAAACTGCGGCTGGCAAAGATCCGTTCGTTACTCGCCGAGCGAACTCTTCAGGAGCGAGATTTCCCAGCGGAGCTGTGCGGATGGATTGTGTTGTAATCTTATCGCCATTGCGTTGCGTGAGTGCAAGCATCAAGCAACGACGTAAACCAGTTTGGGTTGAGTAGATCCTGCCGCACGCGCCTAAATTGGCGGACATTATTGACAATCGCGCAGCCTATTTAGTTTTCTTAACTCCCAAGGGGGGGTCTATACGTTACGCAAAAAACGCAACAGGATTCACCGTAAAGGAAAATGTTGCGGACATAGCAACGCCGTGTTCGACTACCGCATAGTTGCCAAGCCATTCGACAAACGCGGGAAGATTACCAACAATGGCTCATGCCCTCCACTCAGGCTGAAGTACAGCAGCGTCTAAGAATGAGAAGAGCTTGAACCGTAAAGTCGGCATGTTCGTGGCGCGGCGGGGGGCCGGGGGCGCTGTCGGCTACTGCCGAGGGCTTAAGTAGCCGAAGCGACTCGATGGAAACACCCTAGCCGCTTGTCAGACGATGCGAATGCAAGACGATCCGCTGAACTGAGCGGTCTTCTCGACGCCGGCGCCCTTTAACACAAGCGACTGAGCAAGTGGTTTATAAGTCGTTGTCAGACGATGTAAAGTTGAGCGTGTGCTCCTATACCCCCCAAACCCCAATGCTCTTGACATATTAGGCGCTTAACCATATAATAAAGCCGTAAATCATTATGTTGGTAACAAACGCTGAAGCTAAAGACCCCCTCGAGCAAGTCCGCCGGGCGCTTCGTCTGCGTCACGCGCTCAAGCGCCATCCCGGCGTTTTTGACGCGATCAACGCATTGCTCACGCTCAAGCGGACGGCGGCCGATCTGCAAGGTCTCATCGAAGGCGGCCTAAAGCAGGTCGACCTCAGCGGCGGTCGGCTCAACGTGCTCATGGCTTTGCATTCATCGCCGAATCACATGATGGCGCTGTCGGATATCGGCGAGTATTTGGTCGTCACCCGGCCCAACATCACCGGACTGGTCGACGGCCTCGTTAGCGACGGTTTCGTTCGCCGAGTCGATCACCCGGCCGATCGTCGCATGATCTTAGCACAGTTGACCGAGCGCGCTGTAAAGTTTATGGATTCTTTCGTCCCGCAGCACTTCCGATACGTCGATGATCTTATGAAGTGCCTGACCGACGCAGAGCAAAAGCAGCTCGTCGGTCTGCTCGATAAAATCCGCGCCCGAGCGCGCGCCACGGCCGCGCCGGAGTACCGAATCGTCTCGACATGAGATTTATAGCCCGGCTACTCAGGAGAGCATAGTAAGATGCCCGAACAAACCACGACGATCGAACGCCCTCGGACCGCCGAGCCGTCGGACCGTGACGTTGTCCTCACGAAAGACGATGCGCCGGCGCGCGGCCGCAAGCGGCGGATCATCGTTCCGATCGTCGTCATCGTGCTGCTTATCGCCGCCGTCTTCGGCATTCGCTACTTCACGTTCGCGGCGCACCATGTGTCGACGGACGATGCGCAGATCAGCGGCGATATCACGAACATCAGCCCAAAGGTCAAAGGGCAGATCCAGCAGGTTTACGTGCATGAAAACCAGTCCGTCCGTAAGGGCGATATGTTGGTGAAAATCGACGACCGCGACTACGCGGCCGCCGTCGCGCAGGCACAAGCCGGCGTCGCGCAGGCGCGAAGCGGACAACAAGCGGCCGTTGAAGCCGTGCCGCTGCAAAACAGTTTGACCGGCGCTCAGGTCGCGCAAGCGGAGGCCGGCATCTCTCAAGCCTCCGGCGGGGTCGCCGCCGCGGAAGCGCGCGTCGCTAACGTGCGCGCTGCCGCCGAGGCTGCGCGAGAAAAAATCGCGCTTGCCCAAGCGCAGCAGAGCGCCGCGCAAGCCGCCCTGACCAAAGCCGGTCACGACCTGGCTCGTTCCAAGACGCTGGTCGCTCAGGGGGCGATTTCGCGCGAACAGTTTGACGCCGCGCAAGCCGGTTATTCCACCGCTTTGGCCAACGCAGACGCAGCCGCGCTAGGTGTAGCCGTCGCGCGTGCCGGCACCCAGCAAGCACAACAGGACATCACGCAAGCGCAGGCGGCTGCCGACCAAGCGCGAGCCCAAATCTCCGCCGGCAACGCCCAGCTCGCGCAGGCGCAAACGGGGTCGGGGCAATCCGCGATCAAGACCGCGCAAGCGCAGACCAGCGGCGCGCAAGTGCAAGCGGCAGAGGCGGCGCTCGCGGCAGCCCAACTGCAGTTGTCGTACACGGCGATCCGTGCGCCGGTGGACGGAATCGTCAGCAAAAAATCTGTCAATCCCGGAGATACGATCGCGATCGGGCAGCCGCTGCTCGCGCTCGCAAACCAGCGCTCGCTTTGGATCACGGCAAATCTAAAGGAGACGCAGTTGGGGAAAGTCCGCATCGGACAACCGGTGCAGTTCAAAGTAGACGCCTATCCGCACCAGACATTCAGCGGCAAAGTGGACAGCATCTCTCCGGCAACCGGGGTGACGTTCGCTCTCATACCGCCGGACAATGCGAGCGGAAACTTCACAAAAGTCGTTCAGCGGGTTCCCGTACGCATCGCCATCGATACGCGGTCCGATCCGCAGCACATGCTGCGCCAAGGCTTGTCGGTCAGCGTCTCTATCGACACATCCTCGCGCTGAGCAAGACCTCTCCCGTCGCTGCTTCCCCCATGATGTCCGCGCCTCGCGATAAGCTCATCGTCGGCAACAAGTGGCTGATCGCGCTGCCCGTCATGCTTGCGGCTTTGACCGCTGTGCTCGATGCCAGCATCGTCAACGTTGCGCTGCCCAAAATGCAGTCGACGTTCGGCTCGAGCGTCGACGAGATCGACTGGGTCATCACCGGCTATCTTATCAGCAACGTCATCATCATTCCGACGACCGGTTGGCTCTCCGGACTCGTCGGGCTCAAACGTTATTTCATTCTGAGCCAAGTGGTCTTCTTAGGCGGGTCGCTGCTGTGCGGTTTTTCGTGGAACCTTTCGTCGCTGGTCTTTTTCCGCATCGTGCAAGGCATCGGGGGCGGCGCGATCCTGCCGGTCACGCTCACGATCTTGCTGGAGGCTTTTCCGCCGCAGGAGTTCTCGATGGCATCCGCGCTCTACGGAATCGGCGCGACGTTGGGCCCCGCCATCGGCCCGACCCTCGGCGGCTGGCTCACCGACACGCTTTCCTGGCAGTGGATCTTTTTCGTCAACGGACCGCTCGTCGTGCTGTCGATCTTCTTGAGCCAGATCCTCATCGGGGAGAATCGCGCCGTCTCGAGACACCGCGGCAAAGCGCCTATCGATGCCGTCGGACTGGCGGCCGTCGCGGTCTGGCTGGGCGCACTGCAATTCGTGCTGCAAAACGGTCAAAGAGACGACTGGTTTCAATCGCCGACGATCGCCGCTTTGTCGGCGGCCTCGTGCATCGCATTCGTGTGGTTCGTGGTGACCGAGATGCGGGCCGAGCATCCTTTGATCAACATCCGCATCTTCTACAACCGTAATTTTGCGTTGGGATCGATCGCGGGAGCCGTGCTGGGCGCTACGCTTTTCGGCGCGATCTTTCTCATCCCGCTGTTCGCCGGCTCGCTCTTGCACTACACCGCTTTGCAGATCGGCTTGCTTTTGCTGCCCGCCGCACTCGTGAGTTTGGTCATCTTCCCGCTCGCTGGGCGGCTCGGCACGAGCATCGATCCGCGGTTCATGCTTGCGGCCGGTACCGGGCTATTTTTTCTCTCCTTGCTCGGCAACAGCCGCATCGACGGTCAATCGTCATTCGCCCAGCTGGCATGGCTGCAAGTGTTGCGCGGCGCGTCCTTGCCTTTTCTCTTTACATCGATCGGAACGCTGGCTCTCACCGGCTTGCAGCCTCGCGAGAAGGCGGACGGTTCGTCGCTTTTCAATCTGACGCGCACGCTGGGCGGTTCGATCGGCATAGCGCTCTTGGGGGCTTTTGTCGTCAGCCGTGAAAGATTTCACTTCGAGCGCTTCGGCGAATCGCTCACCCAGTATGCGACCGCCACTCGGGCACGGCTGGATGCGCTGGCTGCCGGCATCACCCGGCATTCCGGCGCCGACTCCACAACGGCTGCGCACCAGGCCACCGCAGTGCTCTCGGCTCAGCTGACGCAGGCGGCTTTCGTGTCGGCGTTCGATGACGCGTCGCTCGTCTTAGCCGTCACCGTCTTGTTGTGCGCAGCGCTGTTGCCGTTTTTTCAGCGGACGCGCGGCTTGAGCCACCACTGAAGTGGCGGCACTACATTGGGACGGGGCGCGGAGGCTCGGTTTAAGCCGCCACTAAAGCGGCGGCACTACATTGCGACGGGGCGCGTGCCCCCGCCCGTTCTTAATAGCCGTTGCTGCCGGCTTGCGCCGTGTCGCCTTCTCGGCGGTAGACGGCTGTAAGGAAAGCCTGCGTCCGGACCGGGGCACCGCCCAAAGCCACGGCGGCTGCAAGATGACGTTCCGCAGCAGGCACATTGGCATTCATCAGCGCGAGCATGCCGGCCACGAATCTGCCGGGTTCGTACGACGGGTCAAGCGCGGCCGCTCTCTTGGCGTCCGTGAACGCAGCCCCGACGTCCCCGTCTTCCATGTCGACGATGGCGAGACTCGTAAACGGTTCGGGCCGGGCGGAGCGGTTCGCCGCTTCAAGAAACGCGATCCGCGCGTGCGCTTCATCGCCGCGCGCCTGAGCCGCGAGACCGCTGAAATAGGGTCCGCGCCAATCCCGCGGGGCTTGATCGCTCGCGGCCGCAAAAGCGCTCGCGGCCAAAGAGAGGCGCCCGCTTTCCAGCGCGCCGGCTCCCAGCCGCAACAGTTCTTCCGCGGAGCCGCGTGACCGCGTCAATGCATTGAGCCGCGATTGCATTGCTTCGGTCGGCTCATCGGAATTCGCGCCGGGCAGCACATGGGTGAAGTTCAGATCCGACGTGACTCCCTGCAGGTAGCCGCGCGCATCGCTTGCAAGGTCGGTCAAGGGCGCCGGATGCGATGGCGGCGACAACGTCACCGAAGCTGGATGGCGGGCTTGGACCTGCGGCGCGGAGGCGATGATTTGGGCCTTCGGCTGCGCCAGCGCCAGCGCTTGGTGCGGCCGGGCGGTCGGCTTGGGGGACGGCGCGACGGTCGCTTGCGGGGTCGGACTTGGAGTCGCGGTCGGCGCGACCGCCACAACTTTATTCGTCGACGCGGCGCGCGGCGAAGGTGATGGTGCCGCGATCTCTTGTAGGGCGAGGTTCACCTTGGGGGCCTTGTTTGTGTTAGGCCGGGCGGACGGCCGCCCTTTCTGTGTGGAACCGTTTGCGCGTTTGTGCGGCGCTCCGTTGACTGCCGCCGCGACGATGCGCTGACCCATCCGCGCGAGCGCCTCGGTGCGGCCCGTCGCGGCCGGCGCGTACGTCGGGTTCTGGGTGAGCTCCGCGTTAAAATCCGCGAGAGCCGCGGCGCCTAAACCTTCCTGAAGCTCTACAACGGCGAGGTCGTAGTGCAAGAAGTTCGTCTTCGGGGCGAGCGAGAGAGCCGCACGAAGCTGAGCATCGGCTTCGGACAGCTTGTTTTCGCGGGCGTAGAGTTGGCCGAGCGCAACGAAGTTCCACGGATTGCGCCTGTCGGCCGCCTCGCCGAGCGTGTAATCGCGTTCGGCCGCCGCGGTGTCGCTCGCCCGCAACGCCACGTTGCCGGCTCGGTTGTCGACTTGAGCATCGGACGAATCTTGCGCGACCGTCTGCGCGGCCAGTGCGAGCGCCTGCTGGGTATCCCCGCGTGCCAGAGCGGCTTCGGCGGCGTCGATGGACGCGCTCGAGCCGGCGTCATCTGAGGACACGTCCTGAGCGCCGTGCCACGGATTCCATTTCTGGGGCAGCATCGCAAAACCGGCAACGACCACGACGCCGATCGAAACGACCGCAGCGATCCACACCACGACGCGCTCGAGTGTTTGGGCCATGCAGGAAAATTCGTAAGTCTAAAGCGGACGCCCTTGAGCACTAAAGGCCTAAAGAGTCCCAGTTTGTGACGTTATGCCTAGGGATGAGCGGCCGCCTTGAGCGAAGGCAGGCGACGACGATGGGTATCGTACTTTCGCTGTTTTTATGCCTTCGCCACCGAGCGGGCCGCGGCCTCATGGCCGCGACATCTGCCGCCGTTTTGGTCCTGCCCTCGCTTCCGCTCGCCGTTCCGACGCCAGCGCGGGCAGCAGACGCGCCGCCAGTCCCGGTCGTGACGAATATCAGCGGCCTGCTGACGGTGCGCAACGCGCACGGCGACGGCCATGAGGTCGCTTCGACTCAACTGCTGCATCAGGGCGACGTCGTTATGACGGGCGTGGACGCGCTCGCCGCGGTGAATCTTTCCGGCATCGGGAAAGTCCGGCTTGGATCCGCGACCACGGCGCAAATCTTCCGCACCCACGACGATCTTTCGGTTCGACTGACGAGCGGTGCCTTATGTGTCAACGCCGATGCTGCACACATCACCGTGGCGGCTTCCGCCCTGACTTTGTCCGCCATCTCGGCGAAGACGGATTTCAACGTCGAGAATCACGCCAACGGCGCGAAAGTCGCGGTCTACCGCGGCGCTGTCGCCGCGACGTCGTCCGGCAAGCCGGTCGGCACGTACAAGGCAGGCGACGCTTTCAGCGCGCCGCTCCACGGTACTTTGAAGAAAGTCGCCAGCTCTTCGCTTGATCACGATTTTGCCGGCTTGCACTGCCCGGCAGTTGGCGTGGCCCAGGCTTCCCCGACACCCGCGCCTGTGGCTGAGCAAACACCGGCGGCGAGCGGCGGCGGAGGAGGGGGCGGAGGCGGAATCATCGGGATTCTGCTCGGCCTTGCGGCGATCGGGGCGGCAGCCGGACATGGCGGGGGTGGGGGCGGAGGCGGGAGCAGCCCGACGTCCCCGCCTACGACGCCAACGCCGACTCCGTCACTGATGCCTACCCCTACCCCGACCCCCACTCCAACGGCGACGCCGCCCGGAACGCTGACCGTCAATCCGGCGACTCTCTCTTTTGACGCGGTCGGATCCGGCAACAGCAAGACCTTCACCGCGTCGGAGAGCAACTACAACGGTACGTTGGTGGCCGTCAGCGACAACCCCCAGCACGCTACTGTCAGCCCGGCGACCGGCGCAGGACCCAACCAAGTTTTTACGGTGACGCCGGTCGCTGGCGGCACCGCGCACATCATCGTGAGAGACGACCACGGGCAGTCCGCGACCGTCACCGTCAACGTGGCGCCGCCCGGCGCGCTCGCCGTCAATCCGGCCGCGCTGACGTTCGATAACGCTCGATCCGGACCCCAAAGCTTCACCGCCACGGAAGCGATTTATCTAGGGCCGATTTTCGCCCGCGGCTGCGCCGGCGTGGCGGCGGTCGATCCGCCGACGGGGAGCGGTCCGACCCAAAGATTTACCGTGACGCCGCAAACGCCCGGCAGTTGCCAAATCACGGTGACCGACGACCACGGCGGGGTTCAGAGCGTCAGCGTGACGATTTACGGCACCTTAACGGTCAGCCCGACTAGTCTATCGTTCAACACTTTGGGATCGAGTCAGGACATTACGGCTTCGGAGCCGTTCTATTCGGGCAACTTCTCGGCCGTTCCGATGAACTGCGGGGGCATCGCCACCGTGTCAGGCACCAGCCCAACGTTTACCGTTACGTCGGTCGGCCCCGGCACGTGTACCGTCGTGGTGAGCGACGGCCATGGCGGAAGCGTTTCCGTGAGCGTTACCGTTGCGCCTCAACCAGGGCCGCTGACGTTGCGCCCTAACTCCGTAACGTTCACAGACGTGGGTGCTGCTAACGCAGCAACGGTCACCGTGTCTGAAACCAATTACAGCGGCGCCTTCACGATCGCGAATGACACTTGCTCCGGCACGATCGCGACGATCGGCGCTCCGTCGAGCAACGGGCCCACCGCGACCATACAGATAACTCCGCTTTCCACGCCGTCCGGCGGCTCCTGCTCGTTCGCCGTCCGCGACGATCACGGCGGCAGCGCGACCGAAACCGTCACCGTGGGGCCGTTCGGTGCCATCGTCGCGAATCCGAGCAGCTTCACGCTCACCGTCGGGCAGACCGCGCCGCTGACCATCACCGAATCGAACTACAGCGGGCGCTTCACCCAGAGCGGCTGCACGGGGATCGCCAGGCTCGATGGTACGAAGCCCAACTTCACGATCACGGCGCTCGCCCCCGGCACTTGTAGTTTTACGATCAATGATGATCACGGGCAAAGCACGATGATCTCCGTAACCGTAACTGCTGCGTTGACTGTTAATCCAACATCACTTCAGGTTGCCACTGGCACATCGGGGACCTTTACCGCGACTGATTCTTCGTGCGGTCCTAGCGATACTATCAGCGCGTCATCAGCCAACACCGCCGTGGCCACCGTCACGCCATCGACGGCGCCGTGCTCGGGTGGCGCGACGTTCACAGTCACCGGCGTTTCAACTGGAACGACTACGATTTCCGTAACGGACACTTTAGGAGGCACGGCGACCGTCAGCATCGGTGTCGACGTCCCGCCGGCCGCGCTGAAAAAGCGCGCCGTCGTCGGCAAACATCCTATAACTGCCCCGACCGCGCCGCGCAAAGTCTTGCCGGGTACGCCGCCTTCCGGTAACGCACCGAGCCGGCCGAATCCGAGCCAGCGTCCGGCTGCCCAGTGGACAGTTCCTGGCGTCGCGGCGCTGATCGTGGGAACCCCAAATCTCGATTTCATCCTCAACGGCGCGCCGCAAGCGGTGCCGGTAAGCGAAGCTTTCTACAACGGAATGTTCCATGCGATGAGCTCGAATCCGCAGTCGCTCGCTGTGACGGCGGCATGCGCCGGCCCGATGTGCACGCTGATCGCTACACCGTCCAAAGCGGGAAGCGGCACCATACGCGTGAGCGACGATCGCGGCACGGTGCGCCTTATCGAGTTCACCGTCGCAGGTCCGCGACAGACCACGCCCGCGCAACCCCCTGCGAAAGTTTCTGCACCTGGAGCGCCGAAGTCGGCCGCGCCCATTCCACCCCATGCGCCATAAAGCGTTCTGACGCGAAGAGGCCGACGAATCAACCGCCCGCACGCTAGCTGCGGAAAAGACTCCAGCTAACGGGCGCGAACGACCGGCTAATGCGGATGACTCGGCCGCGCATATCTGAGTTCGGAAAGCGACGCGTTCGGGCTTGTATTTGTGCGACGCTCGCCTGGGCTCTCCTCGCGCCGCCCGTCGCCGCTTTGACGGCGCCGTCGCCGACTTCGTCGCCAACCTATTCGCAGCCGGTCCCGGTCGTCACCAACATAAGCGGCGTTCTCATGGTGCGCAGTTCGCACGGCGCGGCGCACGACGTGGCCTCTTCGCATATCTTGCAGCGCGGCGACGTCGTGATGACCGGGATCGGCGCACTTGCGGCGGTCAACTTGGAAGGCGCCGGCAAAGTGCGGCTTGGGCCTGCCACGACCGTACGCGTCTTTCAAACCGGCCGCGATTTGTCGATCCGCCTAACCGGCGGAGCGTTGTGCGTCAGCGCGGCCACCGCGCATATCAAAATCGCGACTTCGCGCCTGACGCTGGCGGTCGCATCGGGACCGGCCGACTTCAATATCGAAAACCTTTCCGACGGCGCCAAAGCGGCGGTCTATCGGGGAAGCGTCCTCATTCGCGCCGGCGGCACTCCCAGCTCGACCTACAAAGCCGGCGAGGCGTTTGCCGCGCCGCTGCGCGGGTCGGTGCGCAAAGTGTCGCCGACCTCGTTGACGCGCGACTTTGCCGCTCTGCGTTGCCCGGACGCCGCCGTTGTCGCCCAAGCGTCGCCCGCGCCCGCCGCTGCGCCGCAACAGCAGGCTGCACCCGGCGGCGGCGGAGCCGGCGGAATCATCGGCGTGCTGCTTGGAATCGCGGCCATCGGCGCCGCCGCGGGTCATGGCGGTGGCGGAGGCGGTTCATCGACACCTGGGGCGCCGGCCCCGGGATCGTTGACGATATCCCCCTCGGCGCTGACTTTCGCCGGTCCTTCAGCAGCGCAGCAGCCGGTGGCCGTCAGCGAGAGCAACTATTCCGGCCCCTTCACCATTACCGCCCCGGCGTGCGCTGCGGTCGCAACTTTTAATCCGGCCGCGGGCAGCGGGCCGGCCGCGACGTTCCAAGTGTCACCTAAAGGAGTCGGAAGCTGCACGGCCACCATCGCCGACAACCATGGCGGAGGGCAGCAGCTCGGCGTGACGGTCTACGGAGCCTTGACGACGGACAAAAGCAGTCTTACCTTCACCGACCTGGGCTCCGCGCATAGCCAGCAGTTCACGGCATTCGAACCGCAATACGGCGGACCGATCGCGGCCGCCGCCGCGAATTGCAACAACGTCGCTTCGGTGGCGCCTGCCCAAGCCAACGCGCCGGCCGCGTTCACCGTCACGCCCATAGCGTCCGGCACCTGCTCCGTTACGCTGACGGACAACCACGGCGGCACGGTAAGCGTACCGGTGACCGTCGGTCCTTTCGGTCCGGTGGTAGCCGCCCCAAATACGGTCAGCCTCACCTCCATCGGAGCTACCCAATCGATATCCGTGAGCGAAGCGAACTACACCGGAAACTTCTTTGTTGACGCCGGCAGCTGCGCCGGCATCGCGAGCGTCACCGGCTCAAGCCCCAGTTTCGTCGTCACCGCAACTGCACCGGGTAATTGCAGTCTCAGCATCACGGACGGACATGGCGGCGGCGCGAACGTCAGGATCTTCATAACCACAGGAGCATTGGCCCTGACTCCCAACACTCTTCAGTTCCCTAGTGGCGCGGGCCAAAACGGTTCGTTTACAGCGAACGATCCGGCATGTACTTTTCCAGGTTCCATCTCGGCCACGGTCACTTCCGGGCAAGCGGTCGTGACGGTGTCGCCGTCGACGCCGGTGTTTTGCCTTGGGGCGATTACATTTAGCGTCACCACCGGCACTGACGGCCGGGCTACCATTACCGTCACCGACACGGCCGGCGGCACTGCGGTCGTCAGCGTGGGCGTCGGAACGACACCTTTGGCTGTGAAAAGACATCTGCTGGGCGCGCGTCTGCCGCTCAAGCGATCTCAGCCGCCGACTGTCCACGCGGGTGCCGCTCGCCAGCTGCCTGCGCCTGAGCGCCAACGCTCCATCGCAAACGTGGCACAGCAGCCGCCGTCGCTCGCAGGGCCCGATCAGTCGTTCTCGCTGAGCCGTGCCGCGCTGTCGCTGAACCTTTCAGGACCCGGCCAATCGCTGACGGTCGGCGAACCGGGATATTCGAGCGCTTTCCATGCCGTGAGTTCCGACCCTAGCATATTGACGGTGACAGCGACGTGCCAAGGACCGACCTGCGCGTTGATTCTGACCCCACTGCGGGTAGGCAGCGGAACGATCAGCGTCCGGGATGACCGCGGCGACGTGCGCACGGTTCCGTTCGCCGTCACGGATCATAAAATGCCGAGCATGCATCCGCCTGTGCTGAAAACGCCGCCGTCTCCTACGCCGCCCAGACCGCATTCGGCGCCGCCTCATTGAGCATCGACCTCGATCTTGAAGATACTTTCGGGGACATCGTCCGCAAGGCGAGTAAAGGCCGCGCCGTATCCGCGCAGCGCCTTGCCGAAGCGGCGGGCATATCGCAAGGACGGCTGCAGTCGCTGTTAGCGGATTCCGAAAAGCCCGACGACGGCGAAGCCCGAGCTATCGCCCGGGCGTTCGGCCTGGACGGCGGCAAATTGGCCGACATCGCGCGCGGCCGCTGGCGGCCGCCGGCGGTCGACATCGGGGCGCATCTCGACACTCAAATCAACACACCGCATTCGAGCAACGGCTACTTCGTGATCCTAAAGGAAGCTAAGGTCGCCGCCTTGATCGATCCGGGCGGAAACGCGCGCAACATCGTGACGACGGTGCAGCGCTCCCCAGTCGCGCTTCAATACATCTTGCTCACTCACAAACATCCCGACCACGTCGATGCGCTGTCCGACGTGCGCAAGGCGTTTCCGCAAGCGCACGTCGTCGTGCACCGACTGGACGCGCCGGCCATCGGTCCCGACGTACGCGATGCGATCGCCATCGTCGACGGCGACGCGCTGCCCTTCGCCGACGGTGAAATCCGCCTCTTGCACACCCCCGGCCACACCGATGGATCGTGCTGCTTCCTCTTCAAAGGCGCCCTTTTCAGCGGCGACACGCTCTTCGCAGGTTCCGTGGGCGGGGTCTTCGGCGAGCGCTTCGGCTACGAAGATTTACTGCAGGGAATCGACGGCAAGCTGTTTGCCTTGCCTCGGGACACGATCGTGCTGCCAGGCCATGGACCGCCGTCGACCATCGAAGGTGAACGGGCACACAACCCGTTCTTCGCCTGACCGCGCGGAAAAGGAAGGCGCGACGATGGGGGCCGCCACTAAAGCGGCCGCGCTACTGAGAAGCGTAATGTAGCCACGGACCTTCAGGTCCGTCCGTAGCGACCGCGGCTGTGGAGCGTGGTGTGACGCCGCTTGCAGAGGCCGGGTTCTCGCCGCTACCGAAGCAGAGCGAAATGAGCTTCTCTTCGATCGGACGCCGCACAATCGTGCTATTTTTGGCCTTCGCCGCGCTGGCGGGATGCAGCACCAACGGCGGCTTCGGCAACGCGGGCGCCGGCCAATTCCCGCCCGGAAACCAAAACGGCCCGCTCAACTCAAGCCAACAAAATCCCGCTGGTTCACCGCCGCCGTCCGGATCGGACGCCGCGGGCGACCAGCCTTCCGGGTTCTCGCCGTCGCCCGGTTCAACGGCGACCCCGGTCACCGCGCTCTCGGTCGACAGCGCAAGCGCCCGGCTCGCCTTCGACGCGGCCGCAAACGTGTCCGATCGCCTGCTCGACGTCGCCTTTGCGTTGAAGAATCCAGGCGCCAAGCCGCTCACGGCCAAGAGCTTGACCCTGACGGCCGAGGGTAAGCCTGTCGGCGCGGTCAGCTTCGTCGTCACTGCGCTGCCCAACCAGACCACTCAAGTGACCGCCGCGGCGATACCGCTGGCGAAAGGTCAGGATGCCGCAAAGCTGCAGCGGCTGACTTTGGTGTTCGCGGACGCAGCCGGAAAGATGCTGGCCCAAAGCTCTATCGACGCGCCGCATCCCGGCCTCACTTTCGGACCGCTCGATGAGACGCATCCCGCGGGGCCGCCCAGCATCGACAGCCTGGACGTCGAAAGAGTCGCAGAACTAGGCCGCCATCCTCGCTACGAGTGCAGCTTCGCGATCACGAATCCAGGAAAAGAGAAGTTGTCGATCGCGAAGGTGACTATTGCGCCGCCCAAGGGGCGAGCAACGGATGCTGCTATCGGCGTGGACGTCCCGCCGCGCACGATGAGCGGGATCATCACCGTTGTCCTTCCCTACGGAGGCAAATCCTTGCCGGCCGGCAAGTACACCGCGACGGCGACCGGTCGAGCGGGTGAAGTCATAACCAAAGCCAGCGCCGAGTTGATGTAGTTCTCCCAAGGATACGAATCGCTCATGGCTCGTGATCGCGACGTTTTAGAAGTCGACGTGCTGTTCGTCGGCGCCGGTCCGGCTTGTTTAGCCGGAGCGATTCGCCTTGCCCAGCTCTACGCAGACCACAACAAGGCCATCGAGGCCGGGTCGGCAGCGGGTGAGCCCCTTTCTACCGAAAACATCCTGGTCATCGAAAAAGCACGGAACATCGGCGATCACGGCATCTCAGGCGCCGTCATGGACCCTCGCGGTCTGGCTGATCTGCTCGGTGATTTTATGGCCGCCGGATGTCCGGTGGAAAGCCCGGTGGTCGACGACCAGCTCTGGTTCTTGGGCAAGTCGGGGCGGCTGAAGTCCCCGCTGATGCCGCCGCCTTTAGACAACCGCGGCAAGTACGTTATCAGTCTTAACAAACTGGCCAAGTGGATGGCGGGCGTCGCCGAAGCTTTGGGAGTTCAAGTGTTCCCCGAGTTTCCCGGCCAAGAATTGCTCTTCGACGGCGATCGTGTCATCGGCGTTCGGACCGGTGACAAAGGCGTCGACCGCGATGGGCGCCCCAAGGCCAACTACGAAGCCGGCCCGGACCTGCTGGCGAAGGTCACCGTGCTTGGCGAAGGCGCGCGCGGCACACTGGCCAAGCAATTGGAACGAAACCTCAAGCTGTCGGCCGGCAAGAACCCGCAGGTCTATTCGATCGGGGTCAAAGAGCTGTGGCAGATGCCGAGCGGCTCTACGCCCGCCGGCCAAGTGGTCCACACTCTCGGATACCCCTTGGACAACGACACGTTCGGCGGCGGTTTCATCTACTCGATGGCCGGCGATATTTGGGATATCGGCCTGGTCGTCGGTCTCGATTATCGAAATCCGCAATTAGAGCCGCACGCCGAATTTCAAAAATTCAAGGCGCACCCCAGCGTCGCCCGACTTTTGCGCGGCGGGCAGATGTTCCGCTACGGCGCGAAAGCCATTCCGGAAGGCGGCTGGTGGGCGATGCCCCGACCGTACGCCGACGGGGTTCTGCTAGTCGGCGACACCGCTAGCACGCTCGACCCCAGCAAGCTCAAGGGCATTCATCTAGCCGTAAAGTCGGGCATGCTTGCCGCGGAAACGGCGGCCGAAGCCGTCCTGTCAAACGATCCCTCCGCTCAGCGGCTCGCCTCGTACGAGCAGCGCATCGGGAAATCGTGGATCCGCGAGCAACTCTATGCTTCGCGGAATTTCCATCAAGGGTTCGAGCGCGGACGCGTGTTCGGCATGATCAACGTCGCGTTGGGGATGGTCAGCGGCGGCCGGGCCTTTGGCGTCTACGAGCGGCTGCCCACAAAAGCCGGCTACGAGCGCATGGAAAAGCTGGTTGATTATTTCGGTCGCAACGTACCGGGCTTCGAGCGCCCGAGATACGACAACACGCTGACGTTCTCAAAGCTCGACGACGTCTTTCGCAGCGGAGCCAAGCATGAGGAGAACGCGCCCTGCCATCTGATCGTGGCGGATACCGACGTGTGCGCGTCGCGCTGCGCCACGGAATTCGGCAACCCCTGCCAATACTTCTGCCCGGCCAACGTGTACGAGATGATCCCCGCTCCGCCGGACGCTGGAAGAATAGAGAAGGAAGGTTTTGCGGACTCTGGCAAGCGGTTGCGCATCAATTTTGCCAACTGCGTCCATTGCAAGACCTGCGACATCATGGACCCGTACCAGATCATCGATTGGGTTCCGCCGGAGGGCGGCGGCGGCCCCGTCTACACCGGCATGTAGACGCGTCAGTTCCCTTCCGCGACCGAGTTCATCAAAAACGTCTGCTCGAATAAAGCGTTCACCCATCCGAAGCGCGAGCGCGTGAAGCGGCGCGGATCGTTCGCATCGAACGATTCATGCAGCGCGCCGTCGCCGGCGCCGGAGCCGGCGAGTTCTTTCAGGATCGACCCGCGTTCTTCGGAGTCCGAAGCCGTCCGATACTGCACGACCAGGCTCATCGGCCATATATAGTTGGCCGGGGTGTGCGCGCTGCCCACGCCCGATGCGAAGCGGCCGCGGAAGTAGTACGGGTTGGCGGAACTGAGGATGAAACGTCGCGTCGCGGCGTAGGCATCGTGATCGTACGGGTAACCCAATAGCGGCATCGAGAGCAGGCTTGGGACGTTAGCGTCGTCCATGAACTTGGCATTTCCGAGACCGTCGATCTCGTACGCATACAGCCGGCCATGACGGGTTTTAAATATGGCGTCCTTCGCGATCGCGTTTTCGATGCTGTCGGCCATGGCGGTGGCCCGGTTGGCGTCGTGGTCGTTGTGGTAGCGCGTTGAAAACGTATTGGCCATCGAGCGTAAGGTGACGGCGGCGAAGATGTTCTCCGGAATGTTATAATTGTACAACTGGCGATCGTCGCTGGGCCGGTACGCGCTCCAGATCAGGCCGATATCCGAGGCGGCCTTGCGCTCGTTTTGATGGTAGACGGAACGGTCCGCATGCCGCTGCTCGATCGCAAAAACGTTGAGGATCACATGCATCGCGGCATAGAGGCGGCTGTCGAAGACCGACGTATCGTTTGTGGCGCCCACGTAGCGGTCCACTAAGTGGATGGGATAACAAAGCGAATCGATTTCGAATTTTCGTTCGGCCACGCGGTAATCGCGCGTGAAGGCGTTGGCGTACGGGTCCAGAGCCAGCAGCCGCTCTTGGCGCGCGATTACCCCGCGCACGAGGCTGCGATCGCTGAGATAGGACATCGCTTGCACGCTGGAATCGCGCAGCCACATTGCGTCGATGTCGCCGGTGCTGACGTACGTCGTCTTGTCGGGCGCGCGGAAAAAGCACGCGGCGTTGACGTCCGCCGCATGATTGTACACCGACCCGATCGTCGACGATCGCGCAACGCTTGCGCATAGGACCAAAGCGACGGCACCTCCGGTGAGTTGTTTTAGTATGCGCATCGCATGAGGAGACCGACGGTACATTTGGTAATAGTATCGGCAGCCCGCACGCCCTTCACGCCGGCCAGGCATCGATCAGCGGCGCATCGTCTTCCACCGCGATGTGCGCGATCGGGGCTCCGGGGTAGGCGAGCATGCCGTCCTCGATGCCCAAGATCCACGCGTCGGTCGACACCTTGACGAAGCCGTCGCCGATGGGGCGGCCCCAGATGTCCTTGAGACCGGCCACGACTCCGCCGGCTTTGACGAAGCTGCCGGGGCCGACGCAAAAGTCGAGCAGACCGGTGCCGGCCGGATACGGCCCTTCTTGGCGCCGCAAGCGGCGCCCGTGCGGCGGCTGCGGAATGGCGGCGATCTTCTCCGCCGGTCCGGAAAGCATCCCGGCCCAACGCATGACGTTGCGCAATCCGCCAACCGTTGCGGCGACGGCTTGCTCGTCGACGATCGTATGCGCCCCCAGCTCCGCGGTCAGCGAAGGCAGACGCAGCTCCTGCAGCGCCGCGCCGGTCGTAGAGCGATGCAGCTCCTTCGCGACGTACGCCGACGGCGGATATTCGGCCACCACCGGAAAGCCGAAAGCCGCAGCCATCGCGTCGAGCGCATCGGAAAGAGCCGCGGCCCCGGAACGCTGCGCTTCGTTTCGATAGAGGACGCGATCGCGAATGACGAACGGAACGGAAAGAATCGACGCGCAGTGAAGGTCGATGTAGTAGTCGGCCGTGTCGCCGATCGCACCGAGAAGCCGTGACGCCAGCCGCTCGTAGACGGTGAGTTCGCTCCCTTCGTCCGCTGCTTTGCGCGCGCCGGGAAAGGTGCGGTTGGGGTCTCGGTCGTCGTTGTATGGACGTCGCTTGTTCGTGCGCAAGCCGGCAGGATTGAGCGTCGGCAGCGCGACCACCGCTCCACGCAGCGCGCCGCATAATTCATCGTTCAGCAGCCTGTGCACAGCCGGAATCCCGGCCACTTCGTTCCCGTGGATGTTCGCAGTCAGCCAAAGGACCGGCCCGGGCTCCTTTCCCTGCGCGATGATGACGGGCAGCGCGTCGGCGCTGCCCGTCGGAAGATCGGCCCCTGGAAATATCCCGTACGTCAAGCGGCCCGGCTCGCCCGAACACGTTCCCACCGTTAACGCCGCCGTCCGCAGATGCGCCTCCTCGCGACTGGCCAACATCCAAGCGTCACCGCAAAACGGCCGCTGCTTGCGCCGCGGCGGAGCCATGCCGTGCTGCGGTCGGCCCTTACGTTAGTTGCACGAAAAAAAATTCCCGCGCGGCGACGAAACGCCTTAAGGACCAAGCCAACGGACAACGGCGACTTGTTCGTCGTCGATGGTCACGTTGAGCGCGCCTGAAGGGAACCTGATCTTCGTGGGGCCGTCAGACTGCATGGTGACGTAGAGCACCGATCGTTCGATTCGCTCGCCTTGACGCGAGGTCTCCCGGATGACCAGAGTGCGGATATCTTGCACGCCCATGTAATCGTACACGATGCTTTCGATGAACGGTGTGGTGGCTCGCGGCGACGTGCCGTCGAGCACATCGGCGCGCGCGTGGTCCCGCTCCTGCTGCATCTTGACGTCGATGTGCACTTCGGCGAAGAGACGATCTCCGATGGTCGCCCGGTGAGTGCCGCTCTTGGGAAAGGCAAGCGTCGGTTCCCACTTGGTGGTCCCGCGACCGAAATCCATGCCGGTGTCGGCCAGCTGGCCGGTATCGTTGGTCCAACGCCTTGATCTGGGCAATGTCTGACCTCTCCTGGGGCGCTTTGTAGTCCTCGCCCTAGGTTATCGGCCTCAACCGGCAATGATGAAGCACGGACCGATGAAGCCTTGGCAGCCGCTGGCGACCACTCGGCGGACCTTACCTCTTAAGGGCGCGGGAGGCATTCGACGACCGTGGCACCGCACCAGCGTTCGTAGAACTTTATCGGACCCACCGCCGGAATCACGGCCCGTCGAAAACCTCGCTGCTGCAGCGAGTCGAGCGCGCGGCGAAGTACGATCGCGCCGATGTGCTGGCCGCGCATCGACTTATGAACGCCCATAGGCCCGAATATGCCGACGTCGTGCTGGGACAGCCATCGCGCCAGCCACCACCAGCGGTGCTCGCGCTGTTCGTACGTCGCGAAACCGACGGGAGCGCCGCGTTCATCGTTCGCGAACCAGTTCCAGCCGTGTTTGGCCTCATCGGCCCAGATCGAGCGAAACGTGCGGGCGATCCACTGCACTTGGGCGGGCGTAGCGCTTCGTTCGTTCGCCAGCGAAACGCGTGCCTGTGCAAGCCATTGCTCTTCTTGGGGAGTTGCGAAAGAGCGGCCCTCAAGCTCCACAAGCATGTTGGTGATCACGCCAATGTTGCAGAACAATAAGAATCGGTGCGCCACCGCGAGGTTGGCTCATTCATCGCCGTGAAAAGAACCGATACTCCAAGAAGAAAGTCGCACGAAACTTCCGCCGCGCATGCGAAAGCATTTGCGGCGCCGAGAGAGCTTTTCCTTTGTCGACCCGCATCGCTTCGACCGGCAACGTGATCTTCGCGCGCACCTTCGCGGCGTTTCGCCATCGGAACTACCGTCTCTACTTCGGCGGCCAAACGCTATCGCTGATCGGGACGTGGATGCAGATCGTGGCCAGCGGCTGGCTCGTGCTGCGCATCACAGACTCCGCTTTCTTGCTGGGCGTCGTCACCGCCATGGAGTCCTTGCCGTCGCTTTTCCTCTCGCTGTTCGCGGGCGCTTTGGCTGACACGCTCGACCGCCGCCGCATCGCGATGTGGACGCAATCGCTGGCGGGCATGCAGGCTCTCGCCCTCGGCATTTTGGTGATCACGCACCACGCCACTTTCTGGAACGTCTTTTGGCTCGCGCTTTTCGCCGGATTGGTGAACGCGATCGATCTGCCCGTACGCCAATCGCTGGTCTACGACCTCGTCGGCAGGCGCGACATCCTCAATGCCATCGCGCTTAACTCGATGCTTTTCAACGTCGCGCGGATCATCGGGCCCGCGATCGCCGCCATCATAATCGCGCGCGCCGGCGAGGCGGTCAACTTTTTCGCGAACGCGACATCGTACATATTCGTGGTGTTCGCGCTAGGCGCTATGCGGCTGAACGACGGAGCGGGCAAACCCCAGCGTCGTGAGAACGTCTACGATCAGATGGCGCAAGGCGTCCGCTATGTCGTTCACCACCCGTTGCTCGCTCGGCTTTTCGCGGGGATCGTCGTGTTCAGCATCTTCGGCTTCAACTATATCCTCTTGATGCCGGTGTTCGCTCGTTTCACGCTCCACGGCGGCGCCAACACGCTCGGTCTCCTGCTCACCTGCCTGGGAATAGGCGCTTTGGGCGGGTCTTTCACGATGGCCGGACGGCGCAAGGGATCCATGCGGACGCTTGTCATCATGGCCTTCGTTTTTCCGATCTCCCTGATCGCGTTCGCCTATTCACCGACGCTCCTAGTCGCGATCTTCACCGTTATGGGCCTGGGATACGCGATGATACTTTTCGTCGTCCGCTTTTCCACGTTCTTGCAGATCGAGGTGCCCGACGCGATGCGCGGCAGGGCAATGGGGCTGTACAACACGTGCATGATGGGCCTGGCTCCGATCGGAGCGTTGCAGGCCGGAGCGTTCGCGCAGGCGCTCGGCGCCGGCCGGGCGCTGGCCATCGGCGCCGCCGTCTGTGTGGTCGCGACCCTCGCGCTGCTTTTCTTCCCCAGACGCACCGTCTCGCAGTCCATCGTCCGGACGTCGGCCGGCAGCGGCGCAGCGAGATGACGCTGCGCCGCCTTTTCAGGCAGGCATGCGCCGCGCTGACGTGCGCCGCTTTGGGCGCGCTTCAACCATACCAGGCAGCGGCGACGCCGTCATCGGCTTCATTGCTGGCAGCGGCTGCTGGCCAATCACCGCCGACGACAAGCGACGCCGCTTCGCTTGCCAAGACGGTCGACGCGATCGCACGCCGGTCTCCGATGAGGACCGCCCAGTTGGGCGTCTCGATCGTCCAGGCCACCACCGGCCGCACGCTCTTGAGCCGCTTGGCCGATAGCGAGTTCGCGCCGGCTTCCAATTTCAAGCTGCTCGTCGGCGCTGCGGCGCTGGCATATCTCGGTCCTCACTTCCGCTACACGACGTCCGTGATCGCGCGCGGCGTGATCGCAGACGGCGTACTGAAAGGGGATCTCATCCTGGTCGGGGGCGGCGACCCGCTGCTCTCACGCGATGATCTGCGAGCGGCCGCGGCCGCCGTCGCGCGCTTCGGGATCAGCAAGGTGGCGGGATCGGTGTTGGGCGATGCATCGCTTTTCGACGGCCAGCGATACGGCGGCGGCTGGGCGTGGGATGACATGCCCTACTACTATCAACCTCCCATCGAGGCTCTCGCCGTGGATGAGGGTACGGTCGGCGTGACGGTGAGCGCGGGGAAGGCTCCAGGCGATCCACTAGCGGCGACGATCGAACCCAACGGCAACGTGATGACGCTTGCGGTTCGGGCGCTGACCACGCCCCGCGGCGGCAAAAACGACGTTGATTGTTTTCGCAGCCCTGGCCTGACCGAGATCATCATCGTCGGCCACTACCCGATAAGCGCAGGGCCGACCACTTTTCGCTGTGCCGTGAACGACTCCACCGACTACGCGACCGGCGTCTTCCGCCAGGTTCTGCGCGATGGCGGAATCGGGAGCGGACAAATGCCACTGGGACCGCCGCCAGCCAACGTCGCGCTTGACGTCACGGACGCAAGCGCGGCACCGCCGCCTCCGCCCGCCCGCTACCCCGGGTCCACCCTGCTGTGGACGCACGACTCCCCTCCGCTGAACCGGATCATCGCGACGATGATGCCGCCCAGCGACAATTTTATCGCCGAACATCTGATGAAGACTTTGCCCGTGGCCGCCCTGGGGGAACGCGGCTCGTTTGACGGCGGCGCGCAAGTCGAGCGGAAGTTCGTCGCCGGGCTCGGGTTGGATCCCGGCACGATCGACAACGGCGACGGCTCCGGGCTGTCGCAAGGCGATCGCATCACTCCCCACGATCTGACCACGATCTTGCGATGGGAGACCTTGAGCTTCACCGGCAAGGACCTGATCTTCGCGCTCGGCAGGCCCGGCATCAGCGGAACCGTCAAGCGGCACCTGCAGGGAACGGATGCGGTTGGACGCGTCTGGGCCAAAGACGGCTACATTTGGCACGTGTCTACTTTTTCGGGCTACGCCTTCACGCGCCGACACGGCTTGGTCGTGTTCTCGATCATGTTCAACCAAGCCGTCGGGCTGTTGCGGCCCTTTCAGCGGGCGCAGGATGAGATCGTGAAGGCTATTGTCGATATGCCGTAAGCGGCATCGACCCATCGGCGCCGACCAAGACCGTATCCGCGCGGTCTCCCGATAAAGAGACGATTCGAGCCGCGGCTTGAGATCCGCGATCGCCGGCGAACTCAGGAGAGCGCGGCTTGAACTGAAAGAAAGTGGACGGGACGCTCATGTAGGCCGTTCCGTTGCGTCGCACATCGAATTGCTGATGGATGTGGCCGAATAAGACGCTCTTGACCTGGGCGGCACCATCGAGGATTTTCAAAAGCGGCTCAGCGTCGGCGATCGTCATGGCGTCCAGCCACGCGGAGCCGACTGGCAGAGGATTGTGATGCATCGCGACGATCGTCGGCGTCAGCGGCGCGGCCTCAAGGGTCTTCCCGAGCCAGATCCGTTGGTCGGAACCGATACAGCCGCCGTCCTGGCCAGGCACGGCGCTGTCGAGCAATATCAACCGCCACCCACACGTGTCGAAGACCTGCACGAGCTTGGCATGAGGCGCGAGTTCGCGCCCGGCAAACAGCTTCGCCATCAGCACAGGATCATCGTGGTTTCCGGGAAGGTAGTGGACGGGCGCGCTCAAGCCGTTCAGCTTATCTCGTAACCGTAAGTAGGATTGTCGACTGCCGTCCCCCGAGCAGTCGCCGGTGACGAGCACGAATTCGGGATCGGCAGCCGCGGCCAGCAGCACGTCAAGCGTTCGATCGAGCATGGCGTCGGGAGCGACATCCCACAGCCGCGCCGCCGGATCTTCGAACAGATGCGTGTCGGATATCTGGATGAAAAACGGCTTGCGAGGCGGCACGTCCCTGATTGTCTTGCAGACGGCAGCGTAGCGTTCCTCCGGCGCCAATCCAGGCGGGGCAGCGCTCCTCGTCGAAGAGCAAAAATGATGTCCGCCCTCACACTTCCCGTCGATGATGGAACTCGCGCGCGATCGCAGACGGCGGAGCTACAGGTGCTAGCGCAGCGCATCCGGGCTCTTGCAAAGCGCAAGAACGCCGTCATCCTGGCGCACATCTATCAGCGTCTTGAAGTGCAGCAGGTCTCCGACTTCATCGGCGATAGTTTGAACTTGAGCCGCGAGGCGGCAAAGACGGATGCCGACACGATCGTGTTCTGCGGCGTTCACTTCATGGCCGAAACGGCCAAGCTGTTGAGCCCCGCGAAGCTCGTGCTGCTGCCGGACATGAAAGCGGGCTGCGGCATGGCGGACATGTTGACCGCGGACCAGACGCGCGATTTCCGCCGCCGCTATCCCGGCCGGCCCTTGGTCTCTTACGTCAACACGTATGCCGAAGTCAAAGCCGAATCGGATATCTGCTGCACGTCGACGAACGCGGTGCGGGTCGTGCGCTCCCTGCCCGATCGCGAAATCTTGTTCGCACCGGATAAGTTTCTGGGGGCATTCGTGCAAAAGAATGCACCGGAAAAGAAGATCATCTCGTGGGACGGCTATTGTCCCACTCACTTCGTCATCCGCCCGTCGATGGTGGAGGCGCGCAAGAAATTGTCGCCCGACGCGCTCGTTCTGGCGCATCCAGAATGCGCCCCCGAAGTACTGGAAATGGCGGACTACGTCGGCAGCACGCAAGGCATCATGGATTACGCGGCTCGCAGCCATCGGCGCGAGTTCATCATCCTGACCGAAGCCGGGCTGCTGATGCGCCTGAAGGACCTGCACCCCGACAAGCGCTTTCACTCGATCGCGCCGTGTCCGCATTGCCCTTACATGAAGTACGTGGAACTGGAAAAGGTCCTCACTTGCTTGGAGCAGGAGCGCACCCCCATCGAGATCCCGACCGACATCATGAGCCGAGCTCGACTCAGCATCGAGCGTATGATGGCGATCGCCTGACGGTCCCCACGCCCGCGGCGCTTCGCACCGACGTCTTGATCGTCGGCTCGGGGGCCGCCGGTTTGCTGCTCGCTTTACGCTGCGCCTCTCATGGGCGTTCGGTGGTGCTCGCGACCAAAGGCACCGTCGGGGAATCGAATACGGCTTGGGCGCAGGGCGGCGTCGCGGCCGCGCTGGACCTGGAAGAGGACTCCGCCTTTGCCCATTTCACCGACACGCTCGCGGCGGGAGCCGGCCTTTGCGACGAGCGGGCTGCTGCCGTGGTCGCGGCCGAGGCCCCGGAGCGGGTTGAGGAACTGCGCCGGATGGGCGTGCCCTTCGATCTGACGGTTGGCGGCGGCCTTGAGCTCACCCGCGAGGCGGCGCACAGCCGAGCGCGCGTGGCGCATTCCGCCGATGCGACCGGGCATGCGATTGCGACCACCCTCATAGCCCGCACGTTGCGCCACCCCCACGTCACGCTGCTCGAGCGCGCAACCGCGATGCAGCTCCGCGTGGACGGCGGCGTGTGTCGTGGAGCGCTGCTGTTATCCGACGGCGCGCCGTTGATCGTTTCGGCGCGCTCTGCGACGGTTTTGGCGACCGGCGGCTGCGGCCGCATCTTTGCTCGAACCACGAATCCGCCGGCCGCCACCGGCGACGGGCTCTCGCTCGCACTGCGGGTCGGCGCACGGCTGGCGGATCTGGAGTTCGTTCAGTTTCATCCCACCGCTCTAGCGCTTGAAGGCGCCCCAGCCATGCTGGTCTCCGAGGCGGCGCGCGGCGAAGGGGCGATTCTCACCGATCTTTGCGGACGGCGATTTTGCTTCGACGAAGATCCGCGGGGCGAACTTGCGCCGCGCGACGTCGTCGCCCGGGCGATCTGGCACGAGCTGCAAAAGCGGTCCAGCCATCACGTCCTGCTCGACATGCGCCCGATCGGTTCGCCCGACATGGTGCGCATGCGTTTTCCGAACATCGCCGAGGCATGCGCACGGTACGGCATCGATATCGGCGACGCTCCGATCCCCGTCTCTCCTGCGGCGCATTACCACATGGGCGGCATCGTTTCTGACCTGTGGGGCCGCACGTCGGTGCCGTCGCTGTACGCGCTGGGCGAATGCGCTTGCACCGGTCTGCACGGCGCGAATCGGCTGGCCAGCAACTCGCTGGCTGAATGCCTGGTCTTCGCCTCGCGCGCCGCCGAAGACATCGGCGCCATGCAGTCACCGCCGGAGAAATCGACTTCGCTCGCAGGGTATCACCCAAGCGATGCGATCTTCGCTCCGGAACATCGCCATGCGATCGCCGATACGATGTGGCAGGCGGCCGGAGTGGAGCGCGACGGCCCGAGCCTTACAACGGCCGCGAGCTCTTTGTCGAACTGGCCAACGCCGGGGGCGCCCCTTGCGTCCGAGTCACTTGAAGGGCACGCGCTGCTGACCGCAGCCCGCTTGATCGCCGAATCGGCTCTGCTGCGCGAAGAAAGCCGCGGCAGCCACTTCCGGCGCGACTTTCCGAAGCGAGACGATTCCCGATGGCAGCAACGCATCGTCTGGGACTCCAAAGGACACTCTCTGCAGCCCATCGCCGGTTTGCGCGAGCGCTGATGCGTCACCCTTATCAGAATCACGGCGCCTTCTCGCCTATGACGCAGGACCAGGCGGCTGCCTTCGATCCAGCCATTGCTGCGGCGCTGCGGGAAGACGTGGGAAAAGGAGACATCACGACGGCAGCGGTCGTTGATGAAGATGCGCGCGCCGGCGCGGACATCGTGTTCCGGTCGCGCGGCATCGTTGCGGGCTTGGCTATTGCCGAGCGCGCATTTGCTCTAGCCGACGCCCGACTCAAACTCCGTCTGGCCGCCCATGACGGTGCGATGGTCGCGGCAGGCACCGCCGTCGCCTCTATCGATGGCCCGGTTCGCGGCATGCTCGGCGCTGAGCGGGTGGCGCTGAACTACCTGGGCCGTCTGAGCGGCATCGCCACCCTCACCTTCTCTTACGTCAGCGCGCTTGGCGGCCTGCCCGCGCGCATCGTCGATACGCGCAAGACGACCCCCGGCTTGCGGGCGCTCGAGCGCTACGCGGTCAGGGCCGGAGGAGGCTACAACCACCGCTTCGACCTTCACGAGGCGATTCTCATCAAAGACAACCACATAGCGGCGCTGGGTTCGCTCGGCGAAGCCGTGCGCAGGGCGCGCGAACGAAACGGAAGCGGTGTTGTCGTCGAGGTGGAGTGCGATACGCTCGCGCAAGTGACCGAAGCGCTTGGCGCCGGCGTCGATGCGGTGTTGCTCGACAACATGGCACCCGAAGACATGCGGGAGGCGGTTCGGCAAGCGCGCGAGCGAGCGATGGTGGAAGCGTCGGGCGGCGTCGGTCTCGAAGGAGTGCACGAAACCGCCCTGACCGGCGTCGACGTCATATCCGTCGGCGCGCTGACCCATGGTGCCAGGTCGCTGGATGTGGCACTGGATTTTCACTGACCTCCGTGCAGAGCCGCCCGGGGCAGCGGCGCGAATCCATCAACCGCCCGTCGCCGACTTGGCGGAGCTTCATTCGCCCGCGTCGAACCGCGCAACCGTGCCGCCCGAGCGAAGCGATCCGCAACAAGACTGGGTGAACGCGCACTTAGGGCGAACGTCCAAGGAAGTCGCCAAGCGCCTGTTGTCGAGCCGGCAGCCGCCGCCTCGGTCCGACAGCCCGGTTCTCACGTTGCGAGGCGTGCAAGGGCGCTGCGTCGCGGGAGGGGCGTCTAACTTCTGGATCATCGGTTCCCCGGCGGCCGAACCGGTGTTCACAGGCGACTACCCGTTGACCGATATCTCGCCCACGGCGTACTTCATCCTGGCGCCCGAGTTCAATAACCTTCCCTATTGCATCGATCGCAATCGTTTGACGGCGACCAATCATAGCATCCGCGGCGATCTGCAGCGTCTGGAAACGGCGATGCGGGAGGTCTACGGGTAATCCAAGAAATCCCGCGACGGACGGCGGGCCGGCGGGCCCGCGTCAACCTTCCCGTTGCGACAAGAGGAGGCGCTCGTGAGCAAACCCATCGAGCCCGAACACGTCCTGCTGGAATTTTTCACGATCTGCAGCTTCCATCCCGATGACGAGACGACGGCTCAGCCGGTTCCGCTTTTCGTCCTGGGATTTCGCGAAGGCAGCGAGCCTGTCTACGTCTGGCTGGTCGATAAGAATCGCTTCGATGCAAAGCGCCTGACCAAGGACCGGTACTGGCTGCACGCCCTCAGCAATCTGGAAGAATATTTCAACAAGAAGCTCGGCAAATGCGTCGCTGAAGAGGGCTCGGTCCGCGGCGGCATCGAGTTGCTCGTTTCGACCTACCAAACCCAACTGCGCTTCACTCCGCTCACTCCTGTGGCCGACCATGCATTCGGTCTGCGACGCGGCTCACCGACCCTGACCGCCGTCTGACCACAGTAGCCACCGCGTCGCCGCGTCAGCGCATCATCGTCGCAGGCGTGGACACGGGCGACGATCGCGTCCGCTTCGACGTCGAGATGGCGGAGCTGGAGGCCCTGGCGCGCGCGGCCGGTGCCGACATAGTCGGGCGCATGGTGCAGCGGCGACCCTCGGTCGACCCTTCAACGTTGCTTGGGTCGGGCAAGGTCAGCGAGATCGCCGATGCCATCAAAGAATCCGGCGCCGATGCCGTGGTCACGCTGAACCCTCTTCGGCCCCGGCAGAGAAATGCGCTCGAAAAACAGCTAGGCCAGGATATCGCGGTGATGGACCGCTCGGTCGTCATATTGGATCTTTTCGCGGCACACGCGCGAACCAGCGAAGGGAAGCTGCAAGTCGAGGTGGCGCAGTTGCGCCACCGTGCGGCGAACCTCATCGGCGCAAGCGACGCGCTGTCGCGATTGGGAGGCGGCATCGGCACCCGCGGACCCGGCGAGACAAAACTCGAAGCGGATCGGCGCCGCATCAGGTTGCGGATCACCCGGCTTGAAAAGGAACTGAGCGTCGTCGCCAAACGGCGTCACGAGCAGCGTCGCAGCCGGGCTTCCACGCCTGTTATCGCGCTCGTCGGGTACACGAACGCGGGCAAGTCTTCACTGCTCAACGCTCTTTCGGGCGCCAAAGTCTTCGTCGCGGATCAGCCCTTCGCCACGCTGGATCCGACCCTGCGGAAAGTTCGTTTGAACGACAGGATCTATGCGGTGCTCGCCGATACGGTCGGGTTCGTCAGCGATTTGCCGAAGGAACTGGTCGCGGCTTTCAGGGCGACGCTTGAAGAGGTCGTCGATGCCTCGCTGCTGCTGCATGTCATCGACGCGAGCAACCCGTTCTGGGAACGCCAACGTCATGCGGTTGAAGCGGTCTTGCGGCAGCTCGGCGCGGGTGACAAACCGCTCATCATCGCATGGAACAAGATCGACGCGGCCGAAGATTTCAGCGCCGGCGTCGACGGCGTCGCTTTGTCCGCCAAGACCGGCGCCGGGTTGGTGAAGCTGAGAGCCGTCCTGGCGGCCGCATTGAGCGAGATGGGACCCGCGGCAAAAGGCCGGCGCACTTCTCCCGGCGCTTCGTAGCCTGACCGAGACGGCGCCAAGCAGCCGTCGCGGAGGAGCGGGACTCCCCTTACGGCAGCTTTACGCCTTCGCGCGCGAGCAAAGCGCGCTTGCGAGCATTGCCCTTTCGGCCGTAAGGTCCGAGCGTTCCGTCCGCATAGATCACTCGGTGGCATGGCACCAAGAGCCAGAGCGGGTTATTGGCGATAGCGCTGGCCGCGGCGCGAACCGCCAGCGGCCGGCGTGCCTGGCGCGCAAGCCAGCTGTAGGAGCGCGTCTGGCCGGCCGGTATTTCGCGCGCCGCGATGAGCACGTCGCGCTCGAAATCACGAGCCCAGGTTAGATCGATCGGAACGTCGACGTCAACGCTCGCCGTCGCAGCCCGCTTGAGAGCGCGTGCGATCACTTTGGGCACGGGGCGCCCGACGAGCTCCATGCGCAGTCGCCGCCGGACTTGGGCCGCTGCGCCCGGCGACTCTCCGGTGACGAACGCGAGTCCGGCGTGCGTCCAGGCCACACGCAAAGAGCAACCAGCCACCCGGCAAACGCCGCTCGAGCATGCTGCTGCGTAGGATTTCGCCGCCGTGTCGGCGTGCTTGGACGTCCGACGCATCCGCGGCGCCGGTAAGTCTTGTGACGCGGAGCGCCGCGTTCTAGAGCCCGTAACTTCGGAGAATGCGCATCAGCCGATCGTGCGGCAATGCGTAGACCGTGTTGCCGTCGCGTCCGACCATGGTGCGACCGGCCAGCAGCGCGTTGACGATGGCTTCCTCGGTCGACTCCTCCGTCGCATCGAAAAGGGAGTTGATGTGGTACTGGTCGAGGACGGTCACCGTAAAAGTACGCGCCCGGGGGTAGTGAGGCACGATGTTGGCCGTGGAAAACGCGATGATCAGATCACCGCTGCCCGTCCGGGAGGTTGCGCCGGTGCGCGCGAGTCCCAAAGCTGCCCGCTTTGCTAGACGGAGCAGTTGATCGTGGAGCAACGGCGCGTCCGTCGCGATCACGATGATGATGGAACCGTCGCCGGCGTGCGGCTCCTTGGGCAGAAAATCGCCGATCCGGCTGCCGACCGGAACACCCGCGACGGTCAGTTCATTTCGCCGGCCGGTATTGGTATTGACCAGCACCCCGACCGTGTAGCCTCCCGCTGCCGCTGGCAATACGCGCGATGCCGTACCGATGCCGCCCTTGAACTCGAAGGACACCATCCCGGTCCCCGCCCCGACGCCGCCTTGGGACACCGGGCCGCCTACTGCTCCACTCAGAGCCGCGACGGCATCGGCGGCCGTATTATGCCGTCCCGGCTGATCGTTCAAAAATGCGTCATCGCACTCGGCGACGACCGGCAGCGGAACGTCATCAGTCGTCCCGATGCCGGGATAACGCCCGAGCATCCACGATACCACACCGTCGTCGACTCGGCCGACCGATAGCGTGTCGGTTAGCAGAATCGGCACCTCCATCCAGCCGGCTTCGTTGATCCAGGTCGTCCCGGTCATCTCACCGTTCCCGTTGAGCGCCCAGGCCGCCGCGAATACCTTTTTGTGCCAAACATCGTCCCGTGGAATAATCGCCGTCACTCCCGTACGAGCCGGACCGCGGCCGGGGATGAGACGACCTGCGCCCTCGATATGCGTGATTTGCCCGACCCGGACCCCGGCTACGTCGGTGATCGCGTCGTTGCGGCCGTGCCCCAACGTCCCGATATGAATGCCGAGCGCTGGAGCTTTTGCGTAAGGCCCTTCCGCTGCGATGAATCGTGATGCCGACGCCGCCACGGCGACGGCAATCGTAACGGCGAGCATAAGCGCTTGCATGCGACGCGCGATTCGAGAACTGGTGCAAAGCCGCCTACGTGGATCCGATGCGCCGTCGTCGACTAATGACGACTAGGCCGCCACTAAAGCGGCGGCGCTAAATCACGCCGTTCGAACGCCATGCAAAGCCTAATGTAGCCACGGACCTTTAAGGTCCGTCCGGCCGTACCGCGAGGCTATATCGATCCGTCGCTCAACGCCGCCGATGCCGCCTTCGAAGAATCGAAGCGTCTGAAGTGGTCGAAGTTCGCCGTAAACGTCGCCCTGCCTGACACCAAAAAGGCTCGGCCGCGAAACCGCTGGTCGATATGCGTGACGTACCACATGCCCGGCAACGCTTGGCCCCCCGTTTCCGTGATCGTCGCGGAGGTGGCGTGTTGCGGCAAGACTTTCGGCGTGTAGGTCAGGCTCGCCACATGACCGCTGCTCCGATCGATCATCATCGTGCCGTCACCGTGCTGGTCGTCATTCAGCCTGCTTGTGAAACGGATAGAGACGGCATCCGCAGGGCAGCCGTCGCAGTTGCCGGATTCGGCGTAGCTGTAGTCGGCAAGATAGCGCGCATCGTACGGCTCTTTGAAAAAGACCCGCCCTTGCTTCCACTTCCCATTGGCGTCCGCATCGCGGCCGGCAAGTTGGGACGAGCCGTAAACCTTGGCGTCTTCAACGATACGCGTATATTTGATCTTCGTGAACGCGCCGTCAGTCATCAAGAAGTCGCTGTCGCTTACTTCGCTATGATTGATAGGGCCGCCATGGATCTCCGTCTGGAAATGCCGCTGGAACCCGACGATGCCGGCCGTCTCTTTGGAAAAGGTCCGCGCTGCCTTTTCGACCACAGCAGGGATATCTGAAGTCGAGGCGCGGGCGCACGGCGCACCGGCGACGAGACCGCCTGCGGCGAACAAGACCGCAAGCGTAGAGCTTTCGAGCCGGCGCCGCGCTGCCAGCCCCCGATCGCCTGGAGTTATCTCGAGCATGGGCTTTCCTCCGGACAGCCGCATCGACGCCGCCATCATAGTAACGGAACGACGATGGGCCGGATTTCGTGCGCTTCGCTCGGAGCTGAGACGCTTAGGGCCGCCCCATCCCAGGATCTTTGGCCAGCTCCGCGATCTCGTCCCTGACCGCGGCTGCGATCTCTTCGGAACGTCCTTCCAAGCCGACCGCTTTATTGGTCGCATTCGGATTGGCGGCGATGAGCAGATCGAGTTTCAGGAGCAGCGCCTCGGTGTCGCGCTTCTGCGCGTTTGCGATGATGAACACCATGAGAAACGTCACGATCGACGACGTCGTATTCATGACGAGCTGCCACGTGTCGGAATAGTGAGCTCGCGGTCCCGTAAGCGCCCAGCCTATGACCAGGGCAAACACTGCGACCGTCATCAGCGGGTGGGCACACGAGTTGTTGACCACACGTGACGCTTTGTTGAACGCATTTTTCATGTCGCAGGCTCCGCCCCGAAGCTGTGTGACCGCGGCGATCGCGGCAGCGCTTCAGGCCCCTCTATCGTTGGAACGTCAGCGACGGCTGAGGCGTGCCAGCAGCTCGTCCTCGCCGCTCCAGATAGCATCCAGCCCCTTTTGCCAGTCATCGACCAAGAAGGCATAGATAAGCACGCCGTGATGCGCGGTCTTGACGTAGCCCGCTAAACCGCTTGCGCCTTCGATGTAGCCGTCTTTTCCGAGTATTCTTCCCTTCGCGTCTTCTTCCAAAGGCCGGTATTTCGCGGTCCCATCGACGCCGACGCGCGGCAAAAGCGAAGCCAGCACCGCAGCGTCGCTTTGTCTCACCATCGATCGAAGGACCGCAGCCAAGACGCGGGCCGTGACCCGGTCGGCCGTCGACAGACCCGAGCCGTCGGACAAGACGATGCCCTTATCGTCCGCCCCGATTCGATGCAGGAAGCTGCGCTCGGCGGCGATACCATTCGCAAGCGTGCCGCTGCCGTACGCTTGCAGGCCCACGGCGCGCAGGAGCTGTTCGGCGATGTGGTTGTCGGAATCGAAGGCCATTTTCTTGATGATGTCTTGAAGCGGGCGCGAGCGATGAGACCACAGCTCGGTCGCATGCTGCGGCGCTCTGCGCGCAGCGGCCACGCCGTTCACCGCGATGCCGGCTTGCAACAACAGCGCCCGCAACGCTCGCGCAGCGCTGACGGTTGGATGTTCGAGACTACGCCAATACTTTTGCGGCGGTCCGTCGGGAATGCTTCCGGACAGCGCGAAGCCCCAGCCGGCCGGCAGCGGGTCGATGCGCAAGGTGTTCTCACTCCAGGCTGGTCCGCTGGACACCTCGCCGACCATTTTCTCGGCGGCAGCCGGCGGGTCGACATCGACGGCGGCCCGTCTACCGGACGCATCCGGCGTGATCGTGAACTGGACCGTGCCGCCTCCGATGCTGACCGCGCTGGCAAGCGCCGCATAACCGTACTGCAGGTCATCCAGCAACCATGTCCTATTCGCAGCCTCCGTTCCGAAAGCGGAACCGTCGGCATAGACATTTCCCGCGACGCGCCGCACGCCGGCGGACCGTAAGCTGCGCACGGCAGCGCGCAGGTCGTCGCTGAGCAAATCCGGGTCGCCGTCGCCGACCAGCCAAATGCTGCCGTGCAGCTCGCCGGCTTGAACCGTGCCGTCGGTCGCTAAAAGAGAACGAAACCTATATGCCGGCCCCAAATCATGCAAAGCGGTGCCGGCCACGATGAGCTTGATGGTGGAAGCCGGCGTGAGCGGGACGTCAGCGTTGTGAGCGTAGAGCGTTCGGCCGGAGCGGGCGTCGAGCAATAGCACGCCGGTCGCGGCCGGAAAGGCAGAACCGTTCACGACGTCGGCCGCGTCGGCCGCGATGCTGCGCCGGTCCGGGTCGCTCAGGGGAACGCCGGCGGTTAAGAAACGGCTGGAGAACGGCGGCCCGCTGTCGGTTTTGAACGATGCCGGCAACACGGTGGAAGCGAAACCGACGTCCGAAGGCGGCGCGCGATGAAATCGGACCACCGCCATGGCGAGAACGCACGATAGCGCGACGATCACCACCACTGCCAACCGGCGCAAGCGCCGGGCGCGTCTGCGCGTTCTCCGCCAGCGAGCGATCGCTGCGGGAGGAACACCTCGCGTCGCTTCGCCCTTGCTACGAGGAGGCGCGCCCCTGCGCATCCTCCCACCACGCCAGTCCGGGAGACCAGCGCGCGAACCAATAGACGAGCGACTGCCAGTTGCCGAACTGTGCAAAGCGACGGCGGATTTGCCGCTCAGTGGGCCGCTTCCCTTTGAATAGCGCGCGCTTAGCGTACGCGTACGTGGCGCTGTCCACCGCGATGTGATCGTAGTGACGCAGCAGGTTCATCAAAAAATGCGCAGACGATTTGCCGACGCCCTTGATCGCGACGAGCGCTTTGAACAGTTCCGCGCTGTCCATGCCGGCGGCGCGCGCATCGAGCGACTCTAAATCGATGTCGCCCGCTTTCTGGCGGTGTGCCAGCTCGACGATGTACGGAGCTCGATAGCCTGCGCGGACATAGTCGCGCAGATAGCGTTCCCCGGCCCGCGTGACCTGCCCCGGCGATGGCCACGCGCGCAAAGCGGGTCGGGCTGGGCAGACGTCGCCCAATTCAGCGAGTCGATTTATCATCACGACGGCTTGGCGCCAGAGCACGTTGGTTCCCAAGATCGCCTTGACCGCATCTTCCCAAAGCGATGAGCCGCGCATGCACCGCCCCGCTCCGGCTTTGAGGGCAACGCGCAGCTCCGGACGGGACCTGCATATCGAGTAAAAACCGCTCAGATCCTCGTCGAGATGAAGCATGGCGATGCAACGGCGCATCATTTCGCGCGCGACGCCTCGATGGCTCGCTCCTTCTCCACGCACCGTGACGATAACGTCTCGGTAACCGCGGCGAGACGAACGCTCGTCTCGGATCCCGAGCAGCATGACCCGACCATCCCGCAAGGCTTCAGCACGCTCGAGGGACTCCAGCTCAGGGTCCAGCCGAAACGGCATAGTCTGGTACCAACCATGCGAAGTCGCCGTGGCCAGGACGGTGAAAGGCGTTCTGACCGGCAAGCGTATCGTCTGTGTCTCCATCCGCGCGGCCAATTAGGTTACCAAAGCCCAGGGGCCCTGCGCGACGCGGCAGAAAATCACAAGCGTGCTTGTCCAACGGCTTAAGCTGAGAGTGCCGCAAATTTCGCCGTCGTGGATAGAGCGTCCGCATCTGCAAAGCCGCGTCCTAGGCGATAAGCCGGTCGTCTCGATCGTCGCGGGACCCGGTTACGGGAAGACGACGCTTGCGGTCGAGGCGGCCGCGGCCTGGAAAGGCCCCACACCCTGGTACAGCCTAGACGAGACTGACGCCGATCTGCCGGTTTTCGCGGCCCACGTCGAATCGGCGCTGCGCAGTTGCCGCCCCGATGGAAGCGGCAATGCGAGCAGTGCGGCGGCGCCGGGAACTCCGAAAGAACTCGGTTACCGTCTGGCGGAGGCGCTAGGCGACCTCCCGCAGCCGGCGTTGTTCATCTTCGACGACGTGCAGGCACTCGAAGGGGGTCGCGCCGCTATCGCGCTGTCCGAATTCGTCGAACGGGGCTCTCGCCTGGGGGCGCATTTCGTTCTTTGCGGGCGATCCATGCCGTTTGCCTTGCATCGCCTCGCCGCATCGGCTTCACTGCATTCCATCACAGCCGCCGATCTCGCGTTCAATGCCGCCGAAGCGGAGACATACCTGCACGGCATGCTGCACGAAGCGGCGCAACAAGGCTACGTCGCCGGCCTAGCACGGCGGGCAGAAGGCTGGCCCGCGGGCTTGGCGCTGATCGCGTCCAGCGCACCCCGCAGCGGTAAGGCCGCAACACCAGATGGATTCGTCGGTGAAGGCGACGAAGCGCGCCGGTATTTGTTCGAATACCTCGCCACTGAAGTGTTGGCGAGCCTCTCGCAGGATGAGCAACGCTTTCTGCTTCACACTTCTGTCGCAGCCCGCTTGGAGATCGATCTCTGCAACGCCGTGACCGGCGACGACAACGCCGGCAAGATCCTCGATTCTTTGACGATGCGCGGACTTTTTGTGACGAGACTGACGTCGAGCGCATATTCTTCGCATCAGCTTTTCCGCGAATTTCTCCAGCAAGCTCTTAAACGATCCACGAGCCCCGATCAGGTCGCGTCACTGCATCGCCGCGCGGGGCAGTACCTCGCCGCGCGGTCGGACTTCCTCGCGGCGGCGGAACATTTTCTAGAGGCGGGGGACGTCGAGTCGGCCGCCGCCATTTTGGAGCGCGAAAGTTCGGCGCTGCTGCGGAGCGGCCTCATCGGCGCCGTGAACAACCTCATCGCACGCATAGGAAAGCAGCGCATCGAAGAAAGCCCGGCGCTCTCGGCCGCCCAAGGGCGCGTTCAGCGAGAGCGCGGTGAGTGGGACGCCGCTTTAGCTTCGCTGGAGCAGGCCATCTCGCTCGCTCATTCCGCAGGCGAATACGACATCATCGCCGAGGCGGTACGCAGCGCGGCTCCCATCCTTGCCGCGCGCAACGAGTTGGAGCGGCTGCGGTCGATGCTCGATGATGCGCTTGCCCTCCGTGATCATCTGCAGCCGGCAAGCGTGAACAGCCTGCGCACGACTCTGGCGGCCGTCCTACTGGAAACCGACATGCTGGACGAGGCCGTCGCCATGTATCGCGACATCACGCCCCTGCTTGTGGCCACGGGTGATCTGGCCGCACAGGGTCTCGTGCTGCATAATCTCGGCGTCGCTCAGCTGCGTCGCGGTGACGTCTACGCGGGTTTGTCGACGTACGAGCGGGCCGCCAAGCTCAAAGAAAACGCGGGCCAGCGGGTTTCACTGCTTCATACGCTCGCCGACACCGTCTATGCCAAGACTCTTTTAGGATACTTTGAGGAAGCCGACAGGCTTGCCGAGTCCCTCCTGTCGCAGGCCCGCGACGTCGGCGCCTCCGGCATAGCGGCCCGCGCACACGAGCAGCGAGGCGTGCTCGCGCTGCTGCGAGACAGCGTCGTCGCCGCCGACGATGAGTTCCGCGCCGCCCAGCAGGCGTGCGACCCCGGCGATGTCTTCCTGCTCCCTGAAATCGAACACGGCCTAGCGCAGTGTGCTCTGCTTTCGAAAGACATGGCGGCCGCGGAATACTTCGGCGACCGTGCAAGCAGCGCGTTCCTGGGAGCCAAGCGCCACCAGCAACGCGCACCGGTTCTGCTCACTCAAGCCGCCTGTGCGCTGGCACGGGGCGACCCGCACGCGGCGGCGCGATTGGCCGGCGAAGCAGGCGAAGCCGCGGGGCAGGGCAAGAACGCGCTGCTTGAAGCGACGTCCGCGTTAGGCGTGGCGGACATTTTGATCCAATGCGCCGCCGTCGTCGGCGACCCCGAAATAGACAGGCGAGCGGCCGCGGCAGCGACGGCGGCGATCGCGCTCATCCACCAGCGGGACTACCGATTCTTGCTGCGCACGCGAAGCGCTGCATTCGATCGCCTCAAGCCGCATCTCCGGCGCTGGGGCATCGGGGGCGGCCTGCTTCCCGAGTTGCGCCCCGCCGAACCGGCTGGAGCGCTGCGGGTGGAGATGCTCGGACCGTTTCGCGTGCTGCTGAGCGGTCGCCCCGTGCCGCCGGAATCGTGGAAACGGCGCAAGGCGCCGGAGCTGTTCGCATTCTTGATCGCTTCAAAGGGGGCGCCCGTGTCGCGAGCGCGCCTGATCGATCTCTATTGGCCCGACAGCGATGCAGATGCTGCCCATGACAGCCTGCGAGTCACGATCAGCGCGATCCGCAAAGCCGTCGGCGACGTCGTTCAATTCCAAAGCAACGGCTACCGCTTCGCGGCGCCTGCGGACGCTGTCGTCGACGCAGACTTGTTCGAGAATCACATCGAGCAGGCACGTCAAGCGGACGTTCGCGGTGACGCACCGGGGGCTCGGCGCGCGTATCAGCTCGCCGCCGACCTTTACCGTGGGGATTATTTGGACGGCTTGGGGGATGCGGGTTGGCAGTGGCGCCAGCGCGAACGCTTCCGCGCTGAATGTCTTGAAGCTTTACGCTGGTTGGCACGAGACTGCGAGAGATCGAATGACGCTGTGCGCCAGCGGTCTTTGCTGGACCGCCTGCTCGAAGTCGCTCCCTTCGATCTCGAGGCCGTGCGCATGCGGTTGCGATCCCTGGTAGCAGACGGCCGCCTGGCTGACGCCCGCAGGGATTACCTCGCGTGGTGCTCCAGTTACCGCCACGCCGTCGGCATGGACCCTCCGCAAGTTTGGCCGGGCGGCGCGGCAGAAGATATCAAACCAAACGCTGAAACCATCGCCGCCGAGGCGTGATGGCGGCCTTAGCGAACGCTTGGCATAGATTGCAAAGCTAGTGGGTAAAGGCTAAATTGGGGGATTTTTCGATGAAGCGTCTCTTTTGGGGCTCATTTTTGTCGAGCGCGCTCACACTCGTCATTTTGTTTCCAGCGCAGGCTTCGGTAAGCGATGGCATCCTCGCCACCGTGCCGCAGTTCACAAACGTTGCTCAATACATCGGGCTCGCACCGCCCGCTCAGCCGGTTCGGCTGGTGGTGTTTTTGGCCTATCCTAACAAAAGTGCGGTTGACGCTTTCGCGCAGTCAGTGAACGACCCGTCATCCCCCTCGTACGGAGCGTTTTTGACTCCGACACAGTTCTCCGCAAACTTCGCACCGTCGCCCAACACCTATTCGATGGTCGAATACGTCTTAAGCGGAGCGGGCTTCAGCGTTTACAAGACCTACCTCAATCGCAAGGTCATCGAGGTCATCGGAAGCGTGGCGCAGGCGGAGGCTTTCTTCGGCACTCTGATAGCGCAGTATCAGTATAAC
>JACRUD010000072.1 GCA_014304875.1 Vulcanimicrobiota bacterium
TAGCGGGATTTGCGCACCAGGCGTACCTCCGGTTGGCTTGAGGTTCGCCGCTTTTCTAGTTATCCGTGGAGTAAGAACATGGGAGAAGACCCGCAGAAAGCGCGGTAACCCTAACTGTCTTACCTATTCCGGAGCGCGATGCCGGTCACGGCGAGCTGTCCATCAATATGGTAGCTGCCTCGCAGTGCTCTGTTACCAAACATAGAGCGACAAACCGCGGACTGTGGACGTATCCTAAACGTCCCAGGTCCTGCTTCAATTGCGGGCTCCATTTCAACGGATACGTCTCGAAAGTCAAGGGATATGGCGGTGACCGGCCACTGGCATTTGTAAAAGGCTTCTTTTGCGCTAAACATGATGGTTGCGCTTCGCCCAAGCTGAAGACCGGACAGTGATCTAAGCCAGCCTTCTTCAGTTGACAAGAAAAGGCGCGGCCACGTGTTGGGCGTGACGCGCCCGACTACTTCTGCGTCGATGCCGACACCCGCGAAGCCACCACGCCGAGCGACCGCCACGCCGCAGAAACCGGCCGTATGTGAAATGCTGCCGACAATGCCCGGGGGCCATAGCGGGTTGCGATCCGAACTAATGAGCAGCGGAAACCCTAAGATGCCGAATTTGCGCAGGCCGCGTCGAGCACAGAGCCGGCCCGCCGCGTATTCGCCTATCCGGTCTTGGCCAAAATAGCGGCAATTCTGCGCTTCTTGCGGATACAGTAACGCCGCATTTCCGACTTTACGTGATTCGACGGAAACGACGCCGATAGGAAGGAGTCCGGCTAGTAAGCGTGGGGGATGCACCCGACCTGGTGCATCACCAGGACCGCTGGTATCCATCCGCGCCTGCCCATGGTTAAAGCGCTTGCGTTCGGCGGTTCTGGCCGAGTATGCTATCAGAATTTCACCGGCTGAACGGCGCGGCCGGTCCTGACACGGTTGATGCCGAAGACAGGCAAGAATGCTTGTTCCTATCCCGCGGCTTTAAGAGTCATAAACTCGGAGAAGAGCCCATCGATTGCGTCCGGTGGCGTGTCGGGGTGAGCCGGCCGATACAAACGCTTTGCGGAATAACGCAGCGCCCACCGCACGGTTCGTCCCGTTGTGAAGCGCCCATCTACAGCGACTCCCACGGCTCCCATGGTTCGCAGTAGCGCGATATGCGCCAGCCCTCGATTTTCCCAAAAAAACTTGGGGTCTCCGATGTACTGAAGTTCGGCAAATGGCAGGCGCTTGACCCGGACTGGTGTTGCAACGAGATAGCAGTTTCGGCCTCTTCGCCGAAGCAACACGTGGCGGACGCGCGGACTTGTCGACAGCTCCTGAAAGATCGTGCGCTCTTCATTCGGCAGGTCACGAAGAAGTTCGTTTGAATCGCTTGTGAACGAGCCACCGAAGATTCGCGATGGCGAAGCGAGAGGAAACATCATTAATTGTTCGGACTCAAGTGGCTTAAACCCAAATTTCTTAAAAATTGCGTATCCGCGTTCACTCGGCGTTAAGTTCACGATAGTGCACTCGTGAAGCGCCAGGACAGGTTTGAGAAGCATGATGCTTGCGTTACGATGTTCTTCGCGAACGATCCAGCTTGATGTATTACAGAACACCTCATCGCGACCCATGATGCGGCGATTGCTAAAAATTGTTCCCATAAAACCCACTGGTACGCCGTCGGCATACATTGCGTATCCCCGTACGGGGCCATCCCACCATGTATACGTGAACAGCATTTGGCGCCAATCGTCGCGACTCATGTTGCTGTTGCCAAACAGCAACAGCAACGGGTAAACGTCGTCGAAAGACTCAGGGCCGACCGGACGTACTTCTAATTTCGGCGCCATGCTTACCATTGCGCCCCGCGTGATTGCAGCGCCTGTTTTATCGCACCGACGCTGGTCATGGTCATCGTTTCCTCGGGGGAGAACGACACGTCGTAAGCAGACTCCAACTCGATGATTAGAGTAACGTGCCCCAAAGAGTCCCACTCCGGAAGCGTCTCCGGGGAAGTTAGCTCCCCGATCTCCGAAGGATTACGGCCGAATACGCGGGCTACGAGCACTTCAGGCGTCATGTGCATCTACCTTTACCCAGGCAGGAAACGGTACCACGGTGGTCAGCGAAAGTTTCCAGCGCTGCACGCTGCCAAGCGCACGAACCGCGCGAAAGCCGTGCCGTGCGTAAAAATTGTTTGCCGGTGCGTTCTTCTTCGTCTCGATAAACTCGCCGACGAGTGCTGTGGCCCCGGCCGCGCGGGCCTGTTCGGTGACATAGGCTAGAAGCGTGCTTTCAATGCCATAACCGATCACGCGGCAGCTCATTAAGAAGCTGTCGATATCCCAGCTGGCCGAAGCCACGCGAACCAGCGTTACCGCGACGAGGCCATGATCTCCGAAGCGGTCCTTCGAAGTCAAGGTCCAAAGCCGCAGCGATGGATCATCTACGAAACGTTGGATTTCCCCTACATCGTAGCGATGCGTGGTTAGGTTGAACTGATTGGTCCGTGCAAAAAGCTGCGCGACTCGAGGGAAAACCGTTTTCGTTGCAGTTGCGATCTTAACTTCGATTTCGAGCGAGCGCAAGTACTCGTCGATGCTGTTCGCGCTCAACTTGGTCCGCTCGCGTAAGCGGGCTGTTTGGTATTGTTGGGTGCGGGTACGATCTTCGGAGGTTCTCGATAAGGTCTGAAGTTGGGGCAGCTTCTCTATGGTGGAACGGTACAGCGCAGGGTCTTTCGGCAACTCCACGGTAAGCACTTCGGGAAGAAGTTGGCGCATTTGCTCGCGCTCATCGGGATTGTCATCGACGAAGACGAGTGAGTCCACTCCGATATTTAATTCTTCCGCGATGGCGATCATGTTTTCGGGTTTTGGCTTCCAGTTAATCCGTATTGCGCTAAAGGCTGACTCGCGCAACACCATAGCTTCATGCGTTCTAATCACATCCAGAGCATCATCGGGATTATTCTTGGAATTTATAGCCAGCAAAAGCCCGCGCGCTGAGAGAGAGCTGAGAAATTCTTGGAACTCGACGAATTCTGAGCCCGGCGAACTGTTCCCCAGGCGGATTCCCTCCTTGCCGTCCTCGCCAACGAGTCCGCCCCAGATCGTGTTATCAAGATCGAGCACAACGCATTTCTTCGTGAGTCCTTTGAGCGGCGCGACGTAGCGAACGTATGTCTCCGCAACACTGCGAAGGGATTGCGGCGGTAGTCGCATCGATGCTATGTGCCGCAGTTTGGGATTATCGGCAAGCATGCCGCCCCCGGTGGTCACGGCCTCAGCGACATCGAGCAGATAGCACGCCGGCAGCGTACGCAACGCTTCCGTCAACCTTGCGTTCAGTCCAGCGAGCCAACCGCTTCGCGAGATCAGTTCGCGACTCTCTAGGATACCAAGCGGTCCCGTGAAAGCTGAATAAAAGCTGTGAATGACGAGCGGTGTTCCCTCGGCCCACCTCGTAAAGCTTTCCACCACGGTCAAAATCCGCTCAAGCGCGGCATCGCCGCTGGTTTTAAGTGCCTCAGCGCTCGGGTGCTGCATCAGTTGAGGAACCAGATCGTCTATGGAGACCGAGAGGAAGACGATGTCAGGAGCGAAGCGCCGCAGCCCGGAGGCTTCGTCGATAATCTCGGGTGCCCATGAATTAAACGGCGCGACGTATAACTCCGGAACGACACCAATAGTGCGACAGGCGAGATCGACATATGCGGCAAGACTATCGATTGTGTATGAGCTTACGAGAGCAACTCGGACTGTCGCTGGCGCCGCTGAAACGGTGAGCTGCCGCAGTCGATAAGCAAATGCGACGGTGCCTGGAGTATTGTCGGCTAAGCCGAGCCGGGTAAGCAGAGTCTCCAGACGCGTGCTATCATTGCGCCCTTGGGCTACCCTTATAGCAATCCGCAGCAACGCGGGCTCGTCGGGAAAACGCTCTAGCAGCCGTTCAAGAGCGGCCTCTCCGCTAGGACCTAAATCGATACCGAGTGCACCCAGTGTGTCCACCGCTGCTTCGGCGGAAAGAACGTCGAGGAAATGCCGCATGATTTCCGAGGCGTACCCGCGGCGCTCGGCATCGTCTTCTGTGAACGAACGCATCGCTGTACAGATTATTTTTGAAAGCTCGCGGGTTGAAACAGCGCCGATGACGTCGATTTCGTGATCAAGCAAGAATTGCAGACACGCGCCGGGAGCCACGAGCGACAGTGCAGAAAGGACGGCTTGCGCAGACGCGTGGGCCAATGGTTGACGCGACAATGCCTCTATGAGATCTGTGGTACCCATATTAGCGTGCGCATTCGCAATTTCGGACGGTACCAATGTTTCTATCTCAGTCTCCTACCCGATAACATCCCTGGAGCCCCACATTTTGCATGGGCATACCCAGTTTTGTGCCGCACTTCCATGGCCGATGATCGATCATACCCGGCTTATAAGTTCGACCAGGGTCAAGTTCGGCAACATGTGAAAACAGATTAGCCGCCCGCCATAGGCCACGGCCGGAACAGGAGCCGTGACCTCCTTGGCTCCGAGTTGCACAAGCGCCGATGCTTGCCTTATCAAATCATTCGTTTCGTACGCAAGGTGGTAGAAACGCACGCCCTTTTTGAGCCAAATTGACAGGACCCCGGGCTCTGTATTGTTCCGCAGCAATTCAAGCTGAGGGCCGCCACCCACCAAAAAGCGACCGCGAATACCCTGAATCGGGTCGAAGAACTCCGGCGTTTCTCTTCGATATCCCAGCGTTGCGAAAGCGCGCTCCTCGGTGTCGAGATCCCGACACGCAACGCCGATGTGATGAAACGAGAGGCCTTCGAGGCTAACGACGCCCCTAGCTTCAACGTCCGCGTTCAACGGCTGGCGACCGGTGACGAGTTCTGGCCCCGAATTGGGGAGCCAAAAGCATGAACCACGCGAAAGCGCTGCGCGCGACGCTTGAACAAGTGCGAAACAGAAGTTGCCTTCACCGATACGAACTTCCAGCAGGCATCGCTCTGTGATGCGCCATGCCTCCAGTTCCATATCGGTGAACGATCATTGAGCATTTGCGGTTCCCGCCAGCCACAGAGATATGCTGCAGTATGGGCATTGAGTTCCCGCTTGACCCGTGATGATTTGACGCTATCTATGGTCTTACCGCCAGCTCCAACTCCACGAGCTCGCAAATTATGTGGCCCAATGTCAGGTGAACTTCTTGCACCTTCCAGGAAGGACCGTTAGGCCCGATGATAGCTATATCGGCAACCTTCACGACGGGACCGCCACCATTGCCCGTAAGGACGATGGTAGTAGCTTTAAGTCCACGGGCCGCTTCCAGTCCCTTCAGTACGTTGGGCGAGCTCCCCGACGTCGTTAGGCCGACAGCCACATCGCCTTCGTGAGCCAGCCCTTGCAACTGGCGGGCGAAGACTCGATCGTGTTGGCATGTACGCCGTGCTTGCGGGCCAGTTCCGCCGCCGGCGTGCCGGCATCGAGCTCCTTGAGGATCGAGACGATATGCGTATCGGTAAAGCGGCTCTTGCGCACGTGAGTCTCCTTGGCGGGCCCTTACGCCCGAGAACTCACAGTCTCCGCCTGTCCGATATCTACCGCCTCAGGTCAGCGCCTTAAACGAGACACCGGACGTCAGGGCGCCCCGTGTAATATCCCCGCCGAAAGTCCAACGCGGTCATAAGGCACTGAACAGCGACGACGCCATGCCTCGGGGGATAAAGGCACGGTGCCGGGATTCTGTGGTATAATCGTCCAGGAGACACCGGAACATGGCAAAGCCTCGCAGCACCGCCCGCCGTGAAATACTCAAGGGGAAGTGCTACGCACTGCACGTCGACGGCGTGAGCGTGCAAGACATCGCCGCGCGGCTCGATATTAACCGGCACACTGCTGGAGAGTACATTCGGGAAGCGTTCACCCAGCGCAAGGCCCAGCTCGATGTCGAGCTATCGCATATGGTCGCCGTGCAACACGACCGGTATCACCAAATCGCTAGGCGTGCATTGAAAATCGCGGACGAAGCGAAGATGCCAGGCGACACAGGGCGGCTAGATACAGCGATCCGCGCGTATGAGCGCATGGATAAGGTGCTCGGAGTCGAGGCGCCCGCTCGACACGACGCCGGCATAGAGACGTTCTTGAATCGGATGGAAGCCGCAGTGATTGGCAAGACTACAATTTCCCGTCGACGGGAAACGTGATAAACTGCCATAAACTGCCAGCCCACGCGCGGGTGCGCGCAGGGACTTACGGCTAAGAGACAAGCTGCGCTGGCCATCATGCTCCAATCGCTGGGCGCCGATAGCCCCAGTGGTTTAGGACTGCTGCTCACCCTCCAGGTCTCCTCCCACGTTTACTTATTCGACAAGTCAAATTTTCGTTCGTGCGCGCACCAAGCCCGATGCCGCGCTGCTCGTCAGCGATTAGGCATCAGCCACGAGTGCGCCGGTTCCTCACCGGTAGTATATAACATAAACCCGCAAATACTACTTGATTCTTTACGCATCTCAGTATATACTCTAACTAACGATAACGTTCCATTATCGCTAATAAGAAGGAAGCAAGCCGAATGCCCTCCGCGCTCATGCCGGCCAACGCGTCGAACCTGGCGCTGCAGCAGACCGATGAGCGGGCCCGAGACTATGCACGAGCGGGCGTAGCAGCGAACACGCGACGCGCCTACGCCGCTGACTTGCGTCATTTCGATGCTTGGTGCCGAGTGCGCGGCTTTGAGACGCTGCCAGCCTCGCCTGTCACGTTGAGCCGGTACATCGCCGATCTGGCGCTGTCAGCGAGCGTTAGTACGGTCGAACGGCGCCTTGCCGCCATATCGAAGGCTCATCAGGCGGCCGGACACCCAACGCCGACGTCCGACGTGGGCCTCGGGCTTGATAGCTAGCCATGAACGCGCCGGCGTCAGCACAGCGCTGGCGTGCGGCTTCGACTTCGCGCTTCACGTTGTCGCCGCTGTCTTGAATGACCCCTTGGGAAATCCGATTCCTGCGATTGAGACCGCGAAGTGGAAGACCTACTTTGAGCTACAGGCGGCCGATGGAGACAGAAGATACGGCGAGGATATGGACCGGATCAAGTCGCTTGAAAAGGAGCTCGGGGTTTCGAAAAAGACGCCAGCGAACGGCAAGCGATAACCGATGGACGAGCGTTTGGCATACGCCCTCAGCCTTTTGCGCGCCGCTTATGCTGCGGGCGGCTTGCCGTTTCCAGAACATCTAATCGGTTCTGAAGTCGATGCACCTCAGCCTACAGAGCGGCCGTCACACCAGGCAGATCCGGGCGCACTGGTCTCTCTTGCGGACTATCGCGTATCGAGGGGGCGCGGGTAGATGGCGCGATAGACGTTCCCGGCCCAAAGAGATCGACCACCTAGAAAAGGCTCGTGTCTCTTGGTAGCCGCGCATGAAGCGGCAGGCTTGCCGGTTCCGGATCATCTAGCCGGCACGGCAGAAGAAGATGCCCCTCAACCCACAGTCAGCCACTCACAACAAGGTCCGCATTCGGTCACCTCGCTTGAGGACTACCGCGCCAGGCGCGATGACTCTGGTCCAAGCCGAGAACCGACTGCACCGGGGGCTGCGGACGTCGTCGACCTATTCGACGAACATGAGATGTTCATTTTGTCTTGCCGACGCGCCGCTGCCGAGGGCTGGCGGATAGCGCTGCAAGCCGCGCCATTGCCAAGGCCAGCCGGTGACCAGACCATTAGCGACAGCCGGAAACCTGTGATGAAGCGGCGGGCCAGCGGGCGGGAACCGCGTAGCGCGAAGCGGCAACCGTCTCCATCGGGTGGCGTCTAACCATCTGCGCAACCGCAGCCATCGGTCATGCCGTAGCCGTCCGCTAGCCCATGAACAATGCCGCGACCTGCGGGCTCAACTACAGGGGTTAGTGCAACAGTTAGTGCAGCAGAAACGTTGCACAATGATGCACTAGGGTGGACGTTGGGGGAAATCGAGCCCAAGGCTAAAATGTCGCAAAGTGATATTCGATGCGGCTTTCCCTCGAGTTTGCTGGAGCGGGAGACGGGTCTCGAACCCGCAACATCCAGCTTGGAAGGCTAG
>JACRUD010000077.1 GCA_014304875.1 Vulcanimicrobiota bacterium
TACGGATCGGTCTGGCTGCGGCACGCCGGGTGGACATGGAGAACCAGATACTGTCCGACCCGTTGCTCAACAACTGGGTGAATGGCGTCGCCGCAAACCTCGCGCGGTATCGCGCCCGGCCGGACATCAGTTACAAATTCAAAATAATCGATACGAACGACATCAATGCGTTCTCTTTGCCTGGTGGATTCGTCTACGTCAACTTCGGACTGCTGAACTTCGTCAATTCGAACGACGAGCTGGCAGGCGTCATGGCGCACGAAATCGGACACGTCGAGCGGCGCCACCAAGTGACGCTGAACGCCAAAGCGCAAGTGCTCAATATCTTGCTGGGCGTGCTTTCGATCGCGTCTCCATTCATCTATCGGTTCGGCAACCTCATCGGAGATCTCTCGATCTCGAAACTGTCGCGCATCGATGAGCTCCAAGCCGACCAGTATGGTTTGCAGCTCATGAGCCGGGCCGACTACGACCCCAACGCCATGGTGTCGTTCATGAGCCGGCTGGGCAAGGAATACGGCGACCATGCGAACGGCTTCGAGAAATACTTTGAGTCGCACCCCGATCCGAAAGCCCGCATCGCCCACCTGAAGGGCTATCCCGCGCTTTCAAAGGCAGACACCGCGCAGTTGCTTTCACAAGCGATCCACGATGAAGATGAAGGCCGCTACGCGTACGCGTCCTACAAGCTCGACGAAGTGCTTGGTCAAGACTCGGCAAACCAGATCGCGCTGCTGCACAAGGGTCAGGTCTCTTTGGCGCTCGGCAATTTCGACAAGAGCGAGCTTGCGCTGACGGAAGTGCGGCACTCGCCGCATGTCAGCATGGCTGCCGAAAGCGCTGCCAACCGTGAGATGGCTCTGCTCCCCGCCGCGGACCCGCCCTCCCTCCTGAAACCCAGCATCGCGCCGGTGCGCTCGCAACTCGCCACTGCGGGCGGGATCGCCAAAGCGGATCAGGCCTCGCTCGAAGATCGCGTGAAGCTTGCGAAAAAAGACGAGAAGCAACTCGACGACAGACTGAACAATATCAGTTACGAAGTGCCGAACTTCGGACGCATCGACATCAGGCCGGGCAGCCGCCTGGAAGGCGTCATCAACGACCTCGAGCACATGGCCAAAGATCTGAATTTGCTGACCGGCAAGTCCGATTACGTGGTGACGAACTCCAGCTCGATGCACAAAGATGACATAAGCGTCATCAACGAGATGCAGGCGCCGTTGCGCGGCTCCACAGTCGGCGGGAACACGCTCACGATGCTGCCCTTTTACCCGGATATGATCAAGCAGATGACGCAGTCGTCGAACGGACTCGTCTTGAGCGTGACGGCGGCTCGTGGAGCGCTCGCGCTGGGTTGGCAGGCCATGCCGGCGTTAGACGCGTACTTCCGCCAGCTCGATCGAACGCCGCTGGATTTCGGCGGCGACATGTCGCCGCGCGCGGCACAAGACCTCAAACCTCTTGCGCTCGCAGCCATCGCGCAGCTCGACGTGGCGGCGAACGCAGCCGAACAGGCGCAGTCCCTCTACTTCACCGCCCAGGCGAGGCAGTTGTACAGCCGCATCACGCTGCTGGGCGTCGGCTATCCGGCCGGCCGCTATGCGACCTTGGTCAGGACGATTCGGGATCGCGTCGGCATCGAAGCGCCCAACTACGATGCGACGCTGAGGCTGGCGCTTTCCCCGGGTGACGTCGCCGCGGCCTCTTGGCTAGCGGCCGAAGAGAAGGTGCCGGTTTCGACGGTCATCAATGAGCAGCGCGCGCTCGGAAGATCCTTCGTGGATATGTCTCTGGACAAACATCTCTCGCAAGAGTCACTCGAAGTCATCTTGGGTCAGTGGTGGGAAGGGTACGCGGAGAAACCGGAAGCCTAGGGTGGTTCCTGCGGTTCCGTGATCGCATCAATCTAGGCGTCATCGACGCCGCGACCAAGCAGCCGGTGCGGTTGCCCGTCGGCGGTCCGCATGCGGCGGCGCTCGTCGCGGCCCTTGACCCGGACGGCACAGCAGCCGCGGGCGTGCTGACGGTCTTCGATGGGAAGACGCCGTTCGAGCGCGATTCTGCAGCACGGTGCGCGCTGTATACCGTCGATTCGCCAGGCGCCGTAGCGCCGCGCGAAATCGCCGATTCTGGCCGGCCGATTTTCATAGTCGAGCGCGTGGGGCTGAGTTCGGCCGCGCACGATGATCCGGATTTAGCGAGCCAGGCCGGCAGGCGCTATCGCGTGGCCGGTTTTCAGCTGGCCGAACTGCGGAAGCGGCTGCTGCCTGACATCGCCGAAGCGCATCGAGGCGCGGAGATCGCCTTGGCGGCGTCGCTCCCGGCCTTTCGAGGCACCGTCGTGAATAGGCTCGTCGGCGATTGCGCGACGCGTTGCTTGAAGGTCGCGGCCGCGTCGGCGTTGGCCGATCATATTCCGATCATCGGGCTTCTCACCGGCGGCATCGCGTCAGCCACCGACACGGTTGCGATCACCGGGTTGCAGATCAACATGCTGCTGCACATCGCGGCCGCCTACGGGAAGAAAGCCGAGTTTGCCCGCATCATCGAACTGGTCCCGGTGATCGGCGGAGGTTACGGCTGGCGGGCGCTGGCCCGCGAGCTCGCCGGGTTCATTCCGGTCGCCGGCATCGCGATCAAAGCCGCAATCGCCTACGCAGGCACGTATGTCGTCGGCCAAGCCGCGGCGCAATACTACGAAACGGGCAACGCGATGACGGCCGAGCGCATGAGCGCTCTGTATCGCGAAGGCATCGCATCGGCAAAAACACTTGCGCACCAAATCCTCTCGCGCTCGCGCAAGGACGGCTAGAGGCTGCGCCGGCCTTCGAAAGCGCGCGCGAGCGTGATCTCGTCCGCGTAATCCAAGTCGCCGCCGATAGGGAGACCGTAGGCAAGGCGCGTCACGTTGACGGCCGCCGGCGACAGAAGCCTGGCCAGGTACAAGGCCGTGGATTCTCCTTCGGCGTTGGGGTTCGTCGCGATGATGACTTCGCGGACGCTCTCCGCGGCGACCCGCTCGACCAGCTCTTTTATCTTCAACTTCCCGACGCCGATGCCGTTCATGGGCGATATCAAACCGCCGAGCACGTGGTAGCGTCCACGAAAGCTCATGGTCCTTTCGACGGCGTAGACGTCTTTGGGTTCACCCACCACGCATAGCGTCGTGCCGTCGCGCAACGGATCCCGGCAGATCGGGCACGGGTCGTCTTCCGTCAGGGAAAAACAACGGCTACAGAGGCGGACGCGCTCCTTGACGTCCAAAATAGCGCGGGCCAATGCTGCCGCATCGTCAGGATCGGCCGAAAGAAGATAAAAGGCCAGCCGGGCGGCGGTCTTCGGGCCGATGGTTGGAAGCTTTTCGAACTCGCCGATGAGAGCGGACAGAGGGCCCGCGACCGAATCCACGGACGTGCGGCGTCAGAGCCCCGGGATGCCGAGTCCGCCGGCGAGTGGGCCCATCCGGGATCGAGACAGCTCCGCCACCTTGGCTTGCGCGTCGGCTAACGCGACGGACACCAGATCCTCAAGCGTCTCTACATCTTGCGGATCGACCGCCTCCGGATCGATCTTGACTTTGCGAACCCCTCCATGCCCGTCCAGCGTGATCTCGACCGCACCGCTAGCGGCCGACCCCCTCACCGTCTCGTTGGCAAGATCTTGCTGTACTTTAGCGAGCTGCTCTTGCAGCTTGCGGGCCTGCTTTAACATCTGCTGGTTCATACTGCTTCCTTCGGGGACTGACGGCGACGATGTGGTTACAATAGGTCAGCGCCGAGCACGGACTCCGCCAGGCTGAAATCGCCGAACGCGACGGCGCTGGGCGGAGCGCGCAACTCCGGCGGCACCTTTGCCGACACGGTGAACCGAATCGAAGGGCGCACGCCGGTGGCCTCACTCAGAGCGTCGACGATGATCGCCGCCATGGTCGATTCCGCAAGGCTGTCGGCAAAGTATTTGCTCGAGGTCGACAGCGTCACTTCGTGAACGTTCGCTTCGGCGACCGACGCGTGCTGCAGCCAGGCATGGCAGGTGCGCGAGCGTTCCTTGACGCCGCTCAAGATGATCTGCCACAAGCCTTGCAGCTTTGCCGTCGTCAACGATTCGGCCATGCCGCCCGCTTGCTCCGAGCCGGTCGATTTGGGAACCGCCTTGGCGATGCTTCGCGTCCGCGGTCCTACGGTTGCACCGTCGCCGGAGTCGGGCCCCCCCCGCTTAGCAGGCGGCGCTTGTGCCAGGCGTTCCTCCACGGTCCGCAATCGATCCGTGAGGCTCTGCATGGTGAGCTCGTCTGCGGGCAGCATGATGCGCGCCAGCGCGAGTTCGAGATCGATACGCGGCGCGGGGGAGAACCGAGCGGCAACGCACTCGGACAGGCAGCGCAAGGCGACGAGAACTTTCGTCCGCCCAAGCTGCGCCGCATGGGCAGCAATGGCTTCGGCGTCGCCTAGCGGCATCTCCGACTCCAGAACGCGCGCGCCGACGAGGCTGATGAGAGCGTGTCTGAAAAAGCGCAACAGCTCCCGGGCGAGCCACTTCGGGTCGGCTCCGTCGTCAATCGCTTCAGCCAGCGCGCTAAAGGCGTCTTTCGCATCGTCTCGCCGGATGCCGTCGACGATCTGTTCGATGCGTTCTCGGTGCGAGACCCCAAAGGCCCTGTCGAGAGCGTCATCGTCGATGCAGAGCTCACCCATAAAGCCGCGAGCCTGCTCCAGCAACACCAGAGCGTCGCGCAACGCGCCGTCGGCTAGGTAGGCGATGCGGGCCAGCGCGGATTCGGTGACTGCGATATCTTCCCGCGCGGCGACGCAGGCCAGCCGTTCCCGGATAGTGGTCGGCGACATGCGTCGGAACTCGTACCGCTGACAGCGCGAGAGAATGGTGAGCGGGACCTTATCGATTTCAGTCGTGGCAAGGATGAAGAGAACCGCTTCGGGCGGCTCCTCCAGCGTCTTCAGCAGCGCGTTGAAGGCTTCGGGCGTCAGCATGTGCACTTCGTCGATGATGTAGACTTTGCGTCGCAGGCGCGACGGAGCGAACTTCACCCGCTCGCGCAGTTCCCGAATTTCGTTGATGCCGCGATTGCTTGCCGCGTCGATCTCCACGACGTCGAATGCCGTCCCGGCCGCGATGGCGGTGCAGGCCTCGCATTCGCCGCAGGGGTCCGGGCGCGGGCCGCCCCGCATGCAGTTCACGCACTTAGCCAGGATGCGCGCCGCCGACGTCTTGCCGGTCCCTCGGGGTCCGGAAAAGAGATAGGCGTGCACGACCCGACCAGAGGCGACGGCGGCCGCCAGGCCTTGGACAACCGCAGGCTGCCCCACCAAGTCGGCAAAGGCGGGAGGCCGGTGTTTGCGGTAAAGCGCGACGTTTTCGGGCAGCGAAATCGACGATGTCTGGCGTTCCATAGCTTGGATGCCTGAGGTTCGTCGCACAACCGGGCTTTCCTAGACGGTGACGTGAAGGTGAAACCAGCGGGCCGGTCACGACGTTAGTTTAGGGTGGAAGCAGTCGGGTAACATATCAGCACAGCGCCCCGGCAGACGCCCACGGTCCTCCATTAAAGAGGTCGACTGTCGCGTTGTCGTCACGCTCCTGACCAGCGGCTTCACTGCCTGAAGGAAGGTCGTTCTACTACCATGGCGGTCGGCATCGACATCAACGAAGCTTTGCGACGTCACTTCGGGTACGAAAGTTTTCAGCCGGGCCAAGAAGAGGTCATACGGCGGGTGTTGGCCGGAAAAGATACGCTGGCCATATTGGCCACGGGCGCCGGCAAATCGTTATGCTATCAGCTCCCGGCGCTTTTGCTTTCCGGCACGGCCGTCGTCGTGTCGCCGCTGATCGCGCTGATGAAAGATCAGCTCGACATGCTCGCTGACGCGGGCATCGGGAGCACCATCGCGCTGAACAGCACGCTGACGAACGATGAAGAAGACAAAAATCTCGAACTGATCGCGCGCGGAAACCTCAAACTTATCTACGTCACTCCCGAGAGACTGGAGGACGAAAGTTTTGTCGACGTCCTGAAGAGGCTGCACGTGCCGCTCTTCGTCGTCGATGAGGCGCATTGCATCTCCCAATGGGGCCATGATTTTCGGCCGGCCTATTTGAATCTCGGCCGCGTCATCGCTGGGCTCCGACACCCGACGGTGCTGGCGCTTACCGCGACGGCGACCCCTTCCGTGCGCGAAGACATCCTGACGCAGCTCAATATCCCGCATGCGAAAGCGATCGTGCGTGGGTTCGACCGCCCGAATCTGGTCTACGAAGTGCTGCGTGCAGGCAGCGATGATGAGAAGTTGCGAATCCTAAAGAAGAAGTTCAGCGCTTCGCTTCGCGACTCTTTGGGCATCATCTACACGGCGACGATCAAAAACACGTACACCGTCGCGCAGCATCTGAAAGACACGCTGGGCATCGAAGCGGAAGTCTACCACAGCAAGCTGCAGAAAGCCGACCGCGATCGCGTCCATGACCGCTTCATGAATGAGGACGTGAAAATCGTCGTCGCGACGAATGCGTTCGGCCTTGGAATCGATAAGCCCAACATCCGATTCGTCATCCATTACGATTTGCCGGGCAGCGTGGAAGCGTACACCCAAGAGGCAGGCCGAGCCGGCCGCGACAGCGAGGAGTCGGCCTGCCTTTTGATCTATCGCCAGAGCGACACGAGGGTGCAGAACTACTTTCTCACCGGCAAGTATCCGGATGTCGAAGAAGTGCAGAAGGTCTTCGGGACGCTGCAATACTTCGAACGCCAGGACAACGGGGTCTCGCTCACTGACCTGCGCAGAATATCGCAGCTCCCTCTCACCAAGCTGAAAGTGGTTCTCGCGCTGCTCAAAAAGGGGGGCTTTATCCGAAACGTCTCCAAGGCGATGTACGGACTCTCGCCGCTGCTCAAGACCAAATCCGACATGTCGCTCAATCTGGCGAGTTACGAAACTAAGCGTTCGTACGACCAGAGCAAGCTGGCGATGATGCTGCAATACTGCGAGACTCGCAGCTGTCGAAGGAAGTTCATCCTGAACTACTTCGGTGAGGACTACGACACGATAAACTGCGGAGCGTGCGACAATTGCCGAGCGCGGCTGGCTCAAGAACCTGTCCCGGCTTCCCCTGAAGGGGACTATCGCATCGGGGACGTCGTTTACCACACGAAGTTCGGACAGGGGACCGTCGAGAGATGCGAGCGGGACCTGGTCACCGTTCTCTTCCCGAGCCATGGGTATAAGACGCTATTAGCGACCGCGGTCGGTCGCGAGGAGCAGCAAATAGCATAGAGTGAATCGCGACGGCCGGCTGCGACTTCGAGCGGCAACATCTGGAGCGATCATCGGCTATGCGGCTTTGCTTGGAGCCGCCGCTGTCGCCGCTCTCGCGCATGGCAACAACATCGGCAAAACCATGGCGGCGCCGACCCGCGATGCTTCCAATTCATGGCAACGCTGTGTCGCCGCCTCATGCCGAGGCCCAAGCGTCGCCGCGCCGGCCGGAGCGCCGCCGTTGCGGGCTGCGGCCCCGCAACCGTCGGAATCATCCGACTCATCACCCCAGCCCGACACATCGCCCTTGCCCGAACCTACCGGTTCGGGCGAGCCTTCTCCAATGCAGTCGCCAACCGCGTCAAACTCGCCGGCGCCTGTGCAGTTCGCTCCGTCCGCCGTCCGCGTCTTGCTGGGGCACCAGGTTTCTGTGCACTTGCAGTCGCCGCCGAGCGGATTGGTGGTCTTGAGCGGCTACGATGCGACGGTCGCCCAGCCGGTCTTCAATCCGATCGATCGCTCCATCGACGTGACCGGCCTGCACGTCGGCACGACATCCGTCACCGTCACCGACGACGCAGGATCGAGCGCGACGCTTTCGGTCGCCGTGCTGGCTTCGGCCGGGCGGGCATACGGCAATGCCAGGGCGACGATCACCGGCGACCCGGCGAGCGCAGACTTTGTCGCGGAAGAGGCCGCTCGCGCCGCAATGCTGGTCACGGATGCAGAACCCGGAGCGCGCGTTGCCATCGACCCTTTTGCGGTGCGAGACGGCCACTCGCTTGGGCCCGACG